>CAYLTF010000062.1:1484-18688 GCA_964386625.1 uncultured Akkermansia sp. | reverse complement strand
CCCCTGGGAGACGTCCGATCAACCGCCGCCGGGGCGTTGGCCAGCGCGTTGATCGTGGCCGGTTGGGGATGGTTCCTGGTCCAGGGAGTCCGCGACCCCCTCGGCGGCATCAACTCGCTGTGGCCCCTGTTCGGCATCGCCAATCAATTGCTGGCCGCCATCGCGCTGGTCCTGGCGACGACGATCCTGATCAAGCAGGCCTTGGCCCGACGCCGATCGGCCTGGGTCGCCTGGGTGGCGCTGCTGCCGCTGATCTGGCTCCTCGCGGTCACCGGCACGGCAGGATTCCAGAAGATCTTCCACCCCTCGCCACGCATCGGCTTCCTGGCGACGGTCCGCGACCTGGACCAGAAGCTCCCCGCCCTTCAGTCGGCCGCCGCTGCGGCCCCCGACAACTCCGCCGCCGCCAAGGCGTTGAAGGCGAACCGCAGCCGTCGGCTCAACAACGCGCTCGATGCCGGGGTGACGGCCGTGTTCCTGGGCCTGGCGGCGCTGATCGTGGCCGGAGCCGCCGTGGAATGGGTGCGGCTGCTGCGTGGGCGGCGGGCTCCGGATCTGACCGAGGATCCTCCGGTGTGGCTCCCGGATTCGGCGCTGGTCGAAGGCGGCCGGAAGACCGGTTGGGCCGGGATCTTCGCCCTCGGGCTGGCGATGCTGCGCAACTGGTCGGGCCAGGATTCCGTGGATCGAGCGGCCCAACGCCTGGAGGCGGGCGTCTCGCGAGAGGTGCCCTCGCAGCCGGTGCTGATCCGACTGCCCGAAGTCGCCGAGGCCGCCCGCCGGCACAACGCACCGATCGCCTACGCCCAGGCGGCCGAAGCGCGTTTCGAGAGCCCCAACCGCTGCTGCTGAACCCCGAGTCGACCACGCGGCGGCCATCAGCCCCATCGCCGGGGACCAACGGTGGGCACGCGAAGGTGGACCGAGCGAGTCACGTTTCCGGACGCAGGCTCAGTGCCGGGGCTCGGACGCCGGGCCGCCGGAATCACTGGGCATCCGCCTCGGTCCGAAGGAACGACTGCGCGGCCGAATCGGCGAATCGCAGCCCGGCCCGGGTCAACCGGAAGTGGGTCGGTGTGGCCTCGGCCCAACCTCGGTCCACCAGTTCGGCCATCTCCGAGGCCCATTCGGTGCGCAGGTCGAAGCCGGTTCGGCCCAGGAACTCGTCCCACGGCCAACCCGCATTCATGCGCAATCCGAACGCGGCCGTTTCGCCGGCACGGGCCAGCGGCGGAAGCGCCTCGGCGAACTCCTTGGCCCGGCGCCCCTTCTCGAGTTGCTCGCAATAGAGGACCGTGTTGGACCAATTGCGCGAGCGCAGCCCGCGGACCCACTCGCTGGCGCTCGGCCCCAAGCCATAGCTGTCGCGCCCGCGCCAGTAGCCCACGTTGTGTCGGCAGGCGAAGGCGGGGATCCCCGGCTCGGGCTCGGGTCGATCTTCCGATTCGCCGACACGGCGACGACGGGCGAAATTGGCGACCTCATAGGCGGCGAAGCCGGCCCCGGCCACCCGGTCGTAGAGCAGCTCGTACTGATCGGCGGCCAGGTCGTCATCGACATCGCACTGTCCGGCCTTCAACTGCTCGTACAGCGGAGTGTCCTCCTCGTAGATCACCTCGTAGCAACTGAGATGCTCGGTGCCCAAGGCGAGGGCCTCATCGAGGGTGCGATTCCAGATGTCCAGGGTCTGACCGGGAATGGCGAACATCAGGTCGATGTTCACATTGTCGAAGCCCGCCTTGCGGAGGATGTCGTAGCTGCGGAACACCATGTCGCGGCTGTGGACCCGCCCGAGGCGGTCCAGCAGGGCCTCGTCGAGCGATTGCACCCCCATGGAGATGCGATTGACCCCGAACTGCCTCAGCAAAGCCGCCTTGTCGGCCGAAACGGTGGCCGGATTGCACTCGACGCTGAACTCCGCGGCCCCCCCCAGGCCCAGGCGGTGCAAGGTCGTCAGCACCGACTCCCACTGCTTGAGAGTCAAGAGAGACGGGGTTCCACCGCCGAAGAAGACCGTCTTGGGGCGGCAATCCGGGGCGATGAGCTCGAGCTCACGGATGAGGGCCTGGACATACCGTTGGATCAGGTCGCCCGAGGCCGGCCCGGAATAGAAGGCGCAGTACTCGCACTTGTGCGCACAGAACGGCACATGGATGTACAACGACTCCACCGGAGCGCCGGGACTCCCGCCAGCGGGCACCCAGAGAGACCCGTTGGAGACCAACCGCACCGGTGCGCTTGAGGCGAGGTCGCTCACAGGTGCAAGTGCTGCCAAATCCCGGCCGGCGGCAGTTGGAGGTTCACGTAGAACGGGCCGAATTCCCCGTAGCGGGCGGTGACCTCGTCGAAGCGCATTTCATAGACGATGCCCTTCACGTCATCGAGGCGGTGCGCCAGCAGCGTGACGGCCCATTCCCAATCGTCGAGACCGGCCGATCCGGTGATGAGCTGGCTGATCTTGCCGGCGTACTTGCGGCCGGTGCGCGCGTGCGAGCCCATCAACGTCTTTCGGGTCGCGAACTCGAGCATGTACCAGTTGTCGGAGGCCGAGCGCTTCTTGCTCATCGGGTAGAAGCACACGATCGGCCAGTCGGCCTGCAGCTCCGGATTGAGGCGATAGAACTTCTGGCTTTCGTTGCGCTTCTTGGCCGCCTCGAAGGCCGCCTCGAATTCCGGGGTGCCCGGCACCTGACGATGCTCGCCATGCTCGAGATGACGGCGCAGGTCGTCGTCGGTGGGCACGTATTCCGGCAACTCGGTGACACTCAGGTAGGAAAACGTCGGGACCAGGGTTCCCGGCGGAAAACAGGCCTCCAACTCCCGGTGGAGCGCGGACAAGCCGTCGAGCGTGGCATGGAAGAGAATGAATCCCAGATCGGCCTTGCCCCCCACATTCGCCAGGGTCATCAGGCGCGGATGGGCCGGACCGGAGAAACGGGCGGCCAACGCCTCCAACCGGGCCAGAGCCTGAGCCGACTCGGCGGCGCCCAGCGAGGCCCAACGCACCCGGTCGATCCGGTAGAGGAGGTGCTGGACGTGGATGCCTTGGGACAACGGGATGGGGTTCATGGATGTTCGTCGTGGGGACTGGACTTCAGGACCGTGGATCAGGGACGGACCGGTTGGGTGGCTCATTCGACGGCCAGCACGTGGTCGAGCAATTGCGGCAGCTGGTCGGGAATGCCCTGCTCGGCCGCCACGAGCTTGGCTCCGGCCTCGATCGCGGCCTGGACCAGTCGCTGGTTCTTCGGGTCGCAGTATCCGAGCACCGGCACGTGGGCCAGGTCGGGGCTGGCCCGCAACTGGCCGATGATCCCGCAGAAATCGCCGTGCCGCAGCGCCAGGTCGGCGATGAGCACCATCGGCCGGTGCTCGCGCACGAGTCGCGGGACATCGACGGCCGTCTGGGTGGCGGTGACACGGTATCCGAGATCGGTCAGCCGGTTCACCACCTGGGTTCCTGGAAGGAGTTTCTCGTAGAAGACGATGGCCAAGGGTCGCGTCACCGCCGACAGGTTGGGAGAGCCCCCTCCCGAAGGCAAGCGGGCCTTGATCGCACGCGCATCGCCCCAGCATTCAACGAGAACGCTACCCGATTGAGCCACCCTGATCCCGCCGATGCCCGACCCAACCGGGGTCAAAACGGGACTGGAAGGCGGACCCATTTGGCCTGAGGCTCCTGCAACTGCATTCATCGCCCATGCTCTCGAAACTCTTCCCGCCGCGCCCCGGACCCAAGGCCTCCGGTCGGACGATCTACCGGGCATTCCACCCCTGGACCATGGTCTCGCCCGCGATGTACGCCGACAACATCGACCTGGCCCGCCGCGTCCGCGACATCCCGGGCGATGTGGTGGAATGCGGTGTGTGGCGCGGCGGCATGGTCGCGGGCATCGCCTCGGTCTTGAGCGGGCAGAACCGCACCTATCACCTCTTCGACAGCTTCGAAGGCTTGCCGGAGGCCAAGGACATCGACGGCAATGCCGCCAAGCAGTGGCAGGCCGCCAAGACCGACGCCTACTACTTCGACAACTGCAAGGCCGAGCAGACCTATGCCGAAGAGGCCATGGCCAAGGCCGGCGAGAGGCGCGTCAAGATCTACAAGGGATGGTTCAACGAAACGGTGCCCGGCGTGCGCATCGAGCCCGGCATCGCCCTGCTCCGCCTCGATGGCGACTGGTACGAGTCGACCCTGGTCTGCCTTGAGGCCTTCTATCCCCAGGTGGTGAAGGGCGGCATGATCCTCATCGACGACTACTTCATCTGGGACGGGTGCTCGCGCGCGGTCCACGACTACCTCTCCCGGACCCAGAGCACCGACCGGATCCGCCACACCCCGGAGGGGGTCGCCTACCTCGTGAAGGGCGCCCCGAACAACTACGAGAAGTACCTGGCTGAGAAGGCCGCCAACCGCGCCGGCTGAAGGTCTTCAAATCCGGACCTTTCCCGAGTCGGACCCGATCCGGCAGGCCCCGCCGAATCCGGTGGTTCATCGGCCGAAAAACCGCACCGACTTGGCTTTCCCGGCAAATCGGACATAATCACTCCCGTTCAATGAGCAACATCGTCGGCATCGACCTCGGAACCACCAACTCGCTCGTCGCCATCGTGGAGAGCGGCATCCCCTACGTCATCGCGGATGCCGACGGCCAGCGGCTGACGCCGTCCGTCGTCCACATTCCGGCCAACGGTGGAGAACCCCTGGTGGGCCACGCGGCCAACCGGGTGCGGGTGCTGCACCCGGAGCGGACCCTCTACTCCACGAAGCGCTTCATGGGGCGCCGCGGCTCGATGCTGACGCCCGAAGACCTTCAGGTGACCTACCCGGTCCAGCGCAACGAGAACGGCCCGGTCGCCTTCGACATCGGCGGCAAAGCCTGGAGTCCTGAGGACGTCGCGGCCGAGGTGCTCAAGAAGCTCAAGCGCGATGCCGAGGCGGCCCTCGGCCAACCGGTGGACCGGGCCGTCATCACCGTCCCCGCCTACTTCAACGACGCCCAGCGCAACGCCACGCTGCGGGCCGGGGAACTGGCCGGGTTCCAGGTCGAGCGGATCATCAACGAGCCAACGGCGGCGGCTCTCGCTTACGGCCTGAACAAGCTCAAGGAGCGTTCCAAGATCGCCGTGTACGACCTCGGCGGGGGCACCTTCGACCTGTCGATCCTCGAGCTGAACAACGGCGTCTTCCAGGTGCTGGCCACCCACGGCAACACCCGGCTGGGCGGCGATGATCTCGACCGGGCGCTCACCGGGTTCCTCGTCGACGAGATCCACAAGGCCGGCGGTCCCGACCTGCGCCAGGCCACTTCGGCGCAGCAACCGCTGGTTTCCCGCATCCGCGAGGCCGCCGAGTCGGCCAAGATCCGCCTGAGTTCGGAGACCGAGACCGAGGTCCAGCTTCCCTTCCTCACGCCGGAGTTCAGCTTCCTGCGGCGCATCACCCGGGCCGAACTCGAGGGCTTGACGCGCGGGATCATCGAGAAGACCCGCGGCCATTGCCTGCGCGCGCTCTCCGACGCCAAGCTCGAGGCCAAGGATCTCGACCAGGTCATCCTCGTCGGTGGACAGACACGGATGCCACTGGTGCGGCAGTGCGTGGCCCAATGGTTCGGATGCTCGGAGTTCGAGGAGACCCGCGGCGACCTGCGCCTGGGCGACGACTACCACAAGGCCAAGGGCCCCCAGCTCAACACCTCTCAGAACCCCGACGAGGCGGTGGCCCTCGGGGCGGCCATCCAGGCCGAGATCCTGCGCGGCGGGCTCACCCACCTGCTGCTGCTCGATGTCACCCCGCTCTCGCTGGGCATCGAGACCTTCGGCGGCCTGATGAATGTCATCATCCACCGCAACACCACCATCCCGGTGAAGGCCGGCGAACTCTTCACCACGGCGGTCGACAACCAGCGCAGCATGAAGATCCACGTGCTGCAGGGGGAACGCGAACGGGCCCGCGACAACTGGAGCCTCGGCGAGTTCGACCTCGAGTTCGAGTCCGCTCCCAAGGGGGTCCCGCGGGTGGGCGTGCAGTTCGAGATCGACGCCAACGGCATCCTGCACGTGCTGGCCCGCGACGTGAAGACCGGCCACCAGAAGATCGTGCAGATGCGCTCGGCCGTGGATGTCGACGACGCCGACGTCCAGAAGATGGTCGAGGAGGCCGTGGAGAACGCCTTCGACGACCTTCGCGCCCGCCAGTGGATCGAGGCCAAGATCCGGGCCGGCGAGACCCTGACCGCCACCCGCAAGACCATGGCCGAGTACGACAAGGACCTCGACGACGAGTACCGCAAGCAACTCCACGAGGCCCTGGAAGGCGTCGAGGCCGTGCTGTCTCAGGAGAATCCCAAGACCAAGACCGGCGACCCCGCCCTACTCAAGGCCGCCAACGCGCGCCTCGACGAGGTCAGCCGCCCGCTTGCAGAACACGCCATGGACCAGGTCATGGAGGCCATGCTTCGGCAGCGCGGCATCACCTCCCCTTGAGCATCGGCGACACACGGTCGCACCAACGGCACCAGAGCCTCGGACCACCCGGCACCACGATTCGGGCCGTCGACCCGACGCCTCGCGACGAGGCGCGTTTTTCGCTGGGATTCGGGATTCCCCTGAGTGTCCGGGGTCGATAGCCTCGGGCACCAATCGCCCCATTGGTCCTATGTTTGCCCTCGTCGCCCCTTCCTGGCTGCCCCTGGCCGCCGCATTCCTGAGCGGATTGCTCGTCAAGTGGCTGTTGGACCTCTTCTTCCTGCGCCGCTCGATGTTCGAGACGCAGGAGGCCTTGATGACCCGCGAACGTCAGATCACCGATCTGCGTCACGAACTCAATCGCTCGGTCGAGACCCTCAAGAACCGGACCACCGAACTCGATGCCACCATGAAGGCCAAGGTCGCCGCCGAGGGCCTGGCGGCGCAGCGGTTGGCCGAACATCGCGCCGCCGGCGAACGCTGGGATTCGGAGATCGGGACGTTCAAGCAGGCCCTCGCCGAAAGTGGGGCAACCGCCTCGAGACTGCGCGAAGAGATCCAGGAACTCCTCGGGCATGTGTCGGCGGAGCGCTCCGAGCGGCGTGCCGCCGAGTCGGCAGTCCTCGACCTGAAGCTGCGGTTGGCCGAAACCGAGGCCCGGCAGTCCGACCAGGAATCCGCACTGGAGTCGCTTCAAGCAGCGCGGCAACTGGCCGTTGCCGAGGGCGAGACACTGCGTCCGCTGCTCGACCAGGCCCGGCGCGAGCTGGCGGCGCAGACGACGGTCAACCTCGCCTTGCAGGGGGCTGTCCAGCTGCGGGACACCACGCTCGACGGGGTGCGTTCACAGTTGGCCAGCGCCGAGGCCGAGTGCCATTCGGTCTCGCAGTTGCTGGCCCGGCAGGACGAGGATCGGAACCGACTGGCCGAGGTCCAGAAATCGTTGGCCGAAGCCGAGGCCCGCGCCGCGAGCGCCCGCGAGGAGGCGGACGCCGCCCGCCTCCAACTCGAGTCGATCCAGACCCAGCGCATCGACTTCGACGCGGCCCTGATGCTCAAAGAGGCCCAAGCCAATGCCTGGGAGCGCGAGTGCCGGGCCGCCAAGAACCGGGCCGACACGGCCGCTCGGAAGTCGGCCGCCGATGCGCAGGCCCTCGAGTCGCTCAAGGCGGAACACGCCCGATGCCTCACAACCTTGTCGGAACTCAAGCAGTCCGCCGAGAACGGGCCGGCGTCCGCGCCTCCCGCGCCCGATCCCGCCCTCGCCCAACGGGCCAAAGACCTCGAGGCCGAATTGGCCACCCTCTCCGAGTCCCACGCACGCCTGGAGTCGCAGCTGGCCGAGGCCAAGGTGCTGGCATCTCGTGCCGAAGACCTGGCCGAGCAGCTCGGCACGGTGGAAGCCGAACTCGCCGCCCTGAAGCTCGAGCCGACCTCGTCGGCTCCATCGGCTTCCGGCGACCTCGACACGCTGTTGCAGGATCTCGACACCCTGACCCGTGAACGCAATCGGCTCGCCGCCGAGGTCGCCTCGCTCAAGGCCTCCGCTCCACGCCCCGACCCCGCCTGATCGGCCATGTTCAACGCCCAAGGCAAACCCCGCTATTGGCTCGGCACCTACGATGCCTGGCACCTGCTCATCCCCCTGGCCCTCATCGCGGTTTTCGGGGCCTGGGTGCTGATGCCGAAGCCCGTCGCCCCGCGCCGCGCGGTGGCTCCGGCTCCGCCCCCCCTGACGCCCTCGTCCATCACGCACCCCGCTGCGGGCTCAACCCTCACCGTCCGGCAGTTCAGCGCGCTCCAGGGCATCGGTCATCCGCAGGCTCGGGTCTTCCTTTTCCTCCGGCAGATCCCGAACCCGGAGCAACTCCTCGCAGAGACCCGGTCCGGCACGAATGGGGTGTTCCAGTTCACGATGGCCCCGTTCCCACCGGGCGATTACGGCTTCCGCGTGGAAGCCGTGACCGCCGACGGCCGACGGGCTCCGTCTCCGGAGATTTCCGTGCGACTGACGCCCGAGCCTCCCCCGGCCGTCCCCAGGAAAGCGCCGGGGAACCCAGGGGGGAACAAGGTTCCAGCCAAGAAGTCCCAGCCGACGAAAGCCGCTCCGTCCAAACACACCACGGCACCCAAGAAGGCACCGACAAACACGGCCCGTCCGAAGCAGGATTGACCGTTGCGACGAAGGGGGGATGGCCGCGCTCGTCCGCGATCGGTGTCTCCGTGGGTTTGGGGGCGACCGCGGGAACAGGACTTGCTAGGCTCCGGTCACGATGTTCCCCCGCTGTCTTTGGATCGCCGCCGTCTGGGCACTTCTGGCGTCGGCCTGGGCGCAGACGGGCACCAATCTGGCCCTGCTGAAACCCATCACCGGCACCGGGCCGACCTGGCCGGGGTACCCTCCCGCCAACCTCACCGACGGCGACCGCAACACGTTCACCCACCCGCAGGCCGGCACCGACATCCAAGGCTACTACTTCCAGGTGGACCTGGGGGCAGACTACTCCCTCGACCGGATCGATCTCTTCAGCCGGGCCGATGGTTGCTGCCCGGAGCGGTTGACCGGGTATCGTGTGGAGATCTATTCGGACCGGGGCGGTGAGACCGGCACTCTGAACTGGGCGGCCGACTTCCGGATGGACGGCTCGTTCCCGCCCAGCGGGGGCAGCGACACCGTCCGGGCGACCTCGGATTCCGCGGGCACCTTCAGCGGCCGATTCGTGCGGATCGTCAACCGGTCCGGGGCCGGCTACGCCCCTCAATTGGCCGAGATCGAGGTGTACGGAGCCCCAGGCCCGCGCATCCTTCAGTTCGAGGCCGACGAAGACGTCCTGGTGGCCGGGCAATCGACGACCCTGCGATGGCGCATCGAGGGCGCCACCCGCGTGACCCTCGAACCCGGGACCGGCACAGTGGCCACCAACGGCACCGCCACGGTGCGACCCGAGGTCACCACCACCTACACCCTGCGGGCCGCGTCGGCCTCGGGTGCCACGACGGCGACGCTCAGCGTGGGGGTTGGAGTCCGACTGGAGCCGCCGGTGATCACCGAGTTTTTGGCCGACAATCGCAAGGGACTCCGTGACAACGACGGTGACCTCTCGGACTGGATCGAGCTGCGCAATCCGAACCCCTATCGCCTGAACCTCGACGGCCACCACCTCACCGACGATCCGGCGCAGCCCACGCGCTGGCGGTTCCCGGCGGTGCGCATCCCGGCCTTCGGGCACCTGGTGGTCTTCGCCTCGGGCAAGGATCAGCGCGATCCCACCGCACCTCTGCACACCGATTTCAAGCTCAGTGCCGGAGGCGACACCCTCAGCCTGATCGCCCCGGACGGGATGACGGTGATCCAGCGTATCCCCGCGGATTTCCCCGCCACCAAGACCTTCCCGGCCCAGCGCCCGGACATCAGCTACGGCCTCGGCACCAACGGCGCCTGGGGATTCTTCCGCACCCCGAGCCCCGGCGAGACCAACGGCACCAGCTTCGGGGGCATCGTGGCCGACACCGCCTTCAGCGTCGACCGCGGCTTCCAGGATGGGCCGGTCTCGGTGGCCATCACCTCGGCGACCCCGGGAGCGGTGATCCGCTACACGCTCGACCGCAGCACCCCGAGCCTCACCAACGGCCTCATCTACACCGTGCCGATCACGATCAGCAACACCACCACGCTGCGGGCGGCGGCCTTCCGCGACGGATGGGCCCCGACGGATGTCGACACGCACACCTACCTGTTCGCGACCGACATCCTCGCCAATCCCTTGTTGCGCACCAGCATCACCAAAGACCCCACCTACGCCCCGCAGCTCAAGGCCGCGCTGACCGACCTGCCCAGCATCAGCCTCGCCACCCGCGCTGCCATCAACGACACCACCGAGGTGGCGACCTCCTTCGAATGGATCGCCAACGACGGCAAGCCGGGTATCCAGGAGGACTGCGGCATCCAGCGCTTCGGCGGGGCGTTCACGGACTTCGCCAAGAAGAGCTTCCGTCTGTACTTCCGGGCCCAATACGGGGCCCCGAAACTGAAATTCCCGGTGTTCGCCGGCTTCGACCGAGGCCTGGCTCCGGTCGAGGAGTTCGACCAACTCGAGCTGCGCAACTGTTCCCACGACATGGCCATGCGCGGGTTCTACCTCTCCAACCCGGTGACCGACGACACGCTGCTCGAGATGGGGCACCTCAATCCGCACGGCCGCTTCGTGCACCTCTACATCAACGGCATCTACTGGGGCGTCTATCACCTGCGTGAACGCTGGGGAGCCTCGATGCACGCCAGCTACCTGGGCGGCGACAAGGACGCCTACGAGTCCATCAACGGAAACTGGAACGTCGGCGGCTGGGCCGACCCCGGCACGCCTTACGACGGCGACGGCACGGTCTGGAAGCGCATCAAGAGCCTGCGCGGTTCCTACCGGGAAGTGCGTGCCTGGCTCGATGTGCCCCAGTACGTCGACTACATGCTCATGTGGATGTTCGGTGGCAGCGAAGACGAATACCGCGCCGTCGGTCCCACGGTGCCCGGCAGCGGCATGAAGTTCCTGCTCAACGATGCCGACGGCTGGTTCTGCGGCCCCTGGTACTGCGCGGCCGACGACCGCACCCAGCGCAACGCGGCCGCGAGGGGGCCGGGCGACGGACCGGGCGGACTGCTCTCCAAGCTCTTCGCCGAGGGCGACCCGGAGTTCCGCATGCTGCTGGCCGACCACATCCACCGAGCCCTCTTCAACGGCGGCCCCCTGACGCCGGAGCGCGTCATCGCGCGATTGCAGGCCCGATCCGACGAATTCGCGCGACCGTTCCTCACCGAGTCGGCCCGGTGGAACTACCTGACACCCGCCGTCTGGGCCCAGAGGCGCGACTATGCCCGCACCAACTGGCTGGCTCGCCGCACCACCGAGGTGATCGGGCAGTGGCGTTCGGCCGGGTTCTACCCGTCGGTCGCCGCCCCGCGCCTCACCCAGAACGGCGGGGTCGTCTCCAACGGGTTCGCCCTCGGGATCGTCGGCCCCACCACGGGCACGGTGCTCTACACCACCGACGGATCCGACCCACGCCTGCCCGGCGGCGAGATCTCGCCCACGGCCCGCAGCTTCGGCACCGGCCAGAGCTCGCTCACCCTGGTGCCCGCCGGAAGCCGGTGGCGCTGGTTCACCGACGAGGCCGGGCTCGGCTCCAGCGCGGCGGTGGCCGGGACCGGTGCGTGGTCCGTCAACAACTGGAAGCACCCGGCCTTCGCCGACTCGGCCTGGTCGGAGGGCCCGGCACAACTGGGCTACGGCGAGGGCGACGAGGCCACCGTGATCCCGTTCGGGCCCAACGCCTCCCAGAAATGGGTCACCGCCTACTTCCGGAGGCGGTTCACCGTGGGCGCAGGCACCAACATCACCGGCCTGCAGCTCCGGCTGAAACGCGACGATGGAGCGATCGTGTACCTCGACGGCCGCGAGATCGCCCGCAGCTCCATGCCCACCGGCACGGTCCTCGCCAGCACCTTGGCCAGCAGCCCTTCAGACGACGGCCAAGGCTTCGTGGACCTCCCGCTCGAGGTGGCCACCCTGACCGCGGGAGACCATGTGCTGGCCGTCGAGTTGCACCAGTCGGCGGTGACCTCCAGCGACGCGAGCTTCGACCTGGAACTCAACGCCACCGTGGTCGGCGGAGCCGTCGGCGGCACCCTGCCCGTGCTGGATCGCAGCACCGTGGTCAAGATGCGCGCGCGCTCCGGATCGAACTGGTCGGCGATGAACGTCGCGTTCTTCCAGGTCGGCACCAACCCTGTGGTGCCGGGCGAGGTGGTCTTCAGCGTGCTGAACGTCCAGCCCAAGGGCCCGAGCGACTCCGAGTATGTGGAACTTCGGAACGTCTCGCCCCGGGCGATCAACTTGCGCGGATGCAGGTTCACCGACGGCATCGAGTTCGCCTTCCCGGCAGAGCGCGACGAAGTGTTGGCCCCGGGTGAGCGTCGGGTGTTGGTCCGCAACGTCTTCGGCTACCGCGCACGTTTCGGGATCGACGTGCCGGTGGCGGGCGTCTATCGAGGCAGCCTGAACAACGGCGGCGAGACCCTCGTCCTGTCCGACTCGGTCGGCCTCAAGCTGTGCGAAGCGACGTACGATCGCGCGGAAGCCTGGCCCTCGCCCACGGAAAGCGGCTGGACCCTGGTTCTGGCCGATCCCGTCCGGTCCCTCTCGGACCCCTTGGCCTGGCGCACGAGTGCTCGCCCCGAAGGCAGCCCGGGGACCGCCGACGGAACGCCCTTCACCGGCAACGCCTCGGCCGATCCCGACGGCGACGGTCTCCCCGACCTGCTTGAATACGCGCTCGGCTCGAAACCCGCCGAAGCCGCCTCGCCGGGTCCCTGGTGGCCCGAGATCGACGCTGCGGGCCGAGTCGTCCTCAACCTCCATCGCGACCTGGCCGCCTCCGACGCGGTCCTCGAGGTCGAGATCTCCTCCGACCTCCGCGCCTGGCAACCGGCCACCCGTTTCCAGCACCGCCCCCTCGGCGACGGCCGCGCCCTCGAATCCTGGGGCCGGGCGGCTCCGGCTCCCACCCCCGGCACCCCGGTCTTCCTGCGCCTCAAAGCCCGCCCTGCGACCCCCTGACCCGGCTGGGCATCCCCCGGACTCTTTCCGCCCATGCCCCCTGACATGAGGACGTGTGGGACCGCCCCCCTTGTCCGCCCCGTTGGCTTCCCACTCGACAGCGGACGATCCGAGACCACTATCCGCGCCTTACTTTATGAAGAGCAGTCCCCATGTGGCCGTTGTCGGCGCCACCGGCGCCGTCGGCATCGAGATGATCCGCACCCTGGAGCGCCGCAAGTTCCCGGTCGGGAAACTCACCCTGCTGGCCTCGGCCCGCTCGGTCGGCAAGAAGCTCACCTTCCGGGGCACCGAGATCACCGTCCAGGAACTGACCCATGACGCCTTCGCCGGCATCGACATCGCCCTCTTCAGCGCCGGCGGCTCCATCTCGCGCGATTACGCCCCGTCGGCGGTCAAGGCCGGCTGCGTGGTCGTCGACAACTCCAGCTACTTCCGCCAGGACCCCAAGGTCCCGCTGGTGGTGCCCGAGATCAACGCGGCCGACGTGGCCTCGCACCAGGGCATCATCGCCAACCCCAACTGCACCACGGCCATCACCCTGATGGCGCTTTACCCGCTGCACCAGGCCTTCGGCGTGAAGCGCATCTTCGCCTCGAGCTACCAGGCCGTGTCGGGCACCGGTGCCAAGGCCATCGAGGAGCTTGAGAAGCAGGTCGGCCAGATCGTGCGCGGCGAACCGGTCACCCGCGAGGTGTACCCGCACCAGATCGCCTTCAACGTGCTGCCGCAGGTCGATTCGTTCTTGGCCACCGGCTACACCAAGGAGGAGATGAAGCTCGAGAACGAGGGCCGCAAGATCATGCACCACCCGGGCTTCAAGGCCTCGGTCACCTGCGTGCGCGTGCCGGTCTACCGCTCGCACTCGGTCGCCGTGAGCGCAGAGTTCGAGAAGCCCATCACCGTGGAGGCCGCCCGCGCCGTGCTGCAGAAAGCCCCGGGCCTCGATGTGGTCGACAACCCGTCGGCCTCGCAATACCCGATGCCCTTGCACACCTCCGAGAAGGACAACTGCGCCGTCGGCCGCCTCCGCATGGACTGCGCCCTCGACAACGGCCTGGCCTTCTGGATCTGCGGCGACCAGTTGCTCAAGGGCGCCGCGCTCAATGCGGTGCAGATCGCTGAAGAGTTGCTGAAGTTGAAGTGACCCCGCTGCGCCGGAGTTTTTCCGGCTTGTCACATCGTTCGGCTTGAAGTCTGGGATCGGAAGTCGACCCTTGGGTCCGTGATGGCACTCAGGATTCTGACGCTGATGATGGCCGGTTTCCTGATCGGGGAACCGGCCTTTCCGACCGCCTTGGCCTCGGCGATCCCCGAACAGGGCCAACCGAAGGGGCCGGCCAAGACGAAGTCCGGATCCCAGACTCCGAAACCCGGGTCGAAGCGCGCCCGACAAGCCGCCGACGACGCCGCGGCCGAGGCCCTTTTCAACGGCCCGATCCAACGGTTCGTCATCACCTTCACGCCGGCCGAGATCCAGAAGCTGCGCGACAACCCGCGCACCCCGGTCGAGGCCACGGTCACCGTGGGCACCCACCGTTTCGAGAAGGTGCTCGTGCACGTGAAGGGATCGGCGGGCAGCACCCGGGGCGTCGATGACAACCCGGCCCTGACCCTCAACTTCGACAAGCTCATCCCCGGCCAGCGCTTCAGCGGGATGGACAAGATCCACCTCAACAACTCCGTCCAGGACCCGTCGTTGTTGAGCGAGCAACTCGGCCGTCATCTCTACGAAAAGGTGGGCATCCCCACGGCCCGGGCCACCCAGGCCCTGGTCAGTTTCGACGGGCGCGAACTGGGCCCCTACGTGCTCAAGGAAGGCTACAACCGCACCTTCCTGCGACGGCATTACCCCGACCCGTCGGGCAACTTCTACGACGGGGGATTCGTGCGCGACATCGACCAGGATCTCGACCGAGACACCGGCGATGGCCCCCTCGACTACAAAGACCTGCAGAAGCTGCGCGACGCCGCCAACCTCGGCGACTTGCGCCGACGCGAGACGGCCCTTGCGGCCATCCTCAATGTCGACCGGTTCATCACCGAGTGCGCCATGCAGGCCCTGCTCGTCGACTGGGACGGCTACGGCAGCAACCGGAACAACTACCGCATCTATTTCGAGCCCCCCACAGGCAAGGCCACCTTCCAGCCGCACGGCATGGACCAGCTGCTCGGCAACATCGGCAAAGACCTGGAGATGCCCGGCGGCGGCCTGCTCGCCCGGCAGGTCTTCGACATCCCGGCCTGCCGGGACCGATTCTATTCCGAGATCGATCGCCTGCTGAAAGAGGTCTACACGGCCGAGACGCTCGACGCCCATTTCAAGCGCGCCACCGCCCGCCTCATGCCCGTGATCCAGTCGCTGCCGCAGGACCAGCGCGAATGGCGCACCGAGGCCATGCACGCCTTTCAGGACCGGGCCTTCCGCCGGATCGAGATCGCCAAATCGCGGCTCGAGTCGCAACCCAAACCCATCCGCTTCGAGGTCGGCGGCGTCACCGCGTTGGCGCGCTGGCAGCCCCGCTACCAGCGCGGCCAGGTCAAGATCGAGACCGTCAAGCTGGGCGAACTCGACACCCTCTACATCCAGGCGCAGGCCCCGGACTCCGTGGCCTCGTTCCGCGCCATGATCCGACTGCCCATCGGAAAGTATGAAGTGCGCGGACGCATCCGCACCCGGGGCATCCAACCGGCGCCCGACCAGCGTTACCAAGGCGGGGCCGCCTTCAGGCTCAGCGGCGGCGACCATGCCCGGCTCTTCACCGGCGACACCGAGTGGACCGAGTTCGTGCATCCGTTCCAGATCCACGACCCGCGTGACATCGAACTCGTGGCCGAGATCCGAGCCCATGCCGGCGAGGCCTGGTTCGACCTGAAGTCGATGCAGCTGAAGATGGTGCCCTGAGCCCGGGCGATCGGATTTCGAGGGCACTCCGCGAGATCCTGCTCGGGCGACGGTCCCCGTTCGATCCGTTCGCCAACTTGCCGAGGGGTCCCTTCGCGCTCCACCCTCGAAGCCGATGCCGTTCCGCGTCCTCATCGTTCCCGACAAGTTCAAGGGCACCCTCACCGCCGCCGCCGCCGCAGCGGCCATCGCCGAGGGCTGGAAGCGTCGCCGGCCTGACGACGCACTCACCCTGCTGCCGATCAGCGATGGCGGAGACGGCTTCGGATCGGTCTTGGCCGAACGCCTCGGAGCCGAGCGGCGTAGCGTGGACACGGTGGATGCGGCCCACCGCCCCATCCGGGCCCATTGGTGGTACCAGCCCCACTCCCGGCTCGCCCTCATCGAATCGGCGGCCATCGTCGGGCTCGCCCAGCTCCCGCCCGGCCGCTTCCACCCCTTCGACCTCGACACCACGGGCCTCGGCGCCGCGCTGACGGCCGCCCTGGAGGCCGGAGCGCGCGAGGTGCTCATGGGCATCGGCGGCAGCGCCACCAACGACGCCGGCTTCGGCCTGGCCCGGGCCATGGGATGGCGCTTCTTCGACGATGCGGGCCGACCGATCGAAGCCTGGACAGGGCTGGAACGCCTCCATCGCTGGACGCCGCCCGAGTCGCCCTTCCCCCTGCCCATCACCGTGGCCGTCGATGTCGACAACCCGTTGCTCGGGGCCCGCGGGTGCAGCCGCGTGTATGGCCCCCAGAAGGGATTGCGCCCCGAGAATCTGCCGACCGCCGATGCGGCCCTCGGTCGCCTTGCCGACATCGCCGCCGCAGCCCATGGAACCCGACTGGATGAACTGCCCGGAAGCGGTGCCGCCGGTGGCCTCGGCTTCGGGTTGCGGCTGTTCCTGGGGGCGCGCCTGGAATCGGGCTTCGAGATCGTGGCCCGGCACACGGGCCTCGCCGCGGAGATCGACCGGGCCGACCTGATCATCACCGGCGAAGGCTCGATTGATCGCCAGACCTACATGGGCAAGGGCACCGGCCAGATCGCCCTGCTCTGCCGCCAGCGGTCCAAGCCGTGCTGGGGTCTGGCCGGCGTCGTGGAGGCCCCGACCGAAGCCGAGCCGTCGGCCCCGCTGTTCCAGCGGTTGGGGGCCATCGTCCCCCGGTTGGCCTCCCCCGCAGAGGCCAAGGCCGACGCGGCCCGATGGCTGGCCACCTTGGCCGAGACCCTGGCCG
>CAYLTF010000062.1:0-1384 GCA_964386625.1 uncultured Akkermansia sp. | reverse complement strand
TGGCCGAGACCCTGGCCGCGGAGCCCCACTGACGGAGTCCCTGGAACGGGCGGCGATTTCGGCGGCCCGATAATTTCAGCCATCCACCAAGACGCAGGGCTTGAAATGCCCTCGGGAATCAGGAAGTCTTTGCGGACTGGAACGCGGGCGTAGCTCAGCGGTAGAGTACTAGTCTTCCAAACTAGTTGTCACGGGTTCGAATCCCGTCGCCCGCTCCACCTTCCCAATCCGGGCAACGTTGCCCTTCTTTCTTGGCCTTCGTCGCCTCTCGGTTCGGCCTCCGGTTCCCCCCCTCGCAGAGACTCGCGGCTCAAACCGCACGAGCTTCCCGGCGGTGACCTCCGCACCTGCTGCGCCCTCGTCCGCGACTGCAGAGACTTGCCCCGACTCTTGATCCTCCGCTTTTCCCGGAGGGGGCACCGGTCTGAGCCTCAGGTTGTCCGTTTTTTGCGCGAGTAGGCGGGACCCATGCCACGAGGCTCACCACCGGAGGGACTCAGGCCGCAAGTCGTTTGGCCAGGCGTTCGATCTCCTGATCGCCCTGGGCCCCCTTCCAGCGCAGTTCGCCCATCCACCAGTGGCGCACGTAGCCGCGGCGATCGATGACGTACACCGTGGGCCACATCGTGGTGCCCCAGGCGTCCCAATTGGCGCTCTTCAGGTCGACCAGCACGGGGAACTCGAAACCCGCTTTCTTGGCCGCAGCAACCACTTTGCCGGCATCGCGCTCGTCATCGGTCTCGGGAGTCTGCACCCCGACCACCTCGATGCCTTGATCGCGCAAGGTCTGGTGCCAGCGATTGTAGATGGCGAAGTTGGCGTGGCAGTTGTGGCACTGGAAGGCATAGAAGTGCAGCAACACCACCTTGCCCCGCAGGTTTGCCAAACGCGCCTTGCGCTCCCCGTCGACCCAGACGCCCGAATCGACCAGTTCCGGGGCCATCGGCAATACCCGCTCGAAGGCCGATGTCTCGCGCACCTCGCCCAGGCACTCGAGCCAACGGGACTGCTGGCCCGCACTCAGCACCTGTCGGGCCGCCTCGGACTCGATCTGCCGGATGCGCGTCATCGCGGCTTGCCGCTGGGCGCGCCCCGCGGCTCCGACCGCCCGCACCTGACCCAGCGCCTGGTCGGACCGCTCGAACAGCACATCCAACTTGGCCCGTTGGGCGGCCGTGATCGTGAGATGATCGGCCACCTCGGCCCTCAACAGTGCGCGGGCGCCCTGCCCTTGGAGCTCCAATTGCCGCAACCGCGCCACGGCCGCACCGCCCCACCGACGCCGCACCTCGCCCACCACCGCCGTCTCGGCCCGTGCGATCGCCTCGCGTTGTTCCGGATCGGGCTGGTTCCGCCAGCGCATCCAGCCTGCGGCCGCCTTGCG
>CAYLTF010000061.1:11398-18803 GCA_964386625.1 uncultured Akkermansia sp. | reverse complement strand
CGGATCACCGCCGACAACGCCTTCGACCTCATCCGCCCCTATGACATCGTGGTCGATGGCACCGACAATTTCCCGACCCGGTACCTGACCAACGACGCCTGCGTGCTTCTCAAGAAGCCGAATGTCTACGGTTCGATCTTCCGTTTCGAGGGACAGGCCAGCGTCTTCGCTCCGCACCTTGGCGGGCCTTGCTACCGATGCCTCTATCCGGAACCGCCGCCGCCAGGCATGGTGCCGAGCTGCGCCGAAGGTGGGGTGCTGGGCGTGTTGCCGGGCATCATCGGCTGCATCCAGGCGACTGAGATCCTCAAGCTGGCCTTGGGCAAGGGGTCGTCCTTGATCGGTCGCCTGCTGCTCTTCAACGCCCTCGACATGAAGTTCCGGGAACTGAAGCTCCGCAAGGATCCGAAGTGCCCGGTCTGCGGGCCGAATCCGACGGTCACCCAGTTGATCGACTACGAGATGTTCTGCGGCATCCAACCGGAGCCCGTGAACCCCACGTCGAATCCCGACGAGGTCAGCCTGCAGGACATGAAGAAGGCGCTCGACAACCCTTCGCTGGGAATCCACGTGATCGACGTCCGCGAGCCGGACGAGCAGCAGATCGCCCGCATCGCCGGGGTGCCTTTGGTCCCCCTGAGCACCCTGCCCCAGCGGTTCACCGACCTGGATCCGAACGTGCAGTACTACATCCACTGCAAGAGCGGCGTGCGTTCCATGAAGGCGCTGCGCTTCCTGCGCGAGCAGGGCTTCAAGTACGTCAAGAGCGTCAAGGGCGGCATCAACGGCTGGTCCGACGAGATCGACGCTTCGGTGCCGAAGTACTGATCGCCTCGATCCCGAGAGCGGTTCTTCGAAACGGGGGCCTTCGGGCCCCCGTCTTCGTTCCCATGTCCGCGGGCATGAGGGTGTGCCCCAACCCCGATCGACAGGTCAGCCCTCGGCAGGGCCCTGGGAGATCCGTCCGGGCAGCCGCCCCGGAGTCCGTCTTTCTCCCTCGAGATGGATCGCAGGCAGGGGTACCTGGATCCGGAACCGCGTTCCCCGTCCAGGCTCGGAGCGGACATCGATCGATCCGCCGATCTGGTGGACATTGCTGCGCACGACATCCAGGCCGACGCCTCTTCCGGAGAGCTCCGTCACCGAGTCGGCGGTGGAGAAACCCGGCCGGAACAGAAACTCGTGGATTTCGCTCTCGGTCGGAGTCTCTCCGGCTTTCACCCAGCCGCGTTGGATCGCCCGGTCGAGGACCTTGGTGGTGGCGATGCCGGCCCCGTCATCCCGGACCTCGATCTGGAACCGGCCTTCCTGGATGGCCGCCTCGAGCGTGACCTCGCCGGTCGGGGGTTTGCCTCGGTCACACCGGAGCGAGGGCGATTCGATCCCATGGTCGACGGCGTTCCGAAGCAGGTGCATCAGGCTTTCTGCCAGGGTCTTCTCCCAGCGTCGATCCAGCAGGGTTTCGCCGCCATGGGTGGCCAGGCGGATCGGTTTGCCCGCTTTCGCCGCGGCATCCCGCACGACGCGCTGCATCCGATGGAAGACATGTTCGGTGGGGATCCAGAGCAACGATTGCAGAAGAGTGTCGAGCTCTTGGAACTGTTCCGAGAGCCAACGGACGGTGATTGGATCCGGGACGAACCCTGACGGCGCATCGGGACCCAGCAGGACCTGACGGATGTCCGAGGTGATTCCCAGCGCCGTCTCCAGGCGTGAGGCGCAGACCGGGATCCGGTCGCCCACCCGGATGGACGGGGTGCGCTCGAGCGAAGCGGGGGGCGTCTCCGGACCGGATGATGTGGGGGGCGCAGCGGGTTCCTCGACCGAGGGGCCCGTGACAAGTCGGGACAACAACGGGTGGGGCGCCAAGCCGAGGAGGTGGATGGGGCGACCGGGGCCGACTCCGTTGAGCTGGGCCTCGACCTCGGTCAGGAACCCGGTCAGCACATCGACGCTGGCGAGGATCAGTTCGATGAACGACGAATCCACCGCGCGCTGCCCCCCGCGGACGAACTCGAGCCTCGATTCGAGTTCGTGTGCGAGGCCATGGACCGCATCGAGCCGGAGGAACGCGGCCCCGCCTTTGACCGTGTGGAATGCCCGGAAAAGCATCTCCACAGGCCCGATCTCCCGTGGGGACTGTTCCAGGGCGAGGACCGCCGACTCGACCTCCTCGAGCAGGCCGCGGGATTCCCGACAGAACTGTGCGAGCAGGTCCGCATCATCGATCAGGTTGAGGACGATCGGAGCCCCCAGAGAATCCGGGCCGCCGTGGCCAAGTCCGTTCGCGAAGTCGGATTCCAGCGCGGGGGTTTCGCTCGAGATCGGATCGTTGGCTTCGGGGGCGGACATCATCGACGCCCCCTTTATCGGCAGGAACCCGCCCGGACTGAAATGCCTGGATTGAACGTTCCCTTTGCGACCGGAGTCTTCGGCGCGCCGCCCCGTGCGACACGGTCAGGCTCGTCCGTCCGCCTTGCGGATCAGGAAAACACCGGCCACCTGGAAGATCAGGTTCGGCACCCAAAGCAGGTACTGCGGGTACAGGTGGGGCTTGGTGTCCAGCGACTGGGCCACGATGATGAAGGTGTAGTAGACCAGCAGCAGGACCAGGGCCATGGCCACGCCGATGTTGGTCTCCCGACGGTGGGCCCGGATCCCCAGCGGAATTCCCACCAGCGTGAACCCCAGGCAGGCGAACGAAAAGGCCGCCTGACGATGGATCTGCACCTCGATCGGGGTCACATCCACCCCTTCGGCCCGGCGTTTGACCCGCTCCTCAAGCAGTTGCCGCATGGACATCTCGCTCAGTTTGGGCGGATCCGCCTTCGCCGGCCGGAAGTTGGCGATCGGTTCGATCCGCTCCTCGGCCGAGATGCCCTGCCATCCGCCGGACATCTGGACCAGGCCCTGGAAGTTCCGCAGCGACAAGGCCGACGGGAAACGGTTGCTGTCGCGGCGGAGCTCGGCCTCAGGGGCGAACAGGTCGAGGTAGCAGGTGCCGTTGGTGAAGGCGAAGATGCGCACATCGCGCAGTTGATCACCGTCGACCTTCCGGGCGTACAGAGTCACGGAGCCCAGTTCCAGGTAGCGACCCTCCCCCAGCGAAAGGGTGGCTTGGCTGCGCAGGATCGAGTCGCGCAACTCCTTGAAGGCGACCCGCGAGCGTGGCCCCAGGTCTCCGATGAACCAGAAGCACACCCCGCACAGCGCCAACGACAGTGCCACCACCGGCACGATCGCCGAAGCCAGGCTGATGCCTCCGGCCCGGATCGCCGTCAGCTCCTGGTCGGCGCTCAGGCGTCCGAACGTCAGGAGCGATGCGGTGAGCATTCCGATCGGCAGCGCGAAGGAGAGCACGAACGGGACCAAGAGGCCCAGTGCCTGCAGCAGCATGCCGACCGTCGTCCGCGGACTGGCCAGGAGGTCGAGGACATCCTTCAGGACGTTGCCCAGCAACAGGACGAATGCGAACACCGCGACGGTCACCACCAGGGTGGCCGCCACCTGTCTGAACAGATAGAGGTGCAGGGTCTTCATCGGCTTCCGAGCGAACCGCCGTCGCGGAGTGCGCCGCGACCAGCGGAGACCCTGACCTGAGCGACCCCTCGGGCGCAACGCGGACCTCGGCCTCACCCGGGGCTTCTTGTCGCGGTCGGGCTGGCCGAACCGTTGCCCGATCGGCACGATGGCGCCATGCCCGCCGTCCTGGCCGTCTTCGCCCATCCCGACGACATCGAATTCCGCGCCGCGGGGACGATGCTCCTGCTTCGGCAACGGGGCTGGGATGTCCATTATTGCAACCTCTCCCGCGGAGATCTCGGAAGCGCAACCCTTTCCCGGCAGGTCACGGCAAAGACGCGTGCCCTCGAGGCACAGGCCTCCTGCCGGAGCATGGACTTCCAGTGGCACCCACCGATCGCTTCCGACCTCGGGATCTTCTACACGGACCGGAACATCCGCCGGGTCGCGGCCCTCGTGCGGAAGGTCCAACCGACCATCCTGCTGACCCACCCTCCCGTTGATTACATGGAGGACCACACGGAGACCTGCCGGATTGCCGTCACGGCGGCGTTCTCGCGGGGCATGCCGAACTATCGGACCGTGCCTGACCGCAAACCCACGCTCCAGCCCATGACGGTCTATCATTCCCTGCCCCACGGTTTGCAGGATCCGCTCCGGCGGCCGGTGCGCCCTGAACTCTACGTCGACACCGACTCGGTCCACGCCCGGAAGCGCGCCGCGTTGGCCTGCCATGCGAGCCAGAAGGAATGGCTGGACGTCTCCCAAGGCATGGAGAGCTACCTGATCTCCATGGACGAGGGTGATGCGCAGGTGGGCGGGTGGTCGGGACGTTTTGCACGGGCCGAGGGCTGGACCCGGCACCTGCATCTGGGCTTCGGTGCCGAGGCGGACGATCCGTTGCACGAGGCCTTGGGGCCATCGCTGTGCCTGAAAGTTTCAAGCGGGAACGACCGGGCCATGTCTCGGGTGCCCGGCAAACGCCGGTCGTGAGTTTCGGAGGGCCACCTCGGTCGGGTTTTGGTGACCGGACCCTCGGCCGGGCGTCGACCCTCCGTCACAACCCGAACCGCCGCCGACTCTCGGCCAGAGTCCCGGGGTTCTCCGAGAATTCCCGCAACCGCAGCAGCCGCTCCCCGGCGGCACGGAGCGTCTCCTCCTTCTTGGCGAAGTGGAACCGTATGAACCGATGCTCCGGTTCCCGGAAGAAGCTCGAGCCAGGGACTCCGGCCACGCCGATCTCCCGGATCATCCATTCGGCAGCCGCGGTGTCGGATGCGAAACCGAGTCGCCCGATGTCCACCAGCACATAGTACGCGCCCTGCGGTTCGGTGAACTCCAGGCCGGTTTGCCGGAGGTAGCCGAGGAACACATCCCGCTTGGCGGTGTAGGACTCCAACAGTTCCGAGTAGTAGCTCTCGGGCAATTCCAGGCCGGCCACCGCCGCTTCCTGCAGCGGCGCCGCCGCGCCCACGGTGAGGAAGTCGTGGACCTTGCGCGCCTGGGCGATCACCTCGGGTGCCGCGTGCACGTAGCCGAGTCGCCAACCTGTGATCGAATAGGTCTTGGAGAGCGAATTGCAGGTGATCGTCCGTGCCATCGCGCCGGGCAACGAGGCGGCATGGACATGCTCGTGCGGCGGGAAGACGATGTGCTCATAGGGTTCGTCGAGGATCACGAAGGCATCGTGCCGCTCGGCCAGCGCGAGGATCTCCATCAACTCGGCCCGGGTGAACACCTTGCCCGTGGGGTTGGACGGGTTGCACACGATGATCGCCTTGGGCTTCCGGTCGAAGGCCCGGGCCAATTCCGCCGGATCGTAGCGGAAGTCGGGTGCCCTCAGCGGCACATAGATCGGCTCCGCCCCGGACAGGATCGCGTCGGCCGCGTAATTCTCGTAGAAGGGCGAGAAGACGATGACCCGGTCGCCTGGATTGCAGGCCGTCATCATGGCGACCATCATGGCCTCGGTGCTGCCGCAGGTGACCACCAGGTGACGGTCGGGATCGACCTCGAGGCCGGTCCGGCGCGCGATCTTGCGGGCCAACGCCTCGCGGAATCGCGGGGCGCCCCAGGTCACGGCGTATTGGTGGAACGGACCCCGGGTCGCCCGCTCGAGCGCCGCCAGCAACGGCTCCGGCGGATCGAAGTCCGGAAACCCTTGGGCCAGATTGATGGCACCGTGACGGGTGGCCAAACGGCTCATTCCCCGGATCACGGACTCGGTGAACACCTGAAGGCGGGAGGCGGTGGCTGGCATGCGACGGCCGGGAGCGTGGAACAAGAGGCCGCCGGTCTGCGAGGCGATTCAGAGACCGAGCGATCCCGGCCTGCCGCCGCCGCGCGGATTCAAGCCCCGGTCGGGGCGGCCCCGAGCCGCCCTTCTTGGCGGGCCTTGCGGCCGTACACCCACTCGAAGAGCGGCGACGTCATCAAGGTCGTCACGATCGCCATCAAGACCATCACCGAGAACAACCCCGACTCGATGAACCCGTTCTGAAGGCCGATGTTGAGGATGATCAGTTCCATCAGCCCGCGGGAGTTCATCAGGGTGCCCACCGCCAGTGCCGTGGGCTGGTCCTCTCCATTGAGGCGGGCCGCCGCCCAGCAGGCCACTCCCTTGCCCAGCACCGATGCCGCCAACACCACCAGGGCCACCCCCAGCATCTGCCATGAATTGACCGTATCCAGGCGGGTGCGGAGACCCGAGAAGGTGAAGAACATCGGCAACAGGAAGACCACCGCGAAGGGCTCGATCTGGCGCTGGAGCTCCCGGGTCAGCGTGCCCCGCGGCAGCGCCGCGCCGAGCAGGAATCCCCCGAAGACGGCATGGATCCCGATCGCATCCATGGCCCAGGCCCCCAGAGCGAACAGCATCAGCAGGATCGCCAGATGGCTCGGGGTCAGTGTGCCTGCGCGATCCACCGATCGCCCCAGGGGCACCAGCAATCGGCGACCGACCAGCAGCATGAAGAGCGCGTAGCTCACGCCGCCTCCGATGGCCCAGTAGGCCAGATGAGCCCCTTTTCCGAAACTCGACAAGACGATGGCCAAGACACACCAGGCCGCCGCGTCGTCGATGGCACCGGCTGCCAGGGCCAGGGTGCCCAACGGTGTGCCGCTGAGTCCCCGCTCGTAGATGATGCGCGCCAGCATCGGGAACGCGGTGATGGCGATCGCCGCCCCGAGGAACAAAGTGGCTTCCCACTGGGTTGCTTTGGTCGAGAACAAGCCCGGGATCTTCATCAACCAGGGCGTCAGCAGCGCGCCGAGCACGAACGGGACGGCCATGCCGGCGATGGAGACCGAGGCCGCGCTCCGGAGTCTTCCCTGGAACAGATCCAGGCGGAACTCGGCGCCGACCAGGAACATGTAGATGCCCACCCCGAGTTGCGCCCCCACGTAAAGCACCCGCAGCGACTCTTGGGGAAACAGCGCTCCCTGGATGCCGGGGGCGATCCATCCCATCAACGACGGCCCGAGAAAGACTCCGGCCACCATTTCGCACACCACTTGCGGTTGACCCAATCGACGTCCAATCCATCCGGCCACCCGGCAAACCAGGAGGATGATCGCCATTTGGAGGAAGAATGCGGCGGCGAGTTTCTCGAGGGGCATATCGTACGCATACGTACTACTGGTGAAACACCGATCCGTCAACCGGACCCTCGATGCCTCCGAGACGGTTCCCGCTCGCCCTGATCCACAGGAGCGCCGCATCGCCGGGGTCGAACCGCCGCTTGCGGAGGAGCCCGTCTCCGTCGGACCCTGCGGCTGTCATGCGTTGGACCTCGATGATCTTTTCCTGCCTGCCGATGGTGATCGCCGTCGGCTCCACCCTCACGGTCGCGGCCGCCACGAACACGGTGAGTGAGGCCCCACA
>CAYLTF010000061.1:0-11298 GCA_964386625.1 uncultured Akkermansia sp. | reverse complement strand
TCGGCTCCACCCTCACGGTCGCGGCCGCCACGAACACGGTGAGTGAGGCCCCACAGCGTTCCAAGCTGCCCTGCGATCCCCAGGTCGCGAAGACTCTCGTGGCCCGCAAGACCTCGGCCGCGCCCGTGATCGACGGCAAACTCGAAGAGTCCGTGTGGTCCCAGGCGGTCGTTTCGGAGCGGTTTGTGGATCTCATCTCGGGGGACCGATCCTACCTCGATACCCGCGTCCGGTTGCTGTGGGACGAAACCCATCTCTACGCGGCCTACACGATCGAGGAGCCCAAGGTCCGGGCGCAACTCACACAGCACAACGATCCGATCTACACCGAGAACGATGTCGAACTCTTCATCGCCGGCGACAACGCCTACTACGAATTCGAGATCAACGCCCGGAACACGGTGTACGAAGTGTTCTTCCTCTGGGAATCGGCCTATGAGAGCTCCGGGTTCGCCGCCCGGCCCGAATTCGCCCGCAAGAATCTCCAGCCCTTCAATGGCGTGGGCTACACGACCCATCCTCGCGGCATGCGTCTCGGGCATTTCAATTGGCGCTTCCCTGGACTGCGCACCGCCGTCCATGTGAACGGCACCCTGAACGACGACTCCGACACCGACCGCGGCTGGAGCGTGGAGATCGCCCTGCCGTGGTCCGGCATCCGGGCGCTGTTCCCGGAAGGCAAACGCACGATCCCACCGAAGGACGGGGATCAGTGGGCGATGGATTTCTCACGCTTCAACACCGCCAAGGCTCCAGCACCGGCCAAGGATTCCGGCGGTTGGGCCTTGAACCCTCACGGCATCTGGGATTCCCACATTCCCGAATGTTTCGCGCGGGTCCGGTTCGAGACGAAGTGACCGCACTCCGGCTCCCCGGAGTCCCCTGAGCCACGGGCACGGCGAACCGCGCCATCACCGGGCGATGTCGCGCTTGATCCAACCCGCGTGGGAGTCGAGATAGAGTTGGTTGCGCCCGCCCCGGTGAGCCGACCAGCCGGTGGCTGGGGGTTCACTGCCGGGGACACTCCAGTCACCCTTGTAGGCGGGCCACCAGGAGCGCTCGAAGAAGGGGCTCATCATCCACTCCTCGTCCGAGACGCTGCTGCCGCGCAGTTGGGCAATGCTGTCCGGCGTGCGACCCCGGGCGTACCGAGCCGCATTCACGTCCAGCTCGGCGAGTTTGTCCGAGATGTAGTTCGCCCGCCCTTTGGCGTGATCGTTCGTGCCCGAGAGGCTCCAGACACTGATGAAGTGGTTGCGCCAATCATTCGTGGCCGAGAACGGAACCGGGGGACTCCACCAAAGATGACGCTCGGCCCCGAAGGGTTCCAGGAGCGGCATGAAGGAGCCCGTGGAAGCATACCGCTTCCCCTTGGCATCGACCGGCGGCGTGAGCTGCAAAGCCTCGTCGGGCACGAAGGGGAGCCGGTCCTGGTGATCGCCCCCGTAAAGCGCGGTGGCCAGTCCCAACTGGTGCAGATTCGATAGGCAGGCGGTTTGTGCGCCGCGGGAGCGGGCTCTTGCCAAAGCGGGCAGCAGCAGCCCGGCCAATGTCGCAATGATCGCCACCACCACGAGGAGCTCGATCAGTGTGAATCCTTTCGATCGCATTCGGATGCTGGAAAACAAACCGATCCTCCAATCAAAGGCAATTCCCGCCCTGTGGCCGCCGTGGGACAGGGGCGACACGGCCTCATCGGATCCCGGACCTTGAGCCAAGGCTTGCGATGCGAGGTCCGCCTCGTACCTTCCGCGCACGAGTGTCTGCGGGTTCGCCGCGCCTGATGGCCCATCGGCGGTGGAATACCTGACCCCGGAGTCGCTCCCAATCCGACCATGCCCTCTGAATCCGTCCGTTCCAACCGTCGCTGGCCCCTGATCGCCGGTGGCGTTGTCGTAGCCTTGCTGGCCCTCTATTTCTTCCTGACCAGCGGGATGTTCCTCAAGAGCTTCGTCTTGCCGAAGGTCTCCGACGCGGTCGGAGCGGGGATCACGGTCGAAGACCTCACGCTCCGGCCCTTCTCGGGCCTCGAACTCACGAAGCTCCGTGTCGTGCCTGCAGGAGCTTCACCGTTGGCCACGGTGGATCGTGTCCGTGTCGGCTACAGCCTCACCGCGATCCTGGGCGGCACCATCGACGTGTCGGAGGTGCTCGTCGAGAACCCGGTCATCACCCTCGAGCAGCAGGCGGATGGCTCCATGAACCTGCCCAAGGGTTCCGGCAAACCCGCGGCTCCGGCCACGGAACCCTCCGCTCCTGCCAAGGCCCCCCAATTGAAGATCCGCAACGTGGCGATCAAGAACGGGGCATTCCGGATGATCACCCGTGCCGCCGGAGGGGCGATGCAACAGGTGGAGGTCTCCGGCCTCCAACTGGAGGTCGACCAGTTGGCCAACGGTGCCAGCACTCGCCTGGGGTTGGGCGCGGCGTTGTCGCTGGCGCTTCCCGATGGGGCCGCTCTTCAAGGCAAGATCGCCGGGAAATACGACCTTGCTCTGGGTGCCGACCTGATGCCCCAGACGGTTACGGGATCCCTCCGCACCGACATCGCCTCGGCGACCGGTTCCCTCAAGGACGCCTCCGGCTTTTCCGCCGGCCTGACGCTCGAGACCTCGGCCACCGAATTGCGACAACTGAGATTGGCTTTTGAACAAGCCGGCCAGTCCTTCGGCTCCATTGCCCTGAGCGGCCCCTTGGACCTGGCCAAGCAGGAGGCCCGGATCCGCTACCAGATCGCCGGGATCGACCGACGCGTCCTCAAGGTCGCCGCCCCGCTGCTGCCGTTCGACCTCGGCCGCACGGCCGTCAGTGCCGAGGGCACCGTCGACCTCCTCCAGCAGGGCAAGGTCATCGCCTCGCAGGGTCGCCTGTCGGTGGCGGACCTCAGCCTGGCCACGCCGACCGGCGAGAAGACCCCCGAACTCCAGATCGTCACCGAGTATCAGGCCACGGTGAACCAGGCCGAGAAGTCGGCCCGGGTGGAGAAGCTCGGGATCAGCGTCACCCAGGTGGGACGCGGAGCCATCGTTGCCGGCGGTCTGGATCAGCCCATGGCGCTGTCATGGGCGAAGGGGGGCCAAAGCCTGCCCGAGTCCACCTTCAAATTGGCGATCCAAGGATTGGAGACCTCCGATTGGAAGGCCCTGGCGGGGACCAACCTGCCTTCCGCCACGGTGTCGGCCCAGCTTTCCGTACGCGCCGCCCGCGATGGCCAAGACCTCCAGGCGAGCCTGAAGACCCTGGTCGACGACATCACGTGGGTGATGGGCGGCAAGACGGTTCGTGGTCTGCGGCTGAATCTGTCGACCGACGCGACCGTGACCGAGTTCAAGGCAGCCCAGGTCCGTTCCCTCGACCTCGCGCTGAGCGGCAGCGGCAAAGACCTGGTGACCCTCAAGGCCTCGGCGGCACACCACACCGAGCGCAAGGAGTCGCAGGCGGAGTTCGGTGGCGAGGTCCAGATCCCGGCCGTCTTGGCGACCTTCCCGGTCGAAGGTGCCGCGGCGTCGGCGGGCACCCTGCGCCTGGCGGGCAAGGTGGATGTGAAGCCCGGCGTGACGAACCTGTCCACCGACGTCGTCCTCGCCGGATTCACCGGGGGATTCGGCGAGCTGAAGCTCCAGGACTTCCAGTCGGCGATCGCCCTGGTCGCGGACACCACCGGCAACCTGCTCAACCTCAAGAAACTTCAGCTCACGGCCCAGTCGGGGCAGTCCAGCGGTGGACGCCTGGAAGCCAGCGGTCGCTACGACCTGGCCCAGAAGACCGGGGAGTTCGCGTTCAAGACCGTCGACTTCAACGAGAGGGCCATCGGTCCTTTCGTCGCTGCGGCCCTCTCGCCGAAGCAGTTGGTCTCGGTCTCCCTCGATATCAACGGCAAGGCGAGTTTGTTGCAGGGTGGTGATCTCTCGCTGCAGACCGACCTCGGGGTGAGCAAGTTGGTGGTCGATGACCCCTCTGGCGCGGTCCCCAAAACGCCCTTCGCCCTCGGGGTGAATCTCGATGTAGCCCGTCGGGCCTCGGTGATCGACCTCAAGAACCTGCGACTCGATCTGGGCAAGACGGCGCTGGCGGCCAACCAGCTGGTGGTGAAAGGCAGTGTGGACCTCGGCACGAACGCCTCTCCCAAGGGGACCTCGAACACGATTTCGATCCAGAGCGAAGGCCTCGACCTGACGCCGCTCTACAACCTCCTCGCCGGTCCCGCGAAAACCAACGCCCCGGCCACACCGAACGCCCCGTCGCCCAGGCCCGAGGCGGCCGCTCCGGGCGAGCCCGCCCCCGTCACGTTGCCGATCCGCCAGTTGGTGGTCGACCTCGACATCGCCCAGGTGCTGCTGCGTGACCTCCGGATCGCCGGTTGGAAGACCCGCCTCAGCCTGAAGGATTCGCTCGTCTCCATCGATCCGCTGTCGCTCAGGATCAACGATGCCCCGATCAACGCCAAGGTCTCGGCCAATCTGGGAGTGGCGGGCTATCGCTACGACACCCAACTGGCCATCGATCGGCTCCCGCTGGAGCCCTTCGTCGCGAGCTTCATGCCCGAGCGGAAGGGACAGATCCACGGAACCCTCTTGGCCAAGGCCGACATTCGCGGAGCGGGTGTCACCGGTGCCTCCCTGTCCTCGAATCTCAACGGCGGACTGTCTTTCACGGCGACCAACCTGAATCTGAAGATCGGGGACACGCGAACGCCGCTGATCCGCACGGTGGTCAATGTCGTCACAGCCTTGCCGCGCCTCATCAAGAACCCCGGTGCCCAAGTGGGCAGCTGGTTGAACCAACTGACCGGCGGTGCTCAGGACTCCGGGAAGAGCGGATCCTGGGTCGATGATCTTGAAGCCCAACCGCTGGATGTCATCGACTTGGCTGCGGATCTCGGCAACGGCGGGGTGACCCTGAAGACGGCGCGGGTGCAGAGCGCCGCGTTGCGCATCGATGCGCGCGGCGGCCTCCGCTTCGCGCCCGAGTTGACCAACTCCCCGCTCAACATCCCGGTCAGCATCGCTCTGTCTCGGAGCCTCGCCGAGAAGGCCGTGCTGCTCGACGCCTCCACCCCGGCCGATGCCGCCTATGCGCCTTTGCCGGAGTTCCTGACGGTCAAGGGCACCCTGGGGAACCCTTCCCCGGCGACCGACAAACTGGCCTTGGCCGCGATGGGAGCCAAGACCCTCGGCCGTGCGGCTGCAGGTTTGGGCGGCAACCTCGGGGGCAAGGTCGCCGGGGCCGCTGGGGTGCTGGGCAACCTGCTGGGCGGCCAACCCGCGGCTGCCCCGAGCCCGGCTCCCACCAACGCCGCCGGAACCAAACCCGGCACACCGGCCGCCACCAACACGGTGAACCCGTTGCTGTCGACCAATTCCCCGGCCAAGGCCATCGAAGGGCTCCTGAGGGGCTTTGGGAAACCCAAGAACTGACAGCGCCGGATTCCCGATCCATCCTGGTCCGACATCTTTCCAGACCCGATTTCACCGATCTCCATGACTCCTGTCTTCCGGTACCTCGAAGAACATCAGAGCCAATTCATCGACTCGCTCTGTGAATACGTCCGCTTCCCGAGTGTCAGCGCCCAGCCGAAGCATGCGCCCGACCTGCGTGCCGCGGCCCGGTGGATCGCCGAGCGGGCCCGCAGCCTGACCCTCGAGACCACGGTCCACGAGACCGACGGCAACCCCATCGTGGTGGCCCGCACGCCGAAGCAGGATCCCAAGAAGCCCACCTTCCTGGTGTACGGGCACTACGATGTCCAACCGCCCGAGCCCTTCGATCTGTGGAAGAGCCCGCCCTTCGAGCCCCGCATCGAGGGACGGAATCTCTATGCCCGGGGCTCGGCCGACAACAAGGGGCAGCATCTCGCCCACCTGAACGCGGTCGAGGCCTACGTGCGCAGCGGCACACCGCTGCCTTGCAACCTGATCTTCCTGATCGAGGGCGAGGAGGAAGTGGGTTCGACCCAACTGTACAGCTTCTTGCCCAAGCACCGGAAGGAACTGGCCTGCGATGCGGTGGTGATCTCCGACAACGGCATCCCGTCGCTGGAACATCCCGCGCTCACCTACGGCCTCCGCGGCATCGCCGCCCTCGAGATCCGCGTCGACGGACCGTCCCGCGACCTTCATTCGGGCCTCTTCGGCGGCAGCCTCGAGAACCCCGCCTTCGCGCTGTGCCAATTGCTCGCCCAGATGCGGGACAAGCGCGGTCGCGTCACCGTGCCCGGTTTCTATGACGATGTCGCCCCGCTCTCGGCCTACGAGCGCAAGCAGATGGCGCGCATCCCCCACGATGACAAACGCTACGCCAAGTTCCTCGGTGTGCCCGAATTGACGGGCGAGGCTGGATTCACCGCCAATGAACGCCGCACCTGCCGCCCGACCTTCGAGATCAACGGTCTGACCAGCGGCTACCAAGGCGAGGGCAGCAAGACCATCGTGCCGGCCTGGGCCAGCGCCAAGATCACCCTCCGCCTCGTGCCCGACCAGACGCCGGCCAAGATCCTGTCGGCCGTCAAGAAGCACCTCCAGTCGCTTTGCCCGCCGACCGTGCGCCTCACGGTGAAGCATGGCCACGGTGGCGAACCGTACCTCGTCTCGCCCCAGGGTCCCCTGGCCCAGGCGGCGCTCCGGGCCATGTCCTCGGGCTTCGGCCGCGAGGCCTTGCTGATGCGTGAAGGCGGCAGCATCCCCATCGTGGCTGCGTTCAAGAAGCACTTGCGCGCCGACACCCTCCTCCTCGGCATGTCGTTGCCCGACGACAATCCCCACTCGCCGAACGAGAAGTTCAGCCTCGATGCCTACGCCTCCGGCATGCGGATGGCTGCGCAGTTGTGGCCCGAGTTGGCCGTGGCCTGCGCATGAGTGCGGCCGGCGATCCATCGGGGAGCGACGCGGTGCGCCCCCGTCTGCCGGTCATCCTGCTCACCGGCTTCCTGGGGGCCGGCAAGACCACGCTGCTGCTTCGTTGGCTGCGGGAATCCCCGGCCACGGGTCTGCGGATGGGTGTGGTGATGAACGAGTTCGGAGCCGAGAGCGTCGACAGCCAGATCCTCGATCGGCCGGGCCTGCCGGTGACGCAGGTCAGCGGCGGCTGTGTCTGTTGCGCCCCTGACAACGAACTCGACCGGGCCGTGACCCAATTGGCCAAGTCGGGAGACTGCGACTACCTCGTGGTCGAGACCAGCGGATTGGCCGATCCGGACAACGTCATCGACGTGCTCACCGACGCCGACCTGCTGGAGGTGGCCCGTCTGCACGCCGTGGTCAGCGTGATCGATGCCCCCTGGTATTCCCAGCCCGAGGGCGACATCGGTGAGCGGGTGCTGGCCCGCAAGCAGATCGAGTTCGCCAATGTCCTCTGCCTGTCGAAGTGCGATCGCCTGGAGGCCCCCGCCCTCGACGCGCTCGAGGCCGACCTGGCCGCACAGAACCCCAAGGCCCGGCGCATCCGGTTGCCTTTCGGCTTGCCCGACATCGGCGATCTGCTCCGGATGGCTCCTGCCGAGGCCCGGTTGGAGATCCGGCCTCCGTTTCCGACCGATGCCGAGGCCCCCCCGTCTATCGAGCCGCCGTCACCCACCCCTCATCTCCACACCGGATACCGGAGCCTCACGTGGCGCTTTCCCGTGCCGGTCGACCGCAGGGCGTTCGAGACCTTCCTGAGCCGGCTCAATCCCCGGGAAGTCGTCCGGGCCAAGGGATTCGTGCGCTTCATCCAGTCGCCCGAGAAACTGCACCTGTTCCAGCAGGTCTGGGGACATCACCTCATCGAGGAATTCCCAGCCCGGCCCCATCCGGCTCCCGTCGCTGTCCTCATCGGGCCCCACCTCGACCCGGCCCCCCACCAGGCCGCTCTCCGGGCGTTGAGTTTCGGCGGTGGCGCCTCGGGAATCCCGTTGGCCCCGCATTGAGGCGCCGGCGATTTCCGGCCGCGCTGCCGTCGAACTGTCGCTTGGCCCACCTTGAAAGCCGGGGCCCGGGGGTGCGATCGTCGCTGCGATGTTGAACGAAACCATTTCTTCCGGAGTCGTCCGTTGGGTGATCATCGGGTGGGTGATGGCTGCCTGGGCCGGCGGTCATGGATGGCTGTCGGCCAACCCGCTGGCGATCGAGGGCATCCATGTCGTTCCCCATCGGCAGTCGACGGAGATGCAGTACCGCCGGAAGGCGGATTTCAGTCTCGGCGCCCGGGTGGAGTTGTTTCTGGTGAACGCCACGACCAACACGCTGGAGGTGCCGGCCTCGGGCGAGGTGCGGCTCAGGGGACGGACTCCCGACGAGTGGCTCCAGGCTGATGCATGGGCATGGCACGATTTCCCCTCGGCCTGGGGTGGCGCGCCCCTCCGATTGCCTCCCGGCGCCATGACCGTGTGGAGTTGGAACGGGAAACGGGCTGACTGGGGGACGAACACCTCGGCCGACCTTGCCTTGGGTCTGCCCGGTTCGACAGGGGCTCGGCCTCTCCAGATCCCGATCGCCAGCCCCACGGCATGGATCTCGGCCGTGACCTTCACGGCGCGGTCGAGCGCATCCGCATTCCATCCTGATTCGATGGTGTTCCACGTCGTGAACGAAACGGACCGCTCCTTGACCCTCGAGGCCGTCCGGTTGTGGCTGCCCGAGACCCATGCCTCACCGAGGGTTCTCTTTCCTGGGCCGTGGATCGACACCCGCCTGGATCGGTTTCCGACCAGCGGCCTGATCGCCTCCCGTGACCGGGGCGGTGCCCGAGTGCGCACCGGGCCGCTTCCGTTGACCTATGCCGCCGTCGAGGTGCGGTTGAGGGATGCCGCAGGCGGGACTGTGACGCTCTGGGCCCATCAGCGGATCAAGCGCGAGTCCTTCGACATCAGCGGGGGGTGGGTCGGCGAAACCAGCGGCGGCGGCGAGAAGCCCCTCGAATCGGAGGCGTTCCTCAAGACGTTGAAGCGATTGCATGTCAACACCGCCCACATCCAGGAGACGCCGGGGTACACCGACCGAGATGGACCCGATGGACTCTACACCCGGTATCCGCTGAAGTACTTCAATCGGCTCCAACCGCTCGATCGATACGATTCCGAGGCTGTCCTGCCCCGCGTCCATGCGGTCGAATTCCTCGGTGAGCCCCAGTATGGCGGCGGCAAGCCGGTGTCTCCCCAGGATTGCTGGAAGGCGCTTGCACCCTATGCATCGACTCGGCTTCCGACCTCGATCACCCACAGCGAAGAGCGCTTGTGGCGTTTCTACTCCGGCATCTCGGATTTCCCTCATTATGACGCCTATCGTGTCACGGCCCCCTCGCCCGATGCCTGGAACCAATACGATCGCTGGGGAGGCACCAGGATCCGCTGGGGAGCGCCTCTGGAGACCATCGGCGAGATGTGTCGGAGCCTGCGCGAGCTCAATCGCCCGCGTCCCATCGCCTACTGGTCCCAGGGGCCCCACCATGACTGGAATGGCTACGGGGGCCGCAAACGGGGATCCCCGACTCCCGATGAATTGCGCCAGCAGGCCTACCATGCGCTCTCCAGCCGCATCACATCGCTCTACTGGTTCAACCTGAGCGTGCGGTCGCTGGTCTCCTTCCCCGACCTCATCGAACCGATGACTCGGGTGGGGCGTGAGATCCGGATGCTGGAGGAACACCTGCTGGAGGGAGACGCAAGCAGCCATGAGCGGACGCTGCGGGACGGAGTCCTCGACTGGGATCTCGATGTGATCTCCAGCCCCTCCGCCGCCCTGCTCTTCGCCTTGGACCTCGACTATCGGCCCGATCCGCAGGAACGGGTCTTTCGTTTTGGTCCCCCGCGGGAGTCGACTTTCCGCTTCCCGTTGCCAGCCCACCTGAGAAGACCGGTGGAGGTGTTCCGTGTCGACGCCGATGGAATCGCACCCGTCCAGTTCAGCTTGCAAGAGGGCAGCGTGCGCATTCGGGACAAAGCGAGCGGGGTGGCGATCTACGTCGCCTCGGCGACCGCGGGTGAGTTGGACCGCATGGAGACCCGTCGTCGCGCCCTGATCGCTCTCGAGCGATCCACCGGGTTCGATCCGGGGAACAATCCCGACCATCTTGCGGTGCTCCGGGAACTGGCGCGCAGTCAAAACCGTCGATGACCCAGCCCGCCCAGAAGGGCTGGCGCGGAGACGGCGTCGGAGTGGATCCCGTCCGAGGAAAACCCGAGTTGCAGGCGCAGCCGAGCCACGACCTGGGGGTGGAAGAAATTGGTGCCAGTGGGAAGAATCGAACTTCCGACCAAGGGCTTATGAGTCCCCTGCTCTACCGCTGAGCTACACTGGCATAAACAACCATTCCGCTGTGCCTCGGTGATGAGCCGAGCATGCTCAATTCAAAAGTGAGAGTGGTCTTCTGAGCATCAGGTCGTCATTGTTCGTGAGATACGAATCATCTGCTGGCCTTTGACGAACCATGTTTGAGCAGACCTTCAAGAACATCGACGACGTCCTCTGGAAGGATGCCGGATGCACCAGCGAGTTGGATTACACCGAGCAAACCTCCTGGTTGCTGTTCCTCAAGTACCTGGACGCCTTGGAGCAGGACAAGGCGACCGAGGCGGCCCTCGAGGGCAAGGCCTACCAGCACCTGCTCGCCGAGTCGTTCCGCTGGGAATCCTGGGCCGCCCCGAAGGGACCTGACGGCAAGATCGACCATCACCGGGCGCAAACCGGCGACGATCTGCTGGAGTTCGTGAACCAGCGCCTGTTCCCGTACCTGCAGCGGTTCAAGGCCCAGGCGGCCAGCCCGAACACGCTGGAGTACAAGATCGGGGAGATCTTCAGTGAGATCAAAAACCGCATCCAGAGCGGCTACAACTTGCGGGAGATCATCGACCATGTGGATGAGCTCCGCTTCGGTTCCCAGACCGAGAAGCACGAGCTCTCGCACCTGTACGAGGTCAAGATCAAGAACATGGGCAACGCCGGGCCCGTTGATCCGCGCCATCGTGGCCGTCACCGCGCCCCGGCTCGGTGAAACCATTTGTGATCCGGCGGTGGGTTCGGCCGGATTCCTCTGCGAGGCGTTCGACTACCTGCAGACCGCCAATCCCCATCGAACCACCGCGCAAGATCGAGTCCTCCAGGAGCGCACCTTCTACGGGAAGGAGAAAAAGTCTCTGGCCTACGTCATCGCCATCATGAACCTGATCCTGCACGGGATCGAGGCCCCCAACATCGTGCACACCAACACGCTGGCCGAGAACCTGGCCGACGTTCAGGAGCGCGACCGGTTCGACATCATCCTGGCCAACCCGCCCTTCGGCGGCAAAGAGCGGCAAGAGGTGCAGCAGAACTTCCCTATCCGCAC
>CAYLTF010000060.1:0-19379 GCA_964386625.1 uncultured Akkermansia sp. | reverse complement strand
GACCCGATGCGCGTGAAGCCGCCGCACCGGCCGACCCAGGCCAAGGCCTGCATCTTCCTGTTCATGTACGGGGGGCCCTCGCAGATGGACCTCTTCGACTACAAGCCCGAGCTGAACCGACGCCACGGCCAGACCGCCTCGCTGGAGCAGCGTCGCCGCGATGTGAAGCCCGGCACCCTGCTGGGCTCCAAGCGCACCTTCCGCCAGTGCGGGAAGTCGGGCCTGTGGTGCAGCGACGTGCTGCCCCATCTCTCGGCCCACATGGACAAGCTGGCCGTCATCAAGTCGCTGTATGCCGATTCCTTCGCCCACGGATCGGCCATGATCCAGATGAACAGCGGGCGCGTGCTGCAGGGCTGGCCCTCCATGGGCTCCTGGATGTCCTATGGGCTGGGTTCCGCCAACGCGAACCTGCCGGGCTACGTGGTGATGCTCGATCCCCGCGGCGGCCCGATCAGCGGCGCGGCCAACTGGTCCAGCGGCTTCATGCCGGCGGCCTACCAGGGCACGGTGTTCCGGGCCTCGGGCAACCCCATCCTCAACCTCGACCCGGCCGACGGCGCGCCGGCGCAGGTCCAGCGCGACACCATCACCACGCTCAACCAGCTCAACGCCGGTCACCTGGCCTCGCGTCCCGGATTCAGCGAGCTGCAGGCCCGCATCGCCAGCTATGAGTTGGCCTTCCAGTTGCAGCGCAGCGCGCCCGATGCGCTCGACTTGTCGCAAGAGTCCGCGGCCACGCTGGAGAGCTATGGCGTCAACCAGTCCCGCCCCGACGACCACCCGCTGGCGCTGGGCCCCGCGCCTTTCGGTCGCCAGTGCCTCATCGCCCGACGCCTGGTCGAGCGGGGGGTGCGGTTCATCCAGATCTATCACGGAGGCGGTCACCAGCAGCAGAACTGGGACGCCCACAATGGCGTCGAGGAGAACCTCCGCATCCATGGCCCCGAGATCGATCGGCCCATCGCCGCGCTCTTGGCCGACCTCGAGCAGCGCGGCCTGCTCGATTCGACCCTCATCGTGTGGGGTGGCGAGTTCGGGCGGCAGGCCGTGTCGCAGGGCGGCAACGGGGGGCGCGACCACAACCCCAAGGGCTTCACCTACTGGCTGGCCGGCGGTGGCGTCCGTGGCGGCACCAGCCATGGCGAGACCGACGAGTTGGGCCACGAGGCCGCGGTCGACCGCCATCACATCCGCGACCTGCACGCCACGATCCTGCACCTCATGGGGCTGGATCCGCTCAAGCTCACCTACTTCTACGGCGGCCTCGACCAGAAGCTCACCGGCGTGGTTGAACCGGAGGTCATCCGCGCCATCCTGGCCTGACCATCCGGGGTCTGCGCCACTGCGTCCTCAGAAGGCGTATCCTTCGATGGCGTTGTGGGCGGAGACGACGAGGACGGTGGGGTGGATCGCCGAACGTTTGGCGATCGGCACGCGCGGTTATCTGGACCATCGCTTGGATCGGCGGAGGAAACTGGGCGGGGAGTAGACAAAATCAAGAACGGACCCCTTTGCGCGCGCTCCGCGCCCCGGAAAAGCAGACTGTTGACCCCCAACGCCCAGTCTAGGAACTTCTTATCATCAAAATCACCCCTTACAGCACCAAACTCAGGGCGAACTTCCTGGAGGGGCGGGAAGCAGTTTCCTATTAGCTCAACCCACATCCCAATGAATCGCTTCGTGAGTTGGTTGGCGGGCCTCATGGCTCTTGGACTGCTGGGCACTGTTGTTTGGAGCCGCTTCCAGGAATCGAGGATCTCCACGGTTGGAGACGTCCGGCACCAAACGCACCAGGCCCCTGCGATCACGGGAATACCCGACAGAGTTGGTCGGTCCGAGGCGGGAAGGCGTCTCAGCGCGGACGAGGTCGCTCGCGAGTTGGCCGCAATCTTGGCTGCCAACGAGCGTTGGGATTGGCGGTTCAGGCAAATGGTTCAAGCCATCGAGAGGGCCGATCTCACCCAACCGGATTGTGCCGCTGCGATTTGGGGGTTTGCGATGGGAAAACCGCTTCCAAACGGTATGGATGCCGGCCTCTTGGAGGCGTTGGGCCGTTGTTGGATTGTTGCCGACCGCGCCTCCGCTTGGGCTTTTTTGACCGACTCCAAGCGTCTTGGTAGCGATTCATCTGGGAACTTCGACGATCGTCAGCGTGCAGCTCTACTTGGAGCTCTCTCGAAATGGATGGAATCGGACGGCGAGGAAGCATTGCGACGGGCGTGGAGCCTCAAGGGACCCAAAACCCGGTCGGACTTGGCCTTTGATCTGTATCTGAAGTGGCTGAGGAGCGAGCCGGAAACTGCCTGGAAAAGCGTCCTTCAGGCCCCATTTGAAGACGGTCCGGGGATCTCAGATTCACGATTCACTCTCCTGAGTTTCATGGATCAGGAAAACCCGGCCTTGGCACTCCGGTTGGCTCGTTCCATTCCTGCCGCAACCTGGGCGCAAGTGTCTGAAGAAACGATCAACGACGTTCTCGACATCTTTAAAAGTCAGCACCTGGAAGTCGCCGTGGTCCTGTTGCAGCAACTCCCCGACCATTTCAATCCACGGGTGACCTACGGCGTGGTCGACGCCTGGGGTGAACAAGATCCCAATGCCGCTTTGGAATGGGTCTTGGCCCACCCGGCCCCTGATGGCTCAGGGGAGTCGCGGGTGGATTCGCTCATGGCGGAATTGACCCGCCGAGATCCCGCGGCCGCGATCGCACGATGGGATGCTGCCTCTGCAGAGCGACAGGGCCAATGGTTGCCCACCTTGACCAGGGAGTGGGCAATCCAAGATCCCGCCGCAGCCAGTCGTTGGGCTGCGCAACAATGGCGGCGGGGTCATGGGATCGTGGGGCTGGTTCGAGGAGCCGAATCGTGGATCCGGACTGATGCCGCCGGAGCCGCAGCATTTCTCAAGGAGGTGTTGCCGACGGTCAGTCAGCCCATCGATCGGCAAGAACTCGTCCAACTCTGGGTCACGGCCGAACCCTCCGCAGCCCTGGGGGCTTTGAGTGAAGTGGTGCCTGCTCAAGGCCGCGACTCCGTCCTGAGCCGCCTTCTGCCCATTGCAGTTGCCGCCGATTCCGCCAGTGCCGTCGCGGCCGTCTCCGGGATTCGCGACCCGGTGCTTCGGGGGCAAACCATCTCCAACATCGGCTTGCAGTGGTCCTCCCGTGATCCTGAAGGTGCAGTCAATTGGGCTGTGTCTCTGCCACCGGGCAGCGAACAAACCGCAGCCATTCGCTCTGTCTACCAGGTTTGGTCCGCGACACAATTCGAGGGCGCGAAGGCCTCCTTGGAGCGCCTGGGTTCGATTCAGCGCGACCAGGCGTTGGTGGGTATCATTCACGACCGCATGAACACCTCGGTCGCCCAGGCCGCCGATCTCGGGCTCATGGTCTCCGATTCTCAGACACGCAGCGATTTGCTGGACTCGGTCTTCCAACGGTGGGGCCGGTCCAATCCTGCCGCCGCTGCCTCGTGGCTGGAGACTTCGAGTATCCCCGCGAGCCTGCGAGAAGCATTGAAATCCCGGATTCCTTGAACAGCAGGGCCACCCATCGGATCAGGATCCCTGGAAAGCTGGATCACCCATTCATCAGGAGCCCGAGACAATCGCCGTCGACCGCCATCACATCCGCGACCTGCACGCCACGATCCTGCACCTCATGGGGCTGGATCCGCTCAAGCTCACCTACTTCTACGGCGGCCTCGACCAGAAGCTCACCGGCGTGGTCGAACCGGAGGTCATCCGCGCCATCCTGGCCTGACCGTCACGGGCTCGGCACATTGGGAATCACCTCGTGGAGCCACCAGGATGACGTCACGACGGCGTTGTAGGTCATGTGGAGCAGGGCGCACGGCACCAGACGCCCCGATCGCCGGAACAGCCAGGCGGTGGTCAGGCCCAAGCAGAACACCGGCAGCCAGGCCATCGGAGGATGGTACACCGCAAAGAAAGCCGCACTCACCCACATAGCCCGGGTCGGTCCCCAAGCCCGATGGAGGGCTCGGAAGAGCAGCCCCCGGAAGAGGAGTTCCTCGGTCCATGGAGCGAGGATCACCACGGTGGCCAGCAACCAGCCGCGGTGGATGCCGTTTTCCACCAGGAGTCGCTGTGCATCCTCGCGCTCCCCGAAAAGGGTTGTCCACCCGGCGATGGATTCCTGGTAGCCCAGGGCCGCCGCCCCGAGAACCGCCCCGAGCCCCATTCCCGCGAAAGCCCGCCGGAGGGTTCCGCTCATCGCAGGCTCGGCCGGTTCCCAGGTCCAAAGGGACTCCATCCGAACCCCTCGAAAACCCAGGAAGAGACGCAGGATGATCCAGGTGATCCCCCCGACCGCGCCGTAGGTCACGGTGGTGACCATCCACTGCAGCGCTGGGGTGGCGAAGACTCGGGCAATGGAGCCGATGATGCCGACGGCTTCCACCATGCCCAGGATGGCCACGAGCGAATGCAGCAGCGTCGGAGCCTCAGGGATGGGCTCGGACCATGGGTCGAAGAGGTAGGGCAGCCTAACCCGGAGATCCTGCCACAGGGCGGCGGCGGAGAGAATGGAGAACGCCAGTCCCAGGACCATGGCGTGCCAATTCCCGCTCAGGAGCCCGCCACTGAAGCTCATCGTGCCCAAGAACACCGCCCATTGCCGTTCCTGTGGGACTCGATCGATCTCTCCCGAGGACGTCGGCACCTGCACCAGGGTCACCGACTTTCGGGCCAGGGCCAGGCTGAAGGCCACCCAGGCCACGGCCACCAGCGCGATCGGCAGGGCATCCCCCGGGAATTTGACCCAGGCCACCGCGAAGCCGATGCCCGAGATCCCCAAGCTGAGCATCCACCAGAATCTCGCCTTGGTCTTGAGCAGGCGCTCCAGGTCGATCGGCCAGGTCAACGGAATCCACAGGGCTGACCCCTCGGAGGCCAGGGACTTCGGGCCGAGGGACGCGAGGAAAAAGCTGCCCAGGAGGGTCGCGATCCCGCAGACGCCATGCCACGTGCCCCAGGATCCTTGCACGAGTGTCCTCAACTGGAACAGGTTGGAGAGAACCAAGGTCATGGGCACGAGCAGGGTCTGCACCCAGGCGCCCGCGTCGCGCCGGAACCAGAGCAGTTCCTTGCGGTGGAGAGGGTCGCGCCGGAGGGCTCGCTGAGGTGTCGTGGTCGCCTGGGGTTTCACCGGGTCGGCTGGGTGCCCCTGCAGGCCTTGCCGCATGGCCCAGGCCACCAGGGCCCCGGCAAGCCCCGTCAGTCCGAGACCGACCGCGGCGGCGGACAGCGCGGCCTGCCACAGGCTCGGGCTGGGGCCCCAGCCCTCGAGTACCCAGCGCACCGGGGTGAAATCCCACCGGTTGCCGATCCGTCCGGTCCACCGCATCAGAAAATGAGCGATCGGTAGGCTTGCGGCCAACAGCAGAGAACCACTCAACTGCATCAGCAATCCCAACCAGGAAACGATCCCCAGGAGGCCCCCGCGGACCCGGGGGCTGAATCGCAGCAAGATCGCCATCTCGAACGCCTTGTGGAGTGTCGATGCGGCGATGATCAGCGGCAGGGAGGCAAGGATGCCCGTCAGCATCGTGGACAGGCTGAATCCGAAGACCATCGACCAGAGCCCGCACAGGAACGCCGGGCCCATCCACAGGACGGGGTTGACCAGCACCGGGCCGAGCAGTTCCACCGAGACGGCGACCCAGGGCCGCACCGGATGGCTCAGGAGCCATTCCCAGTGGGGATGGCGGCTGCGTTGCGTGTCCAGTTCGATACCCTCGCCCTGCAGGGTCACCATCAGGAACCAGGCGGCCATCGCCAGGCCGATCACGGGCAGGAATACCTGCGGCATCCGCTCCGAGCTTCCGAAACGGTGGGTCCGGTTCACAAGAAAGCCCTCAGGCCCCCGCGTCCGGGCCTGCTCCTCGAGGATCCGTTGGTGTGATTCGATCGGACCGCCGAGTTTGTCCGAGCGCCAGCTGGCGTTCCTGCCGACCATCTCCGCGATCCAGGTCTCCGGGTCGGAATCCCAAAGCGCTCGATCAGGCAGATGCTCCACCATTCGCTGCCCTCCGGGTCCGGCCTGGTCACCCAGCGGAGCGAGCCCCGAGCTCACCACGAAGGACAACAGGAGCACCATCGCGAGATTGAGCATCGTGTAGAACGGCAGGAGCAGCACAGACATCCATCCTGTCCTGACGTGGCTCGAGCCGGATCCACGGCCACCGTGATTTCCGAGAAGCTCCTGCTGTCGGCGAGCCCGGCCGCGCCGGCGTTGGCGGGAGGCCCTCCATAGACTGAGGAAGACCTTGCGGTCGGGGGTCGGTTGCGCGGGATTCATGGGCGCTTGGCCGTGAGTTCCAGGAAAACCTCCTCCAGGCTGCGGCCACCTCGGATCGCGTCGAGGCTTCCCGATGCCACGATGCGGCCGGCGTGGATCACGGCGGCATGGCTGCACAGGCGCTCCACCTGGTCGAGCAGGTGGGTCGAGAACAGGATGGTGGTTCCGTCACAGGCCAGTTCGCGCATCATCTCGAAGAACTGGTGGGTCGATTCCACGTCGAGACCGTTGGTGGGCTCGTCGAGGATGAGCAGTGTCGGCCGGTGCAGCAGCGCCATCATCAGGCCGAGCTTCTTCTTCATGCCCCGCGAATACTCCTCGGCGTGGCGGTGCATCGAATCCGACAGGCCCAGCCGATGGACCCATGGGGTCAGGCGGGCGAGGGCCGATGGATCGAGTCCGTGCATCCCGAGGCTCAGTTGCAGCATCTCGTGCCCGGTGAGGTAGTTGTAGAAGATCGGTTCGTCGGGCAGGAATCCCACCTGGCGTTTGAGGGGCACCCGATGCTCGAAGCAGTCCAGGCCCTCGATGGAGAGGGTGCCCTCGGTCGGCTTCAGGATTCCCATGAGCAGCCGGAACAGCGTGGTTTTCCCGGCACCGTTCGGCCCCAGCAGCCCGCTGATCCGGCCGCGGGGCACCGTCCAATCGACGCCTTTGAGCGCCACCTGGGTGCCGAAGGATTTCCAGACCGCCTCGGCTCGGACCATGGGGGCATCCAGGGGGGCGGTGGGTTCCGGCAGGGGCGTCATCACCCTTAAAAAACCACGCAAAAACCCGGGAAGCCAGAGGATTGATTAAGATGATAATCACGAGGTCTCAGGTCTTCGGAGTGTCGGGGCGAGTTTCCGACGAGGGGGAGGTTTTGGATGCTCAGGATTCGGAAATGCCGATCCGGCGGGCGGGCTGGGCGGATCAAAAAGAAAACCCTCGGAAACGCTGGGTTTCCGAGGGTTTCAGATTGGCGACCCCACGGGGATTCGAACCCCGGTTACTGCCGTGAAAGGGCGGTGTCCTAGGCCTCTAGACGATGGGGTCTAAAAAGAGCGGCGAGTCTTTCGCAGACTATCGCCCAGCTTGTCACGCCATAAATGGTTGGTGGGTCGGCAGGGATTTGAACCCTGGACCAACGGCTTAAAAGGCCGCTGCTCTACCGCTGAGCTACCGACCCGCCAAAAAGCGGATGCGCAAGGTATCGGGCATGCGCTCATCGGCAAGCAGTCTTTTCGGAGAATGCACCGCGCGGTTGCCGGAAAACAGTGGCCTCGTCCTTTGTGGGCGTCTCCAGGGAGCCCCAAGCGGATCGTTTCGGGCGTCGGTCCCGGGCGGGGAAGGACTTGGGTCAGGGGTTTGTGGATTTTTCTCCGGGTTTCCGGGCGGCAAGCTTGACGGGGAGGGCTGAATTTCAGACCAAGAGTGGCGTCATCTCCCAGTCATGAATTCACCCCTCGAGAACCGCCGGGACTTTCTCAAGTCCGGTTCCACCGCCGCCGCTCTCACGCTCGCCGCGCCGGCCCTGCTGATGCGGGATCGCGCCTTCGCCGCCAACTCCGACACCATCCGCATCGGCCTCGTGGGCTGCGGCGGCCGTGGCACCGGAGCCGCCGGCAATGCGCTGGAGGCCGACAAGAACCTGGTCCTCGTGGCCATGGGTGACGCCTTCGAAGACCAGCTCAAGCAGAGCCACTCGAGCCTGGACAAGCAGTTCCCCGGCCGCGTGCAGGTGGAGCCCTCCAAGCGCTTCGTGGGCCTCGACGCCTACCAGAAGGTCATCGATGCCGGTGTCGACGTGGTGCTGCTGGCCTCGCCCCCGGGATTCCGCCCGACCCACCTGCGCTACGCGGTCGAGAAGAAGAAGCACATCTTCTGCGAGAAGCCCATGGCCACCGACAGCGCCGGCATCCGTCACGTGATGGAGTCGGTCCGGATGTCCAAGGAAGCCAAGCTCAACATCGTGGCGGGCTACTGCTGGCGTTATTCCTTCCCGCAGCGCGAATTCTTCAAGCGCATCAACGAGGGTGAACTCGGCGAGGTGCTGGCGATGTACGGCACCTACCTGACCGGCCCCGTGAAGCCGATGCAGGCCCCCGCGCAGCGCAAGGCCGGTGTGGGCGACCTCGAGTGGCAGATGCGCAACTGGATGAACTTCACCTGGCTGGCCGGCGACGGCTACGTCGAGCAGTGCATCCACACGGTCGACAAGATGATGTGGGCCTTCGGCGACAAGCCGCCGGCCAAGGTCGTGGCCAACGGCGGCCGCGTGCACCCGAACTACGAGGGCAACATCTTCGACCACATGACGGCCACCTACGAGTGGGCCAACGGCGCCCGGGGCATCATCGCCCAGCGACAGATCGCCAACTGCTACAGCGACAACAGCGACTACGTGCTCGGGGCCAAGGGCAAGGGCTGGAACGGCTGGTCCAACTCGTACTTCAAGAACGCCGACGGCTCGAACGGCTGGCGTTATCGCGGTGAAAAGCCCGACATGTACGTCGTCGAGCACCAGTACCTCTACAAGGCCATCCGCGCCGGTGAGTTCCACAACGATGGCGATCGCATGGTGAACAGCACGCTCGCCGGCATCATGGGCCGTCTGGCCGCCTACACCGGCCAGGAGGTCACCTGGGAGCAGGCCCTCAATTCGCAGATCAAGCTCGTGCCCGACAACCTGTCCTGGGACATGAAGCTCCCGATCGATCCGCTGCCGGTCCCGGGCAAGACCAAGCTGGCCTGATTCCGTGCAAGGCGACCGGCTGGGTTGAATCCCATCGCCCAGCCGGTCACCGCCTTGATGGAATCCCGCTTCGGCGACGCCTTGCCGATGCCGGGATGCCGGTCCGCCAATGCTCTCCGTCCGCTTCCGTTTACTGCCTGCCCCGCCCGTTCCGGCCTCCGCCGCCCCCGATCCTTGTTCCTCCTGAACCCGCACACCGCCATGAATCGCCGCCATTTCCTGCAGACCGCCGCCATCCTCGGGGCCTCGTTGCCCGCCTTCGCGCAGGCCGCGCCCAAGCGCAAGATCCTCAAGGGCATCATGTGGGGCACCGTCGGTGTTCCCGGTTCCGTGATGCAGAAGATGGAGGCCATCAAGGCCGCGGGCTTCGACGGCGTCGAGCCCATGGGCGGCATGGACAATGCCGAGATGAACGCCGCGCTCAAGGCCACGGGCCTCAAGGCCGGTTCGGTGTGCTGCCACACGCATTGGGCCAAGCCGCTGTCGGATCCCAATCCGGCCGTGCGCGAGGTCGGGGTCGAGGGGCTCAAGCTGTCGCTGCGCGACGCCAAGGCCTACGGGGCGCCGGCCGTGCTGCTCGTGCCGGCCGTGGTCAACGCCTCCATCAGCTACGCCGACGCCTACACCCGCTCGCAGGCGGAGATCCGCAAGGTGGTGCCCTTGGCCGAGGAACTGGGCGTGAAGATCGCCATCGAGAACGTCTGGAACAATTTCCTGCTCAGCCCGCTCGAGGCCGCCCGCTACGTCGACGAGTTCAAGAGCCCGATGGTGGGCTGGCACCTCGATGTGGGGAACCTGATCCATTACGGATGGCCCGAGCAGTGGATCCGCATCCTGGGCAAGCGCATCGCCACGCTGCACATCAAGGAGTACAGCCGCGCCAAGTCCGACAAGCAGGGCAAGTGGGCCGGCTTCGACGCCGAGTTCCTCAAGGGCGACAACAACTGGCCCGCCGTGATGAAGGCCGTCGACGAGATCGGTTACCAGGGCTGGGGCATCGCCGAGCAGGGCGGGGCGGGGTCTCCCGAGGGCCTCAAGAAGCTCTCCACCGAGATGGACCAGATCTTCGCCTCCTGAAGGTCGAGGTGGCCTGTGGCGGGTCCGCAGGCCGTTCCGTTTCGGCCCGGTTTTCATTCGTTCCCGCTCCCGGGCCCGCGCCCTCGGGTTCGAGCGGTTGCGAGGTCGTGCCCTTGACACCGAGCCCAACCCAGTTGGTCCCATCCTTCTTTCGATACCATGAGCCTCCGATCGAGCCTGTCCCTCGCCGCCCTCGTCGCCGCCGGTCTGGCGACCTCGTCCGCCTCCGCCGAGGTGCCGCGGCACCCGAAGTTCGGATTCCCGGTGTACACCAACGCGCCCTCCGGAAGGCAACTGAGCGGCCAGCACAAGCCGGCGGACAACCCGGCCTACAGCCCCGAAGACGCCCGCAAGCGCTTCACGCTCCTGCCCGGTTTCGAGGCTCGGCTCTTCGCCTCCGAACCCGAGGTGGTGAACCCCGTGGCCATGACCTGGGACGACCGGGGGCGGTTGTGGGTGGTCGAACTCTACGAGTATCCGCTGGGCACGAAACCGGGCGAGAAGGGGCGTGACCGCATCAAGGTGCTGGAAGACACCGACGGCGACGGCCGGGCCGACTCGGTCAAGGTCTTCGCCGACGGCTTCACATTGGCCACGGGCATCCTCGTGGCCAATGGCGGGGTCTACGTGGGCGCCGCACCGAACCTGTACTTCCTCGAGGACACCGATGGCGACCTGGTCGCCGACAAGCGGACCATCGTCCAGACCGGCTTCGGCCTGGAGGACCGGCACGAGCTCCTCAACGGCTTCACCTGGGGACCCGACGGGCAGATGTACATGACCCACGGGGTCTTCACCCGGACCCAAGCCGTGGATCCGTCCAAGCCTGGTGAACCGGTGCTGCTGACCGCCGGTGTGGCGCGGTTCCAGCCCAAGACCCGGCGCCTGGAGGTCTTCGCCGAGGGGACTTCCAACCCGTGGGGCGTGGATTTCGACGCCCGGGGCAATGCCTTCGTCAGCGCCTGCGTCATCGACCACTTCTTCCACCTCGCCCCCGGCGGGCTCTACCAGCGCCAGGCCGGCCAGCCGCCCTATCCCTACGCCTATGACCTGCTGCCCAGCATCGTCGACCACAAGCACCACATGGCGGCCTATGCGGGCGTGGCCATCTACCAGGGCGATCAATACCCGGCGGAGTTCCGCGGCATGGCCCTGCAGGGGAACATCCATGACAACGCCATCCACCGGGATCGCCTGACCCCCAAGGGCAGCACCTTCCTGGCCTCGGCCGATGGGGATTTCCTGCGGGCCAACGACGGTTGGTTCATGCCGGTGAGCACCCAGACCGGTCCCGACGGCGCGGTGTGGGTGATGGACTGGTACGACAAGTATCCCTGCTACCAGAACGCCGGTGCCGACCCCGAGGGCGTGGATCGCGAGCGCGGCCGCATCTGGCGCATCGTCTGGACCGGCGACCAGCCCGGCCGGCCCGTGCCACCGCGACCCGCCGGCCTCGCCCTGGCTCAACGAAGCACCGCCGAGCTCGTCCAGACCCTCGGGCACTCCAACGTCTGGCACCGGCGGATGGCCCAGCGGATCCTTTCGGAACGCGCAGACATCGCCTCGCAGAAGGCCGCGCTCTTCGCCCGCATGAAGACCCAGGGCCCGGAGGATGCCCGGCTCGCGGCCTTGTGGACGCTCTTCAGCTCAGGCCTCGCGGACGACGCCGTGCTCGACGAGGCGGCCGACGCCTCGCTGCCCTCGCTGCGCATGTGGGCGGCCCGGTTCACCGGCGAGAACAACCGCCTCACCGAGCGGGTCCAGAAGCGCCTCGAACTCCTGGCCACCGACGAGAACCCGACCGTCTTGGCGGCCGTCGCCACGGCGCTGCGCCAGTTCTCGGGCGGATCGCTCACCGTCAACACGCCTCCGGGCCATGACATCGCCGTGCTGGGCCCGCTGGTGACGTCCGTCGCCGAGAAGCTGCTCGGCACCGCCAAGGCCACGACCGATCGCGATCTGCCCTTCCTGCTGTGGATGGCCCTCGAGCCCAACCTGCTGTACGACCCCAACATCACGGCTGCCTGGTTCCAGGAGAAGGGGGAGCGCTACCTGCCGCTGTCCGGCAAGCTGGCCTACAAGATGGTCCGCCGCTTCTGTGACGACCGGAAGGATTGGCTGGTGGACAAGACGCTGGAGATCGTCGCGTCGCTCGACTCGGCCTCGCCCCTGATCCCGTACCTGCTCGACGGCCTGATCGATGGGCAGCGGGGCAAGGTGGTGGCGCCGACCCAACCCACCGATGCCCTGCTGCAGAAGCTCCTCTCCAGCTCCAACCTCGCCACCGCGGGCAAGGCCCGTCAGTTGGGCGCGCTCTGGGGCGACGTCGGAGCGCTGCGCGCCCAGTTGGCCCGGGTCGGAAATGCCTCGGTGCCCGAGGCCGAACGGCTCGAGGCCCTCCAGGGCCTCCGCAACCAGCGCACCGACGACACTCGCTCGGCGCTGCTGGCGTTGGCCGGATCCAACGCCTCGGATGCGCTCCGTGTGGCCGCCATCCGTGTGCTGGCCGAGACCGGCAACGACGACACGGGCCGCCAACTGCTGCGGCACTGGGCGGGCATGACCCCGGCGGTGCGCACGGCGGCCGGTCAATTTTTCACCACCCGCGGAGCCTGGAAATGGGCTCTCTTCCAGGCCCTGGATCGAGGAGAGGTCGCCAAGGCCGACGTGCCGGCCACGACCGTCCGCTCGCTGCTGGGCTCGCGCGACCCCGACGAGCGGGACAAGGCCACTCGGCTCTTCGGTCGATTCCAGGCCTCGGGTCCGGAGATTCTCCAGCGCATCGCCGCCAAGCGGAAGGTCGTGATCGACGGACCGGTGGACCTCAAGGCCGGCGAGGAGATCGCCCGCAAGACCTGCCTCGTCTGCCATCAGCTCCACGGAGAGGGCGCGGCCGTCGGGCCCGATCTCACCGGGGTCGGGCGAAGTTCTCTCGATGCGCTGCTGCACAACGTCATCAACCCCAACGAGATCATCGGCCAGGGCTACGAGAACGTGGAGGTGGAGACCAATGACGGGCAAACCCACAGCGGCCGCATGGTCGAGAACACCGCCAACCGGGTGAAACTGCTCCTGGCCGGCCCGAGCGAGGTGGTGGTCGATCGCTCCAACGTGAAGTCGCTGCGCGTGACCCCCAATTCGGCCATGCCCGAGGGGCTCGACCAGATGCCCGACGCCGAGTTCCGCAATCTCATCTGGTACATCCTCGCCCCTCCGCAGGACGGCAAACCGCTGACACCCCAGCGGCGCAAGGAACTCATCGGCGAGACCTCCGCCGTGTTCCCCGGATCCTCCGGCCAGGGACCCGCGGCGGCGACCGATGGCGAATCGCTGGCGCTCTGGGCCCCGGGTTGGCAGGTCGATTGCCCGGAGTTCGAGGGCGCGCCCGCCAAGTACCCGGAAGCGGTCGGACGGCGCAATGTGCTGATGACCCACCCCATCGACGCCCGGCGTCCGGCGGCGCTGGTCCGTGCGATCAACCTGCCGCGGCAGGGGCCTCTGGCCCTGAAGTTCGCCGTGGCCGCCCATGACCGCGGCGACTGGGAGCTCCGCGTGGTCATCGACGGCGAAGTGATTCATCGCCAGGCGGTGACCCACGAGGCCCCACGCTGGAAGGAGGTCGCGCTCGACCTCACCCCCTATGCCGGTCGTCGCGTGGTGATCCGACTGGAAAACGCCGCCACCGACTGGGCCTGGGAATTCGGCTACTGGTCGGACCTGCGCCTGGAGACCGGTGACCAGAAGCTCCAAGCCCGAGCCGAGGGGCGATAGTCCCTGGGGGGAAGCCGGGCGCCTCCCGGCCGATAGCCGCCGGGACGGCCTCGAGCCTTCCATGGATCTTCAACCGGGCGTCGGCGATCCGCTGGCCCGGAAGGCATCCCATTCGGGGCCCAGTTGAGCCAGAAAGTGCATCGGGTAGGCCCGGTGCAGCACGAATACCGGCAGCAGGATCACGGTGCTGACGTAAGGCACGAACAGCAGGCAGCACCCACAGCAGGTGATCACCGCGAAGACAAGCACAGCCAGAGCGGTGACGATCGACAGCGGGATCTGGATCAGCAGGTAGAGCAGGAACGCGGTGGGAAACCGGGTCATGTGACCCAGCAGGAGTCCCCACGCGGTCCGGCATCCGCAACGGCGCTGGTATTGGATCGGCACGACGAAATCCTCGGTCAGGGAACCGATGAGCCAAAGCCCCATGGCGGAGGCCACGGCGGGTGTCAGCAGGAGTCCGAAGGCGATCCAGGTCGATCCGGCCGCGGACAAGAACGACGACGCCTGCAAGAGGAACGCGCCGACCGCCAACGACGTGGTCAACAGGAAGCCCACCAGACCCAGAACCAAACGGAACCGGAACAAGCTGTTGCCCTCACGGGCGAACTTGTTCCACGGACCCACGATTTCCGCCCGATTTGTGGCCACGCCATTCAAGAAGAGGAAGCTGCCTCGGCTGCTCAGCCAAGTCAGGACCACCCAAATTGCCGCGGACACCAGAGCGACGAGGCCCACGAGTGGCACCAGCCAATACAGGTTGTGGGAGACCGGTTCCAGTGTGCGCCGGATCAGTGCTCCCAGATTCTCGAGGAAGGCGCTGGGGCTCTCCCAGTTTCCGCCGAAGTCGGTCTTGAGCTCCTCTCCTTGGAACGGAGTGATCCCCACATCCCCCAACTGGTAGATCCAAGCCGTGAACCCCAAGACCAGCCACTTGCCGAAGTCGAAGGGTTTGAAGAGCAACCGCCGCGTGGTGGAGAAGGCGGATTCCAGCGGCCAGACCGGGTCGATCCAGCGAACCGAGGGCGGCAGAGGAGTGGGATCGGCTGATTTCATGGAATCGATTCAACTGGGGTTCATCCCATTCGTCTCCAAAGGGGAGGATGGCAGTCCGCGAATCAACGGGGGCGAATCCTTGATGGGCTGGTCCTTGGCCTCGGATCCGGCGTTTCGATCAACCTCCCTTGTGGAGCGCGGTGGCCATGTCGCGGGCGAAATAAGTCAGGATCCAGTCGGCACCGGCCCGCTTGATGGCCAGGAGGCTTTCATTGCGGGTGGCCTCCAGGTCGAGCCACCCGGCCCGGGCGGCTGCGTGGATCTGGGCGTATTCGCCGCTGACCTGGTAGGCGGCCAGGGGCAGCCGCGTCTGCCGCCGCAATTCGGCGAGGATGTCGAGGTAGGGCCCGGCCGGCTTGACCATCAGCGCGTCGGCTCCCTCCTGCTCGTCGAGCAGAGCGTCCTTGAGGGCCTCTCGGGGATTGGCCGGGTTCAGTTGGTAGGTGCGCTTGTCGAGCGAGCGGGTGCCCGCGGCCTGCGCGCTGCCGACCGCCTCGCGGAAGGGCCCGTAATAGGCCGAGGCGAACTTGGCGCTGTAGGCCAGGATGCCCGTGTCGCCATGGCCCACCGAATCGAGCGCGTGGCGGATGGCCCGCACCCGGCCGTCCATCATGTCGCTGGGGGCCACGAAATCGGTGCCCGCCGCCGCGTGCAGGGCGGCCATCTCTCCGAGCACGGTGACCGTGGCGTCGTTGTCCACATCGCGGCCGTCGGCGCTCAGCAGGCCGTCATGGCCGTGGCTGGTGTACGGATCCAGGGCGATGTCGGTGAAGAGCACCAACTCGGGCACCGCCGCCTTGATCGCCCGCACGGCCCGCAGCACCAGGCAGTCGGGGTTCAGCGCCTCGCGGCCGTCGGGGGTCTTGAGCGCGGTGGGAGTTACGGGGAAGAGTGCGACACCCCGAATGCCCAGGGCGAAGAGCTCCCGTGACTCTCGGACCAGGTCATCGAGATTGAGCCGGAAGACCCCGGGCATGGACCCCACGGCCGTCGGGGCGGCGGTACCCTCTTGGATGAACAAGGGCGCGATGAAGTCCGACGGATGGAGCCGGATCTCCTGCACCATCTCACGGATGGCCGCACCGCGCCGCAAACGCCGGGCCCGAAGGGCCGGAAACCCCGCTGAACTCATGCCGCCACTGTGGCGGAACGTCGGCCGGGATACAAACCGAGTTCCCGGCAAAGGGGCTGTGGTGAAGAGGGACCGGAACGGTCGGCGATGGGGCAGGAAACGATTTCCGAATCAGTGGAAGGGGGCAGGGTTCAGTGGACGCCATGCGGGCCAATCTTGACCTCATCCTCCACATCCAAGCCGATCCCATTGGGCGGCAAACGTTTTGAGGCAACAGGTGCTTAGGAACCACAGGTGGCGGACACCGTGCCCGAGCCAGGGGATGTCGACCTCGAACTGCGTCATCTGGTCGAGGTGCTCGTACGGGCGGCCTAGGGTCTCCCGAGGGCGCGGCCTCGGCATAGGCGCGATGAGATCAAATTTGGAAGCCCCCGCTGGATGCGGGCGTCCCTGCCGGCGGTGACACGACAAATCTTTGTTGATTATGATTGGTTTTTAACTAATTAGTTCATCGAAACAAAACCATGAATAGATCCAGCATTGTTTGGATAGTCGGAATCTTTGTTTTTGCCTTCATGATGGCAGTTTGGTTTCGGACCCGCCCGTCAACGCTGGTCCAAATTCAGGAGGATGAGCCGCGGTCAAACCTGATGACCTTCCCAGATGCAAAGCGCGCTCTAGGGAAACCGACCCCGGGGGCGATTGGGAAACCGTTGTCAGGTTTTGAAGGATGGTATGCACAATTGCCAACTTGGTTGGAGACCCATGGCTTTCCTGCACATGTGCTTCCGGAGACCCGGTCATTGGCGGTCTCTCTCCGAGCCATGTACGCTGAAACCAATGCCACACCGCGTGCTATTCAGTCGGGGCATGATTTGGTGGCCAACGAGTTGATTTGGGGCCCTCAATCCAACATCTTCTGCCGTACGCTGTCGCAACGGTTCCTCTTGGGAAGGGAAGTTTCGAGTCGGTTGTTTTTTGAATTGTCGAACCAAGTGCAGGGATTCCATGAATAAATCCGCCTGGGCGTTTGTGTTGATGACGGTTCTCGTGTTGACCTTATTGATCAATCTCCGTTCCAAGGATTCCACACGTCATCAATTGCATCTGGATTCGCTCCAGGAGTTGCCCGCAGATCGAAGCGGGCCTCGAATCGGAGGGACGCAGAATTCAAGACGATCGCCAGCGAAACCGAGGGAAAACCTGATCTACGATCCGCAACGCCATCGTGACGATCCGGAGTATGCCAGAGCAGTAGACCGGTTGCTGACTATCCAAGAAGCCAAATCGCTGTTGCAGGATCTAGATCCAGTAATTCGTGCGGACATCACTCAAGTGTACCAGATTCTCTCGAATCACTTCGGAGGAGATGTGGCGATGGTTCAGTTGAGGCCCACCTATTGTGAGTTGGCTGGCATTTCCCAATGGCGGGATTTCCTGAAAGAAAAAGAATCGAAGATCGGAGAGAGTTTTCCCACGTATCGAGAGATTCCCGCTGAGTTGCGAAACGACTATCTCAGTGGCCATGAATTGCGGGTGAAAAAAGGAATCGCGTTCTCAAAGGCGAGGCTTTCCTTGGAGTTGGGAATGCCCACCGAGGTGTTTTTCGAGTCCTTGTATGCCCTGGACATCCGGAAGGGCATCTACCCGCGCGAAGACCGATTGGAGCCCGGGCAGCCGGTGGTCGCTCCTGACGAGGAGTTTTCTCCGGAACCATGACCCGCCCAATGGGCGGCTTTGGACCGGTCTGTGGTCCTGGATGGATCAAACCGCCATTCTTGCTACCCGCGCGAGTCACGGTCTGCCCGGTTCATTGGGTAAACTCCGATGCGACAGGGTGGAGTGGGACTATTTGGGATCCGGTTTCAGCCGAACCATTCGGGTGGTTCCGATACGGACTTGCTCAGGATCATCCTTGACGACCTGACTGCCTGCAGGGCGCGATGATCCTGATCGGTCCGACCGGCGGCGGTGACCCTTTTTTATATTTCGCTGTGCCCGGTCGTTGCCTGCCGTGCGAGTGGGATTTCAGGCCTGCCTCAGCATTTCAATTCAACCGCTGGGTGGTCTTGCTCCAGAGCCACTCCACGTCGCGGTTGTTGGACTGATTCGGCGGGTTGAAGGCCGCGCGCTTGACCGGTTGCACGGTCCGCTTGTCGAGCCAACGCTTGATCTCGGAATGGCCGTCGGCGAAGGCGAACCCGCAGGCGCCGTTGTGGTAGCTGGCCGGGAGGTCGGGCATGACCGCCTGGGCCAGGTTCGGGGCGGGCTTCATGTCGGTGCAGAAGAACCCGTCGTTGATGCTGTCAGGATGTTCGTCCAAGAAGACCCAGGTGTCGGCCGGTTGCACGAAGTCGGAGTCCTTCAGGAACATGCGCCAGGGCGGGCTGTTGCCGAACCAGGTCGGCTGCCCATCATGCATGCCCACCCAGGAGTTGATCGAGTTGCTGCGCAGGCGGGGTTTGCCGTTGGCTCCCAGCGTCAAGAAGGTGTCGGCGGGACACTTGTAGATCTTCTGAGTGCCGCCGGTGTATCGCCAGATCGACCCCTTCGCCAGAGTGTTGGTGACGTCCCAGTTGTCGCGGTTGGCGGTGTTCCAATCGAGATTTCCGTAGGCCCAGGAGTTGAAGTTGGGGTTGTTGGAGTAGGCCGGGGGGATCTTGCCGTTCTGGTCGTCGATGTAGAGCCGCCACGACATCATCAACTGCTTGGTGTTGTTGAGGCACATGATGCCGTTGCCCTTGGCCTTGGCCTTGGCCAGCGCCGGCAGGAGCATGCCCGCGAGGATGGCGATGATGGCGATGACCACCAGCAGTTCGATGAGCGTGAAGCCGTCACGCAGGCCCCGGATCGGCGTCCGGGAGGCGGACCGGGTGCTGCGGGCGTGCTCGGCGGACAAAGGGGAGGCTAGGGGAGTCATGCGTCGGTTCTCCGTTCAGGATCCCGGTGGGTCGCCACGGTGGGCGTTTGCCGATGCGACCCCGGATTCCGACGCCAAACTGCGAACGCGATCTTCGGTTCGTCAAGGCCTTTTCGGCGAAGGATCGTCGGCCCTCCCGCGGGTTGACGTGAACCGCATCCCGATGCGGTATGGCCATCCGGTCCGCTGCAGGCGCGGGAGGCGGCCGGATCGTGGGAGACCGGCGGGGTGATCGCCCCCGGTCCGGCAGGCCTGAGATCCGCCGATGCGACCCGGGGGAATCTTGATCCGTCCTCCGCAGGAGGCCTGGCGCGGATCGCGGACGGATCCGAAGGCCCCACCGGACCGACCGGAACACTTCGGCGCCGTTCTTCAGTAGAAACTGGTCCAGTTGCCGTAGTGACGCCACACGATGGCGCTGGCCCGG
>CAYLTF010000059.1:0-19698 GCA_964386625.1 uncultured Akkermansia sp. | reverse complement strand
CGCGCTGGCAGGAACTCGAGGCCTGGTGCGCCTCGGTCGAGGGGGGACCCACCGTGGTGTATTGCCACCATGGCGTCCGCAGCGCGCATGCCATCGCCTTCCTTGAGGACAAGGGATTCTCCGGCTTGGTCAACCTCACCGGGGGTATCGATCGATGGAGCCGCGAGGCCGATCCTTCGGTGCCTCGCTACTGGTAGGCTCGCCCTGTGCCGTAGGCTCGGCCATCGCCGCTCAGGGTTCGATGCCGACCGCGAACGGATCCGTCACCCTTCGAAGAGGTAGCGCAGGTCGTCGAGCGTGAGCGACTGGGCGAACTTGTCTTCGCCCAGGACGTCTTCGGCCATCTGGCTCTTGGTCCGCTGAAGCGAGCGGATCTTCTCTTCCACGCTGTCTTTGATGAGCAGGCGATAGGCGATGACCGTCTGGCGTTGGCCGATGCGGTGGGCCCGGTCGATGGCCTGGTTCTCCACGGCGGGGTTCCACCACGGGTCGAAAAGCACCACATAGCTGGCCGCCGTCAGGTTGAGGCCGAAGCCGCCTGCCTTGAGCGAGATGAGGAAGACCGCCTCGCCCTCATGCCGCTGGAATTGCTCGACCAATTCGCCCCGGTTCTCGGTGTCGCCGGCAAGGTAGTAGGTCGGCCAGTTCCGCTCGGCGAGGGCCTTCTTGAGCAGTCCCAGCATCTCCACGAACTGCGAGAACACGATGACCTTGCCGCCCTCCTCCATGATCGGGTCGAGCGTCTCGATGAGGGCCTCGACCTTGGTGCTCTCGGCCTTCGAATCCTCGCGCACCAGTCGGGGGTGACAGCAGATCTGCCGCAGGCGAAGCAGGGAGGTCAGCAGGTTGAAGCGATTCTTGTTGAGCTGCGATGCGGTGTTGATGCCCAGCAGCATCTGTTGAGCCCGCTTGAGCTCCGCCTTGTAGAGCGTCTTCTGTTCACCCTCGAGTTCGCAGAACAGGTCTTCTTCGATGCGCTCGGGCAGGTCCTTGGCGACCTGCATCTTGGTGCGCCGAAGCAGGAAGGGGCGCACGCGGGCCGCCAATCGCCGTCGGCAGAGAGGGTCTTCTTTGGCATCGAAGAGCTTCTGGAAATCGGCCCGGTTGCCCAGGATCCCGGGCATCGCGAAGGCCATGAGGCTCCAGAGGTCCATCAGCTTGTTCTCGATGGGGGTGCCGCTCAGGAGCACGCGGTTCTTGGCCTCGATGCGGGTGGCGATGAGCGCGGTGACCGAGCCCGGGTTCTTGATGTACTGGCCTTCGTCGAGGATGACCGCGAGGAATTCGGTGCGGAGCTTCTCGCCGATCGAGCGCAATTGGTTGTAGTTGATGATGTGCAGGTCGGCCGAGGCGGTCTGCGTGGGCAGCGACTTCATGTCGTCGCTGCTCCAGACTCGGGGACGCACGTTCGGCAGGAACCGCAGGGTCTCGGCGCGCCAGTTGTCGGCCACCGACTTGGGGCAAACCACCAGGATCGGGCCGGGCTTGGCATACTGGCCTCGCAGCCAGGCGATCCAGGTGAGGGTCTGGAGGGTTTTGCCCAGGCCCATGTCGTCGGCCAGGATGCCCCCGAAGCGATTGGTGCTCAGGTAGGCCAGGAAGTGGAAGCCCTCCTTCTGGTAGGGTCGCAATTCGGCCTGGATCGCGTCGGGGACGTCGGGCGTGACCCGGGTCTTCAGTTCGTTGGCTCGGCGCTCGACCTTCTGGTAGCTCTCCTCGGAGAGGAACTGCCGGGCCGCCGGGTCGGCCAATTGGAGGGCGTGCAGACGCTGCTTCTCGGAGCTGAGTTCGTGGGGATTGAGCCCCAATCGGGCCAATTGCTCGTCTTCTTCGGCCGACAGCTTGAACTCGAGCTTGCGCCAGCCTTTGTTCGAGAGGCGGACCCACTTGCCCCGCGCGTTGAGCAGGATCTTGATTTCGTCCTGGGTGAGGGAGGTGTCGGAGACATCCACGATCACCGACAGGTCGAACCAGTCGATGCCCGACTCCTGGACCTCGAGCTTCACGGTGCCCGAGACCTCCGACCGGAGGAACGAGGCCAGTTCGCCCCGCAGGTCGAGATCGAGCGACAACGGCAGAGACTTGAGCCACGGCACGAATCGCTCGGGGAATTGCCGGGTGACCTTGGCGGACCACCTTTGCCGGGCGAAGTCCCAGCGAAACCCCGACGCATCGAGTCGACGGGCCGCTTCGACCAACGCGGAACGGTCGTACATCCAGAGCGATTCCGAGGAGTCCGCGCCGGGTTGGGCCTGGGCAGGATTGGCCGCGATCGCGCCGCGTGTGCCGGCCGGTTTCGCCGGTGACGTGGCATTCTCGGGCTGCTCGATCTCGCTCCAGGCGGTGCCGGTCCAGCGCTCGACCGGCTGGCCGTCGGGCTTCACCGCCAGCAGATCCAGGAAGCAGAATTCGTTGTCATAGCCCACGATGGGCTGCACCAGCTCGGCCTGGATCCGTGGCTGGAGGGTGACGACCGAGACCTTGGTGGACAGTCGCGTGGGCAGCGCCAGTTGCAGGTGCGAAAGGAAACGTACCCCGGCCTGGGTCTCGAGGGCGGGGGCGGGGATGCGGGTCTCCACCGCAGGGTCCAGGGCGCGATCCTCTGCCGGAGGCCCAGAAAACAGGGTGTCCGTCGTCAGGTACAGAGTCGGTCTCCCTTGCAGCACCAGAAGGAAAGGCGGCACGGGCTGGCCCTCGCCGGTGAGCAGGCGCAAGGAATAGTCCGACTGGTCGTCGGTCGCATCGCCCAGACTCCATCGCAAGGGCTGCTCGGGTCGGTTCAACGGTTCGCCGGCCGCCCCCACGATGAACGGGTGCAAGGCGGGGAGGCGCAGCACCCGATTCAGGAACAGTCGTGTGTTCTGGTCGTGGTAGAACAACTCGATGGGGTACCCGTAGCGGGCCCGCTGGGCCAGGGGTTGCCACAGCAAAGCCACCTCGGCGACCAGTTCGGTGGCGTGCTTCTCGTCGAAGTCCTTGAACTTGCCGGGCTTGATCGCGGCCCATTGGTCGGCACCCGCCTTGCGCCATTCGACCAGGGCCTCTTTCGAGTCGAGACGGAGGCGGAGTTCGATCTGGCCTCCGGGCCGCGCATCCTCCGACGGGCCGAGTTGCAGGTTGGCCAGGAGTGTCTTCCAACGGGTCACATCGCGCTCCCGGCGATGGGTGGCGACGGCGGCCCGGGCCTCATCGGGACGGGTCACCGGCTTGAGGAATGCCGGGATGGCGAGGTTCCGCTCCTCGGCGAGAACGGCGATGAATTGCCAGAGCTCGTGGGCCGAGCGGGGCGGGGTGCTCCAGAGGTCGGCCTTCTGCCAGGCGCTTTCACCGATCAGGAAGCCCAGCTCGGCGATGTGCCCCAGGGTCAACGGAGTGCCGCTGCGGACGCGTGCGAACAAGCTGTCGATGAGGCGGACGGTCTCGATCTCGTTCGGCTTGAGAGCCCGCCCGAGTTCCGAGGCCACCTTGCTGGCGAATTCGCTGGCGGCCGTGTCGGCGGGGGCTTCGACCGACAAGCCAGTATCTCCCAAGGGTTCCGCATGACCGCCCATGGGTTCCGCCCCCGCCTTGGGGCGGCTCGCCTTGCGGGCGACCGGTTTCGAGGCTGCAGCCGGAGGGCGGGCGAGGGGCTTGGCCTTGGGTTTCATCACGGCGAGTGCGTTTGATGGTGCATGGCCACTCCGCGATCGCAAGGCTGCGAGCCCTTTCCCGGGGCTTTGTTCCGCACCGCGCCCCGGGCCGCGTTGGTGCTTTCGGCTGTTCGACCAGGCTCGAGCCGGGGAGTCTCCCGGCCGGATGTTGTCTCGTGGGTTCCGCCGGGTGGTGCGATGGCTGATCGCACTGCTGCTGCTGCCGATCAACCTGGGGCTCAGTTGGGCCGTCTGGGATGTCGGGCGTCAGACCGTTTCCGGCAGCCCGTTCTGGGTGCCGCTCCTGGTGGGGCTGGGGATCTGGGTGGTGGTCTACGTCCAATTGCCCCGCCCCATGTGGTTGTATGTGCTGGGGCATGAGCTCACCCATGCCGTGAGTGCCTGGATGTGCGGGGCGCGTGTGCAATCCTTCAAGGTCCACAGCAAGGGTGGGGAAGTCCGCGTGAGCAAGAGCAACCCGTTCATCGCGCTGTCGCCGTATTTCCTGCCGATCTATTCGCTGTTGTGGTCGCTGGTGATGGCCGGGGTCCATTGGCGTTGGGGACAGGCATGGTGGGTGCTTCCGCTCTATCAGGCCGGTCTTGGCCTGACCTATGGATTCCATTGCACGATGACGGCGGTGATCCTGCGGATCCGGCAGCCGGATCTCGTGGGCGAGGGATTCCTGTTCTCGGGTTCCCTGATCTGGCTGGGCAATGCGCTGATGCTGCTGCTCGGGATGTCGTGGTTGGCCGGGCGTCCCGGCGTGGGGACCGCCCTCGGATGGGCCGCCCGCCATTCCGGCGACCTGTATGCCTGGGTGTGGCGCTGGGCGCAGCACTCGCTCCGCTGAGGACGCCCCACTCCATCCGGAATCCGCCGACGGGGATCGACGCAACACCCCGCCCGCTGCAAATGACACTTGAATCCCCGCCGCCGACGGCGAGAAGCTTCGGATCCCTAGGTACGCATGAATCTCGGCGACATTCTCACCACGCGACAGATCGTTCCTGAACTCGCGGCCAAAAACCGTTGGGAAGCCATCGACGAGTTGATCGGGTGCCTCGTGGCCGCGGGCAAAGTCCAGCCCGAGCATCGCGAGGCCATCACTGCCGTCGTCAAGAAACGCGAAACCTCCATGAGCACCGGCATCGGGTTCGGCATCGGCATCCCGCATGCGTCCACCGACCTGATCACCGAGGTGACGGCCGCCTTCGGGCGTTCGCGCACCGGGGTCAGCTTCGATGCCCTCGACAATCAACCGGTGCATCTCGTGACGCTGTTCCTCGTGCCGGCCGGCCAGTTCCAGCGTCACCTGCACACACTGGCCGGGATCGCCAAGGTCCTCCGTCGCGACGACTTCCTGAAATCCATCACCCAGGCCTCCGATGCTGAAGCGATGATCAAGATGATCCGCGACTTCTCCGACGGTCTGCGTTGATGTCTCCGCTGCGGTGGGCCAGTCGGCCTCCGCCCCCTTCGCCCATGTTCCATTCTGTCATCGAATCCCGGCTCCGCGCCGCGGTTTCCGCCCTCGTCCCCACCGCCGATCCGGCCACCATCCAGGTGAAGCCGGCCTCCGAGGCCCGGTTCGGCGATTACCAGAGCAACTCCCTGATGCTCGTGGCCAAGGCCGCCCGCATGAATCCGCGGCAATTGGCCACCGAGGTGGTGGCGCGCCTCGATGTCTCCGATTGCTGCGAGCCCATCGAGATCGCCGGGCCTGGCTTCCTGAACTTCCGGCTGACCCGCCGGGCCCTCGAGGGTTGGCTGCAGGATGCGGCCTCCGGAAAACCGGTGCTGGTGCCCCAGGCCGAGCGCCCACGGACGGTGGTGCTCGACTTCTCTTCGCCGAATGTCGCCAAGCCGATGCATGTCGGGCACATCCGGTCCACGGGCATCGGTGACGCGCTGCAGCGCCTGTGGCGGTTGCTCGGACACCGGGTCATCAGCGACAACCATATCGGCGACTGGGGCACGCAGTTCGGAAAACTGCTGGTGGGCTGGAAGGAACTGCTCGACCGACCGGCCCTGGAGCGGGATCCGATCGCCGAGATGGAGCGGCTCTACAAGACGGTCAACGCCCAGTGCGATGCCGACCCGGCCCGGCTGGAGACCGCCCGGCAGGAGCTGGTGCGCCTGCAGGCCGGCGACCCTGAGAACCTGGCCATCTGGAAGGAGATGATCCGCCTCTCCCAGGTGCAGTTCGACACGCTGTATGGGCGGATGGGCACCCGTTTCGACCACACGCTGGGTGAGAGTTTCTACAATCCGGAGCTGGCCTCCGTCGTCGAGGCGCTCTTGGCGTCCGGCATCGCCCGGTCCAGCGATGGGGCGGTGGCGGTCTTCAGCGACCGGTCGTTGCCGCCCAAAGACGACCCGTTCCTGGTGAGCCGCGACGGCGAGTGGGTCGATGTGCCGGCGCTGATCCGAAAGAGCGACGGGGGCTTCAATTACATGACGACCGACCTGGCCACGGTCGATTACCGCATCCGGACCTGGGCGCCGGATGAGATCCTCTATGTCGTGGACGACCGGCAGTCGGGCCATTTCCGGGCGTTGTTCCACGTGTTCGCCCGGTGGCAGCCCGAGGCTTACCGCAAGACCCAGCTGCGACACATCGGCTTCGGCAAGATCCTGGGCGAAGACGGCAAGCCCTTCAAAACCCGTTCCGGTGACACCGTGCGCCTGGCCGATCTGCTCGATGAAGCCGAGGAGCGGGCCCTGAACGTGGTCACCGAAAAGCGCTCCGACCTCCCCGAGGCCGAGCGCCGGGAGATCGCCCGCATCGTCGGCATCGGGGCGGTGAAGTGGCAGGACCTGCTGCCCAATCGGCAGAGCGACTACGTGTTCTCCTGGGACAAGATGCTCGCCCTCCAGGGGAACACCGCCCCTTACGTGCAGTACCAGTACACGCGGGCGGCCAAGGTGGTGCGTGATTCCGGGGTTCCGGCCTCGACGCAGGCGGTGGTGCTGACCGAGGACGCCGAGGTCGCGCTGGCCAAGCACCTCATGAACCTGGGCTTCACCCTGCAGGCCGCGGCCGAGGAATGCCGACCCAACTACCTCTGCAATTATTTGCATGAGTTGGCCGGTCTCTACAGCAGCTTCTACGAGGCCTGCCCGGTGTTGAAGGCCGAGGAACCGTCCCGGTCGACGCGCCTGACCCTCTGTCGGCTCAGCGCACAGGTGCTCCGCCTGGGCCTCGAGACGCTGGGGATCGAGGTCACCGAGAAGATGTGAGGGTGCCGGACTTTCTCCCCGGGCCCGCGACTCAGCCGCGGGGATTGTTCTTCAGGTGCGCGCGGATCTCCGCCAGGAAGGGCTCGCCGTAGTCGCGCAATTTGCGTTCGCCGACGCCGGAGATCGTCAGGAATTCCTCGTCGGTGGTGGGCACCTCTCGGGCCATCAGGCGCAGCGAATTGTCGCCGAACACGATGTAGGGCGGCACCCCCATGCTGTCGGCCAGCGATTTGCGCAGGATCCGCAGCTTCTCGAAGAGCAGTTCGTCGCAGTCGATGTCGCCGACCCGTTCGGCCTTCGGGCGCGGGCGCTCCATCGGCTTGGTGAGGGTGATGGTCCGGCGGTCCTTCAACGCCGTCATGCCCTCCGGGGTGATCTCCAGCACACTGAATTGCTCGGAGGTCTGGCGGAGATAGCCCAGGCGCACCAGTTCGCGGCCGATGGAGGCCCATTCGTTTCGACTCAGATCGGAACCGATGCCGTAGGTGCTGAGCTTGTCGTGCCCCCATTGGACGACCTTCTCGGATTCGCTGCCGGTGAGCACGGCGATGACATGGTTGAACCCGGTGCCGAAGCCGCTCTTCTGGCGGATGCGGAACACGCAGCTGAGGAACTTCTGGGCCGCCACCGTGCCGTCCCACGTGGAGCGGGGGCTCAGGCAATTGTCGCAAGTGCCGCAGTTGGGCTGAGGATAGATCTCGCCGAAGTACCCCAGCAGCGACGCTCTCCGGCACTCGGAGCTGTCGGCGTAGTGGCTGATCTGCTGGAGTTGCTCGCGCGCGATCCGCTGTTCCTCCGGGTCGGTTTTCTCGGCGATGAAGGCCGTCTGCTTGGCGACATCGCCGGGGCTGTAGAGCAGCAGGCATTCCCCGGGCAGACCGTCGCGACCGGCCCGGCCGGTCTCCTGGTAGTAGCCCTCGATGTTCTTCGGCAGGTCGTGGTGGATGACGAAGCGGACGTTGGGTTTGTTGATGCCCATGCCGAAGGCGATCGTCGCGCAGACCACCCGCACCTCGTCCCGGAGGAACGCCTCTTGGTTGGCCGAGCGCTCCTTGGCCGACAGCCCGGCATGGTAGGCCAGCGACTTCACCCCGTCTTGGGCCAGCTTGGCCGACACCGACTCGGCCGCGGCCCGGGAGAAGCAATAGACGATGCCGCTCTCCTTCGGGCGGGCCTTCACGAAGTCGAGCACCTGCCGGTAGGCCTGCGACTTGGGGATCACCCGGTAGGTCAGGTTCGGGCGGTTGAAGCTCGCCACATGGATCGACGGATCCCTCAGGCGCAGCTGCCGGATGATGTCGTCGCGCACCCGCGTGGTGGCCGTCGCCGTGAGCGCCATGAAAGGCAGATCGGCGAACTGCTCGCGCAGCAGCGACAACTGCCGATATTCAGGGCGGAAGTCATGCCCCCATTCGCTGATGCAGTGGGCTTCATCCACCGCGACCTGCTGGACATTCCATTGGCGTAGACTGTCGAAGAGCGAGCCCTCGCCGACCATGAGGCGCTCTGGCGACAGGTAGAGCAGCTTGAACTCGCCCTGGTGCAACCCGCGCCAGCGGGATTTGCGCTCCTTCTCCGACAACGACGAGTTGAGGAAGGTGGCCGCCACGCCATTGGCTTGGAGTTGATCCACCTGGTCCTTCATCAGCGCGATCAGCGGCGAGATGACGACGGTGAGCCCCGGGCGAACCAGGGCGGGCAGTTGAAAGCACAGGGACTTTCCGCCACCCGTCGGCAGCAGGGCGAAGACGTCCCGACCTGCGAGCGCATCCTGGATGATCTGCTCCTGATGCGGGCGGAACCCGGTATAACCGAACACCTGCTTGAGCAGGCTGAGGAGTTGAGTTTGACCGGTGCGGGACACGAGTTGGAGGCCGAGCCTATGGGCAAGCCGCTGGCAGGGCAATGGGCGCGGCGGATGACCGTTGCTTCCGAAGATCCTTCGGTGCAGCCGAAGGGGGGGGACGGGCGCGGCTCTCCGGTGCGATTCCCGCGGGAGATCGCGGATTGCCAGTTGCCCGCTGCGCGGTGGTTTTGGCAAGGTATGGCTTGCTGATATGTCCTACCAAAAACGGATTTTCGGGACCGACGGCGTCCGGGGTCGTGCCAATATCGAACCGGTGACGGCCGAGACCGCCCTCAAGCTGGGGCGCGCTGCGGCGCACGTGTTCAAGAACCGGAACGGCCAGGCTCGCAATCGGCTGCGCCACCGCATCGTCATCGGCAAAGACACCCGCCTCTCGGGCTACATGCTCGAGAACGCGATCAGCTCCGGAGTGCTTTCGATGGGGGTGGACGTGATCTTCATCGGACCTCTGCCGACCCCGGGTGTGGCCTATGTGACGCGCTCGATGCGGGCCGATGCGGGCATCGTGATCACCGCCTCGCACAATCCCTACGAGGACAACGGCATCAAGTTCTTCGGGCCCGACGGCTACAAGCTCGACGACGTGACCGAGAACCAGATCGAAGAACTGGTCTTCAGCGGGGCCATCGAGGCCTTCCGTCCGACGGCCAGCGAGATCGGCAAGGCTGTCCGTGTGGATGATGCCATCGGTCGGTATGTCGAGCAGGCCAAGTCTTCGTTCCCCAAGACGCTCACCCTCGAGGGCATGCGCATCGTCGTCGATTGCGGGCACGGAGCGGCCTACAAGACCACCCCCATGGTTCTCCAGGAACTGGGCGCCGAGGTGATCGCCTTCGGCACCCAGCCCAACGGCACGAACATCAACCGGGAATGCGGTTCGATGTATCCGCAGATGCTCTGCAGCAAGGTGCGGGAATACCGCGCCGACCTGGGCATCGCCCACGATGGCGACGCCGACCGGGTCATCCTTTGCGACGAGGCGGGCAACCTCGTCGATGGCGACGACATCATGGCCATCAGTGCCTTGCAGATGCTGGCCGAGGGTCGGTTGGCCAAGAACACCCTGGTCGCCACGGTGATGAGCAACGCGGGCCTGGATGCCGCCATCCGCGCAGCCGGTGGCGAGGTGGTCCGCACCGCGGTGGGCGACAAGAACGTCATCGATTGCATGCTGGCCAACGGCTTCAACTTCGGCGGCGAGCAGAGCGGGCACCTGATTTTCCGCGACCACAGCAGCACGGGCGACGGACTCGTGGCCGCCCTGCAGATCCTCGGGGCCATGCGCACCCGCGGGGAGCCCCTCTCGAAACTGGCGCGCTGCTGGACCCGCTATCCCCAGTTGGTGACCAACGTGCCGGTGCGGGTGAAGACCCCTTTCGAGGAGCTCGAGGAGATCCTCGATCTGGTGAAGCAGGCCGAGGCGGAGGTGCAGCCGAAGGGGGGGCGCGTCTTGTTGCGCTACTCGGGCACCGAGCCCAAGGCCCGATTGCTCATCGAAGGCCCCGACCTCGAAGTGATGGAGCGCTGGACGTCGGCCATCTGCGGATCGATCCGCCGTCAGGTGGGTCAGGCAGGCTGAATCGGCGGCTCCCAAGGCCGGAGGCGTCACGGCGGGCCGGAAAGGCTTGCGTCGTTCACCGACTCGGGCGCAATTGGCCGCATGAATGCGCCTGCAGCGGTGTCGGAGCAGCGGTTTGTCACGGCGGACGAAAGCCGCAGCGATCTCACGCCCTACACGCTGAACACCTGGCTGTCGCGGCCCGACATCGTCCCTTGCGAATCGCTGCTGCTGGTCCGGGCCACGCTCGACGCCGGGCGGTGCCATGGATTCCATCGGCATCCGAACCGGGAAGAGATCATCTACATCCTTTCGGGTCAGGCCGAGCAGTGGTGCGGTCGGCAGCATCGCATCCTCAAGGCTGGTGAAATGGTGCTGATCCCGAAGAACGAGATCCACGGCACCTACAACCCGTTCCGTGAACCGGTGATCTTCCTGGCCATGCTGTCGCCGGTGGAGGCCGACGAGCCCGGGACGGTGAACGAGTGGGACCACGAGCCCTGGGCCAGCCTCAGGCAAAGTCTCGGTCTGCCCGAGTGCCGCTGAGCGCCCCCTCATCCGACACCCTCCCCATGGTCGAGATCCTGCCACCGGAATTGCTGGGCCTGCTGAGGAACACTCCGGGCCTGGAGCGTTCGTACCTGGTGGGTGGGTGCGTCCGGGACTGGTTGTTGGGGGTTCCGGTCGCCGACTTCGACATCGAGGTGTACGGCATCGCGTATGGTGACCTTGCGGCGGTGTTGTCCCGCCACGGGAGGGCCGACTCGGTGGGGAAGTCGTTCGGTGTGGTGAAGCTCACCCACCCGAGCGGACAGGTCTGGGATTTCTCGGTGCCTCGCCGTGATTCGAAGCGCGGCCCGGGGCACAAGGGCTTCGACATCGAGTTCGATCCCGACCTGAATCCAACCGAAGCCTCCGCCCGGCGCGACTTCACCATCAACTCCATGCTCTGGGATCCCCGCAACGGGGAGGTGATCGATCCCCATGGGGGCCGTGCGGACCTCCGGGCCCGCATCCTGAGGCACACGAGCGCGGCGTTTCCGGAAGACCCGCTGCGGGTGTTGCGCGGCATGCAGTTCGCCGGTCGCTTCCGGTTGCGTGCCGCCCCCGAGACGCTCGACCTGTGCCGATCCATCCGCTCGAGTTTCGCGGAACTGGCTGTGGAACGAGTGCGCGAGGAATGGCTCAAGTGGGCCACCCGATCGATGCAGCCGTCGCAGGGGTTGGTCTTCTTGAGGGACAGCGGTTGGCTGGACCTGTTGCCGGAATTGGCCGCGGTGGTCGGAGTGCCGCAAGATCCCGAATGGCACCCCGAAGGCGATGTCTGGGTGCACACGCTCCATGCGGTCGATGCCCTGGTGGCCTCACCGCACTGGCCTGGGATGGCCGTGGAAGGGCGCTTGGTGCTCATGATGGCGGTATTGCTGCACGACGTCGGCAAGGCGACGTGCACCCGCACCGAGTTCAAGGGCGGCCGGGAGCGGATCGTCTCGCCCGGGCATGAAGTGGCCGGCGGTGCCCTCGCGGCGGCTTTCCTGCGGCGGGTGGGATTCCAGGAATCCTGGGTGGAGCGGGTGGTGCCGTTGGTGGTCAACCACATGGTCCACTCCGAGGATCCCTCGGCGCGGATGGTCCGACGATTGTCGGTGCGGCTCCGGCCTTCGACCATCGACGAACTCTGCGCCGTGATGACCGCCGACGCCTCGGCCCGCCCGCCGCGCCCACCCGGTATCCCGCCGTCGGTGCAACGCCTCCGAGAGGCCGCCGCATCCCTTCAACTGCAGGCCGCCGCGCCGACGCCGCTCCTGCAGGGCCGTCATCTCCTGGCCCGCGGATGGACCGGTGGGCCTCGCTTGGGGGCACTCTTGAAAGAGGCCTACTCGGCCCAACTGGACGGCGAGTTCTCCGACCTCGACGGGGCCCTCCGCTGGGTGTCGGAACAGGCCTGGAACGGCGATGCCTCCGCGGCGGGTGGCCCTCGGCGCGCCGAGTGATGGCGTTGCCGTTTCGAGGCGGCGATGTCTCGGGAGCATCCGTCGCGAGAATCGATCGCTTCAGCGCGCCAACCGCGTGGCCAGCCACTGGTTCAGCGCGGCTCCATCGTCGAGATGCTGCTCCAGGCCGGCGGTGAGCCAGCAGAACCCGGGACCGTAGGCGGGACCATTGGCGACCACGGCGTCGGACCGGCAGCTTTCCAATTGCGCGCGGGCGCGGTCGAGCACCTCGGCCCGGGTGCCATCGACCTCGTATTTCCAGCCCGTGATCCATGCCTTCGGAAAAAGGTCGCGCAGTTGCGCCAGGATTTTGGGGGTGGGGCGTAGCTCGGCCAGCAACACGCCGTCGCGGGTGGAGTGTTTGCCTGAACGTACCGGAACGAGGCTTCCATCGGCCTCCCGCCGGAACACCGCCCCCACCTGGAAATCACCCACCGCGGCCGCATGGAAGATGGCCACCGGTTCCGCGCTGGCATGAGCCTGGAAGCGCTCCAGGAGTTCGGCGGCGGTGGAAAAGGCCTCGGTGGTGACGGCGTGGAGCGGCGGTGCGGCTGTGGCAGTCCGGCTACGGAGCAAGAGCACCTCGTGCCCGGCGCAGGCCAGGTGGTTGGCCAGGGCGGTTCCCAGGGAGCCGGTCGAGTGGTTGGTCAACCGACGCACCGAGTCCAGGGGCTCGACGGTGGGACCCGCCGTCACGAGGCAACGCATATGGGTCGATCATAGGCCGCCGGCGGGGCCAATGCGATCCTGGCGTCGGGACGTGGCCGGCGCAGGCCAACTGCGGAGCCGCCCTGAAGGATCCAGACCGTCTGGATCCGGCCGACCTGCCTGGGGCCCGCCGGGATGCGGAGGACCTGAGATCCGTTCCAGTCTTGGCATCTCGATTCGGGCGAAGGGCGCGGAATCGGGCCGGACGCCCCGTCACAACGCCCGGCGCAGGTGGCCCGCGTAGCCGGTCATCTCCACGAAGGCGCGGCCGACCTCGCGGCCGGAACCGTCCAGCACCCGGCAGGCCCCTTCCCAGTAGGGCACACCACCGATGCCACCGGAGAGTTCCTGGTCGGCGCAGAGGGGTTCGATGCGCAGGGTGGGGCCAGGGCGGCCGTCGGGCTCGGGCACCGTGAGCAGGATGGTTGCCGGATAGGTGCCTCCGGATCGTGGGCTCTTCCACTGCCCCTCGCCGCGCCAGGTGAAGCGGTCGGGCCCCCACTGCGATACGCGACCGTCCTCGGCGATCCAGGCGACCGTGGAGAAAGCATCGGTGCTGCCATCGTCGCGGCGCATCCGGTAGGCCATCAGTTCGCGGCCGTCGAAGAACTGGATGCTGGTCCAGTCCCAGCCCACCTGGCCCTCACCAAGTTGGCTGCTGCTCAATTCATGGTCCATCCAGGCCTCACCCACGATTTTCTGGGTCTTGGATCCCCGGCGGAGTTCGCCGGTGACCGCCAGTCGGGGAAAGGTCAGGTAGTGGCTGGCCGCAGAGGGTTCGAGGGCCTTGCGCGAGACGCCGTTGGTTCCGAAGACGACCAGGGGCTTCTTGGGCACCAGGGTCATACGCCAGAGCAGGTCAGCCTGGATGCCGCCACGCAGTTCGAGCGTCGGCTGGCCTTGGGAGTCGGCCCCAAGGTCTTTGAGGGACCAATGGCCGTTGCGGACCTCGAGGCGATTCGTGGCCGCCTGGGCATCCCAGCCCCGGCGGTTGAGACGCTCTTCATGGCGGAAGGTGCCCGTGGACACATCAAGCCAGGCCATGTGGGCCAGGAAGAATTCGTCGTTGGCGAAGTGCGCTTGGGAGGGGGTGGGCATCGCCAAGTTCTGGACCACGGTGTTGGAGACCACTGCGTCGGAGGCCAAGCGGGCTGCGGCCGCGTCCTGGGGCGCCGGCAGGACGTCGGAAGCTCGGCGGAAGAAGGTGGCCTGGAAACCATGTCTCTGGCCGCCCTCGGAGGTCAGGTGGCCCGTGAGGTACCACCACTCGATCTTGAACTCGGGATGGCTGCCATGATCGGCGGGAAAGCGGAACACACGCCCCGGTTGGGGCAGTGCGAACTCGCGGCGGACAGCCGATGGGCTGTCGGCGGACGCGGCTCGGACCCCGGAGGCAACCAACACCCAGGAAATCACCCCACAGAGCAAAGCCGCGGAGGGATTCCTTCGCGGATCAGAGAGTGGCAACGAGGCTCGGGATGGAAATGGAGGCGGTTTCATTCTTCGCGTTCAGCCGGCAGCGCGGCTCCCCAGCGACCGATGCTCCAGCCGGTGAGCGCCGCCATGGCGAGGACCGCCAGTCCCAGGCCGCCCATCCAGAGCCAGGGAGGATCGGTCTCCAGGGTCCAGCCGAAGGTCTGGACATTCACCCGGTGGATGAGCAGCCAGCCCAGCGCCAGGCTGGCGCAGAGTCCGACCACGATGCCCACTCCGGCTGTCAGCAGGCTTTCGAGCGTGGTCGCCCAGGCGATCTCGGCATGGCGAAAGCCCAGGGCCCGCAACGTGGTGAGGTCGTTGCGGCGCTCCCACAGCAGGCTTGCCAGCGTGAAGCCGAGTCCGAGGACCGACACGGCGATGCCAATGAGTTCCAGGGCGTCGGTGATGGCGAAGGTCTGCCGGAAGATCCGGAGCGCCTCGCCGCGGAGGTGCGGCTGGGTGTACACGGCCAGACCCGGGTGGGCGCTTTTCCACCGCGCACGCACCGCCGGGGCATCTGCGGTATTCCGGAGCTTGGCGATCACGCTGGTGGCCAGCTCGTCGCCGAACCAGGTGGCGAAATGCTCGCGCTGGATGACCAGGGCACCCCGCTCGTTGCCGTAATCGGAGAAGACGCCTGCGAGCGTGACCCGCCGCGGGCCCGTCGGGGTGGGCAGGGTGAGCACATCACCGCGATGCAATTGGAAGCGGTGCGAGAAGCTCTCGCTGGCCAGCGCCAGCCCGCTGTTCCGCGCCGGATCCCAGAGCGCGTCATCGGTGGGTTCTTCGCGCCACGCGATCCGGGCCTGGTCGCGCATGAAGGCGGGATTGCCGCCGAAGAGCAGGGTTGAACCGCCGGGCAGTTGCAGTTCAAGCGCCTGGACCACGTTGGCCGCGATCACCTCGGGATCCGAGACCAGCGCCTTCCAGGTCTCCGGGTGGATGCGGTTCTGGGTCGAGGCGCTCTGGGCCCCTTCGCTGGAGACGTACAGGTCGGCCATGAAGGTGCGCTCGATCCAGCCGCGCAAGGTGGTGTCGAAGCTGCCGACCAGGATGGCCATGCCGGCGGTCATGGCCACCGCACAGACCAGGCCGGCGAGGGCCAGCCGATGCCGCCCGGTGGGTCGGCGGAGGTGGCTCAGGGCCAGCCTGGCCGGGGCGGAAAGCCGATCCCAGGCCGCCCACCGCCCGAGGAGGATCGGCGGCAGGAGCCCCGCCAGCAGGCCCGCCCCCAACAGCCAGGTGAGTGCCGAGCCGTAGGCCGCCAGCGAGATTCGCGAACCGCCTGCGAGTCTCCAGGCCGGCAAAGTCGCAAGCACGGCACCGACCGCCAGCAGCAGCGTGGCCGTGGGCAACACCCATCGGGGCGCCCGGGAACCGGCCTGAGCCCGGCCGCGGCCGATCAGCTGGGCTGGAGGCGTGGTGGCGGCCTGACGCGCGGGCCATCCGCCCGCAAGCAGGCTCGCCGCCACCGCCAGCAGCAGCGCCACCCCTGCCTCGATCGGGTCCAACGAGGCCGAGCGGACCGCGGTGGCGTAGTAGAGCGAATTGACCGTCTGACCGACCCCGCGCACGGCCCCCTGGGCCCCGGCCCAGCCGAGCAGGATGCCCAGGCTCCCGCCGACCAACCCCAAGACGGCCGCCTCCAGCAACCAGGCCTTCCGGATACGCTCCGGCTCGACCCCGAGCGACCTGAGGATGGCGATCTCTTCGCGGCGGCGGACCACGGCACCGTCGAGGGCCTGGTACACCAGCATCAGGCCCACCAACAGCGCGAGCAGCGACAGGATGGTGAGGTTGAGGCGGAAGGCCCGCGTCATCGTGGCTGCGTTGTCGCGGCGCTCGGATGGGCTGCTCAGGATCCAACGCCCGGCCATCCATGAATCGAGATCCTTGCGGAGCACCGCCGCGCGCTCTGGTCGGTCGGGCCCTTCGGGCAGCACGAATTCGATCCGGTCGAGCTGTCCGGTTCGCGCCGTGAGCGCCTGAAGGGCAGGGAGGTCGAGCAGCAGGAGATTGTCGGGGGCCCTCGGTTGGTCGGGAACCTCCGGGATGACTCCCAGGACCCGCAGTTCGACGATCCGCTCCTGGATGACCAGCCGCAGGGTGTCGGAACGCAGGCGAGCCGCGACCGCGGCGGGCACGAGGACCGCCCGCGGGTCCTGAAGCCGAACCCACAGCTCCGATGCCCGATCCTGGGAGCCTGCCCGTTCTCCGTCGGTCGGCGGGGTCGCCGGCGAAGAACGGTGCCCGAACGAAGAGTCAGCCCCGGGCTGGATCGCCGGCGATTGGCTCGTTCGCCGGGCTTGGGCGATGTTCTGGAGGGCGACCCAATCGACACCCAGGAGCGTGTAGGTCGTCCGGTTGCCGATCATTCCCTGGGAGCCGTCCCCGGGTTCCACGGCCGTGCTCTCGAGGACGGGCACCCAGTGGACCGGTGTTTCCGGGAATCGTTGGCGCAGCTCGGGCAGCAGGGACTCCGGCAGGCTGCCTGCGGGTGACAGGATCATCCCGTCGCTCTCCGCCGTGACCACGTCGGTGAAGTTCCGGAAGCTGGTGATCGCGGCCTGGTTGGCCAGGCGGATGGCCAGGTAGACCGCCACGCCCAGAGCCAGGGTCAGGACCAGCAGGAAGGTGGTCCAAGGCGCCTGGCGGGCATGTCGCCAGCTCACCCGGGCCCAGAGGAGTCTCTGGACCTGCGGGGGCGTGGGTGAGTGTGCGTCCGCTCGGGTCATGATGCCAGGGATCGCACCGCGGTCTCCGCCTCGATCCGGCCGTCGCGCAGGCGGATCTCCCGGTGGCAGATGGCCGCGGCCTCAGGGCTGTGGGTGACCAGCACCAATGCGGTTCCCGTTTCGTCGCTGAGCTCGCGCAGGAGCCCGAGGATGCGCTCCCCGTTCAGCGAATCGAGGTTGCCCGTGGGTTCGTCGGCCAGCAGCAACCGGGGGCGGTGCACCAGCGCGCGTGCGATGGCGATGCGCTGCATCTCTCCCCCTGAAAGCTCGCCCGGTGGCGCCTCGGCGCGGTGGGCGACTCCGACCCGGTCGAGGAGGCTCATCACCCGGGTCCGTCGTTCCGGCCCCGGCACGCCCAGCAACTGGAGGGGCAGTTCGACATTCTCGAAGGCGGTCAGCGTGGGCAGCAGGTGGAAGAACTGGAAGATCGTGCCGAAACAGCGCCGGCGCAGTGCCGCCAAACCATCGCCATCCAGGTCGTTCAGGCAGACCCCGTCGAAATCGATGCGGCCGGAACGGGGACGATCGACCCCACCGAGCAGATTCAGCAGGGTGGTCTTGCCGGATCCCGAAGGACCGGTCAGCGCGACCCGCTCACCGGCATGGAGGCGCAGCGAGACTCCGGCCAGCACGGGGCGTTCACCGTAGGCATGGTGGAGGTCACTGGCCCGGAGCAACGGAAGGTTCTTGGCGGTGTCGGCCATGAGTCCGTCAGTATGGACTCAAACCGGGGAACTCCAAACCCCGGCGATGAGCACGGCTTCGGGCGGCCTCACTGGCGGACGGCCCGATCGCCGATCAGGCCCGGGTGGCTTGGAGTGCGATCGGTGCGGGGCCGCGCCGGTAGGCGTTCAGATCGACGGTCACCAGGCCGTATCCCGCGCCGCGCAAGCGGACGAGCACCGATTCGCGCAACGCGGCGTCCTGCCAGCGCTGGAACTCGCCCGGTCCGACCTCGATGCGGGCCAGGTGTCCCTTCAGCGCCCCTCCGAGTTCGTGATGGCGCACGCGGACGTCGTGGAAACCCCGGTCGCGCAGGAAGGCCTCGGCCTCCTCGACCATCCGGAGTTTCTCCTCGGTGACCGCCTCTCCAGTCGGGATGCGCGAACTCAGGCAAGCCATCTGCGGCTTGTCGGCGGTGGGCAGGCCGAGGTGCGCGCTGAGTTCGCGGATCTCGTCCTTCGTCAGGCCGACCTCCTTGAGCGGGGCCCGCACCTGGAACTCGTCGGCCGCCTTGGCCCCGGGACGGTGATCGCCGACATCGCTCGAGTTCTCGCCATAGGCCAGGGTCTTGTAGCCGAGTTCCCGGGCCATCGGTTCGAGCTCCCGGAACAGGGCGTGCTTGCAGAAATAGCAGCGATTCTCGGGATTGGAGAGGTAGCGGGGATCGTTGAACTCGCGGGTCTGGACGACACGGACGGGGATTCCAAACCGCTCGGCGATTTCCAAGGCTTCCTGAAGCTCGCGCCGCGGCAGGCTGGGCGAATCGGCGATGGCCGCGAGGGACCGCTCGCCGAGCACCTGGTTTGCGACCTGGGCGAGGAAGACCGAATCGACGCCGCCCGAGTACGCCACGACGCAACTGCCGTAGCTGGCGAGGAGTTCGCGCAGGGCCCGGTGCTTGGCGTCGGTGACGGGTTTCAACGCGATCTGGGGCGCGGGGGTATTCACACCGTGAACAGGGAATCCGGCCGATCCTTGAGGCCCAGGTTGAGGCCGCCTTGCTGGATCTCGACGACACCTCCGTTCTTCCAGAGGCACCGGCGATACAGGGTGGCGAAACCGAAGTCCGGAGCCGCACCGCCCTGGCCACCGACGAGTTCGCTGCCCCGGCGGACGTTGTCTTGCATCCAGGCCGGCAACAGGAGGTGGAACGGGTTGCGCTTCACTTCGCCTGCGTGGAAAGAAATGCCCGTGACGAGGTCGGTGAGGTCGTTCTCGCCGATCTCGACCATGAGGTTGGGCCGCGTCATCTGGCCCCAGTATTCGGTCTCGATGAGGACGGTCTGGAAGTCGGGCCCCAGGGTGGCGAGGGCGTCCATCACCAGGTGGTGGGTGCCGATGTGGGTGCCGTTCCAGTCGGCGACGTGGGGAACGAAGATGGCCTTGGGGGCCTCCTGGCGAAGGATCTCGGCGATGCGGCGGACCATCGGCGCCCACACGGCCGGCTCTTCGGCGCGGCACTTCGGGGTGACCTTCTCGAGCCCGTTCGGGACGGTCTGGATCAGGCCGAAGCCCATGTAGGCGCAGGCGGCTTCGAGTTCGGTCCAGCGTTCAGACTGGCGGGCCCGGTTGCTGCCCTGGGTGACGGCGACGTTGCGGACGTTCCAGCCGCACTCGCGCAGCAATCGCAGGGCGAGGCCGCCGATGATGCACTCGTCGTCGGGATGCGGGGAGAAGATCAAAGCCGTCGGCGCGCCGGGGCGGGGCGTCGCCACGGTGGTCGGGGCGAGTCCGCCCATGGGGAAGGAGCGGCCTTCACGGAAGC
>CAYLTF010000058.1:0-20688 GCA_964386625.1 uncultured Akkermansia sp. | reverse complement strand
CTCGCAGCCTGTCCCTTGGGGCGATTGCCAGGGCGGGTGGCATCTCCGGATGTCGGCGCAACGGAATCTTTCCGCCACAAGAGCCTGTCCCTAGTGTCTGGCCCGTGGCGCAGGCGAATCTGTTCGAACTCGACGGCTCGGAGGACCGCTCGAACCCGGGGCATCCATCGGTGTCATCGGTTACGACGGAACACCCCCTATCGGCGGCACCGCTGGCCTCCCGGATGCGCCCCCGCTCTCTGGACGAGTATGCGGGCCAACGGCACCTCCTGGCCCCGGGTCTCCTGCTACGCCGGGCCATCGATGCCGACCGGATCCAATCCCTCATCTTCTTCGGGCCGCCCGGCACCGGAAAAACGACGCTGGCCCAGATCATCGCCGCCCGATCGAAATGCCGTTTCGAAAAGCTCAACGCCGTGGAGTCCAACCTCGCGGAGATGCGCCGCGTCCTGCAAGGGGCCAACCATCGTCTCCGGAACACCGGCGAGCCCACCCTGCTCTTCATCGATGAGATCCATCGATTCAACCGGGCCCAGCAGGATGTGCTGCTGCCGGATGTGGAGAGCGGCGCGGTCAAGTTGATCGGTGCGACCACCCACAATCCCTTCTTCTTCATCAACTCTCCCCTGGTCTCCCGGTCCCAGGTCTTCGAACTCCGCTCCCTCGAAGAATCCGACCTGCTGGAGCTGCTGCACCGGGCCCTGGCCGACACCGAGCGTGGCCTCGGCCACCTGCGGATCGCCGCTGAACCCGAGGCTCTGGCGCATTTGGCCAGGGTCTCGGACGGCGATGCCCGCAAGGCCCTCAACTCGATCGAGATCGCGGCCCTCACCACTCCGCCCGGGCCGGATGGCGTCATCCGGATCGACCGGGCGGTGGCCGAGGAATGCATCCAGCGCAAGGCCGTGGTCTACGACGGAGACGGGGATGCCCACTACGACACCATCAGCGCCTTCATCAAGTCGATGCGCGGCAGCGATCCCGACGCCACGCTCTATTGGTTGGCCAAGATGATCCATGCGGGCGAAGACCCTCGATTCATCGCCCGCCGCATCATGATCCACGCGGCCGAGGATGTCGGACTGGCCGACCCGATGGCTCTGGTGCTGGCCACGGCCGCCTGCCAGGCCGCGGAGGTCATCGGATGGCCCGAGGCCCGCATCCCCATCGCCGAGGCCGCGCTCTACATCGCCACCGCCCACAAGAGCAACTCGGTGGTCAAAGCCATCGATGCGGCCCTGGAGGACATCCGCTCCGGTCGGACGCTGGCCGTGCCCAACCACCTGCGGGATGGGCACTACGCGGGATCGAAGGTCCTGGGCCACGGCGAAGGCTACCGCTACGCGCACGACTTCCCCGGGCATCATGTCGCTCAAGACTACCTCGGGGCGGCCCGGCGTTTCTACGAACCCACCACCCAGGGCCACGAGCGGAAGATCGCCGACCGCCTGGCCCAGTGGCGCCAGCCCACGGTCGCAGGAGCACCGTCATCGCCGCCCGTGCCCCTGGACCCAACCCGACCGACCGAAGCCCCTCGGTCCTGATCCACCGGACCGAAGCATCGATCACCGAAGGGGCCCGGCTGAGCAATCTTGCGGAATCGCGCCCCCTCGTCCGTTCCGCCCGCCGCTCAACCGAGATCGCTCCAGCGCTCGATCTGCCTGCGATCCCGCTTGGTGGGTCGACCCGCACCACGAGGCCTGAATCCGGGCTCCAGGGTCTTCTGGTGCGCCTCCTCGCGGGCCTGTGCCGGGGTCAGGTCTTCCGCGAACGCAGCCACCTCGGGTGCGGAGATCCGCCTCGGGGGAAAGCCCAGGACCTTGTAGACCCGCGTGAGGTCGCCGGTCCGCGCCGAAACCGTTTCCCCGGCCTTGGCCTCCCGGGCCGGCTTGATCGCCACCCCATCGACCACGACGCGCCCGTCCTTGATGGCCGCCTGAGCCAAGGACCGCGATCGGTACAACCGGATGTTCCAAAGCCACTGATCCCACCGCATGCGTGCAGCATGGCCCAGCCTCGCCGAGGCGCCAACGCTTCCGAAGAACCCGCAGCAAGTGCACGGAGAAGCCGGGGGGTGGCGGGAGGCGAGATTGGATGACACCGCCACCCGTGCTGATGTCTGAGTGCGATAGACGACCTCATTCATGTAAACCGTCATCGACGTTGCCGATGAAACCTTCGAGTCCCTGGATCCAGTCGGCGTCCTCGAGCACCGTTCCAGGGCGGCCTTGATCCCCGACGCGATCGTCGGCGCGATGCCCAGGATCCGGAGCTGTCGGCGGCTGTTCCGCCACACCCGGGAATTGAAATCCGATCGGCCCGTCCCCCGCATCCCCTACCGCCTCCGATTCCCGCACCTGCCCCACCCCGCCCACTGGCGAAAAGAATCGTTGGTCGCCGCTGCGGGGGTTCCTAGGATCCCGGTCATGAGCGATCTGTCGAAGTCGCGCCTGCGCGAACTTCTCTCGGCGGCCTCCCAGGCGCGCCTCTGGGTCATCGGTGATGTGATGCTGGACCAGTTCGTCTGGGGCCGGGTGAGTCGCATCTCACCCGAGGCGCCGGTGCCGATCGTCGATTTCGACCGCGAGAACCTCATGCCCGGCGGTGCGGCCAATGTGGCTCGCAATGTCACGGCCCTCTCCGGCCAGGCGGAACTGGCCGGCGTCGTTGGACGGGACGAGGCCGGGCATACCCTCCGCGAATTGCTCGCCTCGGAACGCATCGGATGCCGCGGCCTGGTCTCCAGCGCCCGCCGGCGCACCACCACCAAGATGCGCATCGTCGCAGGGCAGCAGCAAATCGTGCGCCTAGACCGGGAAACCCGCGGCGAGATCGACGCGGCCACCACGCAGGCCTTGCTCGACAAGCTGGAGAAGGCCCTGCCCCGCCTCGACGGGGTCGTCGTGGGGGACTACGGGAAGGGAGTCGTCACACAGACGCTCCTCGACGGCATCCGGGAACGCTGCAAGCAGGCCGGCTGCTGGATCAGCGTGGATCCCAAGCCGGTGCATTCGCTGGACCTGCGCGGCCTGTCCCTGATCACCCCCAACCGGAAGGAGGCCTTCGAGTTGGCCGGGATCGAGGACTCGGTCCGCGCCTCCGACCCGATGGACGATGCACCGCTCCAAGCCGCCGTCCGGCGCCTCCAGGAAACCCTGCGACCGGCGCTCCTGCTGGTGACCCTGGGCGAACTGGGGATGCTGCTGTGCAGGCGCAACGAGGCTCCGTTCCACGTCCCCACGGTGGCTCGCGAGGTCTTCGACGTGTCGGGGGCCGGAGACACGGTCATCGCCGCCTTCACGCTGGCCATCGCGGCAGGCGCCTCTCCGGTCGAGGCCACCGTGTTCTCGAACCACGCCGCCGGGGTGGTGGTGGGCAAAAGAGGCACGGCCACCGTCAGCCCCTCGGAACTCCTGGCGACGTTCAACGACGCCGCCTGAACCCATGAGACCGGCCATCTTCCTCGATCGCGACGGAACCCTCATCGTCGAGAAGCACTACCTGCACCGCCCCGAAGAGGTGGAGTTCTTCGCCGAGGCCGCCCCCGCGCTCCGCCGCCTGAGCCAGGCCGGCTTCGCCCTGGTCGTGGTCACCAACCAATCCGGGGTCGGCCGAGGCTACTACACCGAGGCCGATGTCGACCGGGTGCACGACCACATCCGGGTCGAGATGGCCAGGGCCGGGGTCGAGTTCCTGAAGTTCTACTCGGCCTTCGAGGCTCCGGACCAGCCCAGCCGAGGCCGCAAGCCCTCGCCTCAATTCCTCTGGGATGCACGGGATGAATTCGGCCTGGACCTCGCGGCCAGCTACATGGTCGGCGACAAGCGCATCGACCTCGAGGCGGGCTGGAATGCAGGAGTGAGGGAGAGCTTCCTGGTACGGACGGGCTACGGTGCCGAACTGGAGCGTTCAGAAGGATCCTCCCTGGCCCCCGCGATCGTCGTGGACGGATGGCACCAGGTCGCCGAGCGGATCCTCGGCCCCTGATCGCCCGTCTGATCGCCCTGCGAGGCCGGCTCACCCGACCAACACCGCCATCCTGCCCTGGTGGCCCCCCCCCCAAGACACGCGGCAACCGGACGAGACCGACGGCATCAGCACTCGCGACTGCCCGGGACCTCCATGCGGAAACGTGGGATGCGCACCACGATGCGACGACCGCCATCATCGACGCCCAGATAGGCTCCCTCGGCGATGGCCGAATGGGTTCCGATGATGTGCCTGCTGTTGTAACTGAACTTGCCGCCCGGGGGAATGACCGGGGTCTCTCCGACCACCCCGTCGCCCTCCACCACCATCACCGTGTCGTCCTCATGGGTCACCACCCACTTGCGGCCTCGGATGGTCACCGGCACCGGGGAATGGTTGTGGATGGAGATGAAATAGATGAAGGAGTGCGGTTTGTCGGACCGGTCGGCCGGCAGGCGCTGGTAGAGCAACCGGTCCACCGTGACCTTGAGTCCGGGCAATTCGATCAACTCACCCATGGTTTCCATCTGGCCGGATCGTAAGCCGAGAGCGCCGATTGACAAGAACCCGGTCCCCACCCCGCAGGTCCAGTGCTTGGTCGTGGCGTCCCGGAGACAGCCGGGATACCGTCCGTGCCGAGGTTCGTCACCATGCCCAGCGTTTACATCAAGACCTACGGTTGCCAGATGAATGAGCGGGACAGCGAGGCCGTCTCGGCCCAGCTGCTCGCCCGGGGGTACTCCCTCGCGCCGACCGAGAACGAGGCCGACGTCGTGCTGCTCAACACCTGCAGCGTCCGCGACATGGCCGAGCAGAAGGCCCTGAGCAAGATGCAGAACGTCATCGGTGTGGACCGAAAGCGCGGCAGCCGGCAGATCCTGGGGTTCCTCGGCTGCATGGCACAGAGCCGCGGCGGCGAGTTGATCGAGCAACTGCCGGATGTCGACCTGGTGCTGGGCACCCAGAAGACCCATCGGGCCGGTGAATACCTCGACGCGCTCCTGTCGGGCTCCCGGGACAAGGTGGTGGACACCGCCGAGGAGGCCGGCAGCGAATCGGCCATCCGTGAACACCTCGGGCACGGAGTCGGCAACGATTCGCGCCCCGTGACGGCCTTCGTGAGCATCATGCAGGGCTGCAACCAGCACTGCACCTTCTGCATCGTGCCGTCCACGCGCGGCGAGGAACGCAGCCGCCCGATGGACGACATCGTGGCCGAATGCCGCGAGCTGGCGGGCCGCGGGGTCCGTGAGATCACCCTGCTCGGCCAGATCGTCACCAGCTACGGCCGCCGGATGTATCCGGTGCAAGATGGCCGCAGCGCCTTCGTGCAGCTCATCGAGGCGGTCCATGCCATCGAGGGCATCGACCGGATCCGCTTCACTTCGCCTCACCCCAAGGGTTACGGCGACGATCTGGTCGAGGCCTACGGCCGGCTTCCGAAACTCGTGGAGAGTGCGCACCTGCCGGTGCAGAGCGGCTCGAATCGCCTGCTCAAACTGATGCACCGGGGCTACACCCGCGAGCGCTTCCTGGAGATCATCTCCAAGCTGCGCGCCGTCCGCCCCGGCATCGGCCTGAGCACCGACATCATCGTCGGCTTCCCGGGCGAGACCGAGGAGGACTTCCTGCAGACGATGTCGCTCTGCCAGGAGGTGCAGTTCGACCAGGCCTTCCTCTTCAAATACAGCCGCCGCCGTGACACTCCCGCCGCGACCATGCCGGACCAGCTGCCCGAGGAGATCATCGAAGAACGGCACCAACGCCTGCTGGCCGAGATCAACCGCATGGCCATGGCCAAATTCGAGGCCCATGTCGGCGGCCTGGTCGAGGTGCTGGTCGAGGGGCCGAGCCATCGCAATCCGGCCCGGTACGAGGGGCGCACCCGCACCAACAAGATCGCGGTCTTCGAGGGGTCTCCCCGGCATCATGGGCAGGTCCTGAACCTGCGGATCGAGCGGGTCGGCAGCTTCACTCTGTACGGCAATCCCGCGATCGTCGGGCTGGATTGACGGAGGAGCGGTTCAACGGGCGACGGCGGACTCTTCCGGAACGGTCCCGCGCCCTCACCTCGAAAGCAGGACAAGGTACTGCTGCAGGCGTCGGGACTCCGCGACATCCCGTCGTTCCTGGTGGATCACATGCAGGTTGGCGATCATGCGCTGGAGGCAACGACGGGGCGTGACCGGTTGCAGCAGGATCGCACCGTCGGCGTCGGACAGTGCGAAATGGGCCAGTCGCTGGCGGGCCTCGGAGCGGGTGACCAGTCGTCCACCATGGAACGCATCGATGAGCCATTCGCCCTGGACATCCTGATACCGGCAGAGGAAATGCCCCGGCATGCCGATGCCGACCACCGGAAGCCCAAGGCGGCGGGCCACGAACTGGTAAAGGCAGCACAGCGTGATGGGGATGCCTCGTCGCCGGTCGATCACCCGATCCATGTAGCTGTTGTCGGGATTGAAATAATGCTCGGTGTCGCCGCGGAAGCCCTGCTCCCCGAAGAGCACCCCGTTCAGTGCCGAGACCACCCCTGCCCCGTCCGAAGCCGCATCCACCGCCGGCTCCGCCACCTGAGCCCACCAGTCCAACTGCGCCTGGTAGGCCTCGATCGGAGCCTCGGGGTTGCGGGTCCGTGCGAGCTTCCAGACGGCTTCCTCCAGATCGAAATGCTCGCCGTGGCCCGCGCAGAATTCGAGGAACTCCCGGTCGGCCTCGATGCGCGCCTGGGACTCCAGCAATTCCCGAACCCGGGCACGGACCAGCGGATCGCCATGGAGGCGGTGCGCCTGGAGCCAGGGACGGGGGCGCCCATTCGGGGCCAATTGCTCACGGATCGCGCCGACCACTCCAGGATCCTCGTCGGCCAGCAGGGTCAACAGCGCCTGCTGCCGCTCGACGGAGGGAAAGGATTCCCCAGTGGTGGGCCCGCCGGGACTCATGCGACATCGAACATCTTGCCCGGGTTGAGGATGCCCTGCGGGTCGAGCTCCCGCCGCAGTCCTCGCATGACCCGCATCGAGGCGTCTCCGAGGAACTTCGGCAGGAACTCTTTCTTGGCCACTCCGATCCCGTGCTCACCGGTGATGGTGCCCCCGAGGCGGATCGCCTCGTCGAAGATCTCGCGGAAGGCCTCATGGACCCGGTGCATCTCCTCGGTGTTGCGCTCGTCGGTCAGGAAGGTCGGGTGCAGGTTGCCATCGCCCATGTGGCCGAAGGTGCCGATGCGGAGACGATGCTTCTTGGCCACCTGATCCACGAAGCGGATCATGCGCGCCAGTTCGCTGCGGGGCACGGTGGCGTCTTCCAGGATGGTCGTGGGGGACACCCGGGCGAGCGCGCTGAAGGCCGATCGACGGGCCCCCGCCAGCGCATTGGCCTCGGCCTCCGTGGCCGCCCGGCGAACCTCGCGGGCCCCGTTGGCCCGGGCGATCTGCTCCATGCGGGCGGCCTCGTCGGCCACCTGGGCCGGATGGCCATCGGTCTCCATGAGCAGCAGCGCCTCGCAATCGGGCAAGCCGATCTTGGCGTAGTCCTCGACACAGCGGAGCGTCGTCCGGTCGAGGAACTCGAGAGTGCACGGGATGATCTTGGCCGCGATGATGTCCGACACGGCCTGCGCCGCGGCGTCCATCGCGTCGAAGGTGGCCAACAGGGTCTGCTTGGCCGCAGGTTGCGGGATGAGCCGCAGGAGCACCTGCGTGATCACGCCAAGGGTCCCCTCGCTGCCGATGAAGAGGTCCTTCAGCGAATACCCCGCGACATCCTTCACGCATTTGTTGCCGGTGAAGAGGATCTCCCCGTCGGGCAGCACGACCTCGAGGCCCATCACGTAGTTGCGCGTGATGCCGTACTTGAGACCGCGCAGGCCCCCGGAATTCTCGGCCACGTTGCCGCCGATGGTGCTGATCTTCATCGAGCCCGGGTCGGGCGGGTAGAACAGACCGGCGGCCGCGGCCGCCTCGGCGATCTGCAGAGTGGTCGCCCCGGGCTCGGCCAAAAGGGTCAGGTTGGCCCGGTCGACCTCGAGGATGCGGTTCATGCGCACCGTGCACAGCACGATGCACCCAGGCACCGGTAGCGACCCGCCGCTGAGGCCCGTGCCCGAGCCCCGGGTGACCACCGGGGTGCCTGTGCGCTGGGCCAATCGCAGGACGGCCTGGATGTCGGCCGAGTTGCGGGCGAAGACCACGCATCCGGGCTGCTGCTGGAGAGCGGCCGTGCCGTCGAAGGAATACACCAGCAGGTCTTCGGCGGCGGTGAGCACCGACTCCGGCCCGAGGACCCGGACGAGTTCGGCGATGATGTCGGGGGAGCAGGCCATGGTTCAGTGGTTGGTGGGAGATTGCCGTCGGGCTTTCCAGGCCTCCCAGACCATGGGCAGCACCGACACGAAGATGATGCCCAGGACGATGACTTCGAAGCGCTTCTTCACGAACTCGAGCCGCCCCAGGAACCACCCGGCCGGAAGGATCAACCCGACCCACGCCACCGCGCCGACGGCGTTGAAGAACATGAAGCGCGAGCGGTCCATCGCCCCCATGCCCGCGACGAACGGAGCGAAGGTGCGGACGATCGGCACGAAACGGGCCAGGATGACGGTCTTGCCGCCATAGGTCTCGAAGAACCGGCGGGTCTTCTCGAGGTATTCAGGCCGGATGATCCTCGGAAATCTCCGGGCCAGGTAACCGCCAGCCGACTGACCCACCGAATAGTTGACCGCATCTCCGATCACGGCGGCCACGATCATCAGGGCACCGGCCACCCACACGTTGAGGCCCGACTCCGGATTGGCCGCCACCGCGCCGACGGCGAAGATCAGGGAATCGCCCGGCAGCACCGGCGTGAGCACGAGGCCGGTCTCGGCGAAGATGATCAAGAAGAGGATGCCATAGACCCAGGCACCATGGTTTCGGGTGAGTTCGTACAGGTGATCCTGCAGATGCAGCACCACGTCGAGGAACGACTTGAGCAGGTCCATTCGGAGATCGGGGTTCGGGGAGGGTCCGGGTGGCGGGAACGCGGGTTCAGCGAGCGGCGGAAGACCCGGCTTCCCCCCGGACCTCCTCGACTTCCTGGTTCTCCAGGCGGATGGAGCGCCGGATGAACACCCAGGCGATGATCCAGACAAACGGGAAGAACAGCACCCCCAGGACCAACCACGACAGTGTGAAACCGGCGACACGACGCGCCATGAGGTCCGGGGCGAGGTAATTGAGGAGCGGCAGACCGACCAGGGCCGCCACGAAGGCGCTGGCACACAGGAGCGAGAGGACCCACTGCCGCCGCATCAAGCGGTGGAGGAACGCCTCGGAATGGAGGTCCCCGGACGGGAGGGTGGGATCGGACATGCCGACAGGATGGAGCGAAAGACCAAGCGCCGTCCAAGCGATTTGCAGCGTGCGCCCTTCCGAACGCGACTCGGCCCGGACGGGCCCGTCGCGAAGCCCAAGATCCACCCGAAGATTCCCGCCACCGCCGCAGCCCCATTGCGGCAATCCGGCTTGCCGGGCGCGGACCGGGAGGCGGAGGCTCGGGCCCATGGTCCTCGCGCGACGCCCTTGGATGACCCTGCCCTTCGGATCGGTTCCCGTCCTCCTCCTGATCCGACTTCTCGCCGCCCCCTTCCGGATCGCCTTGGGGGACACGCCCGCCGATCCCGACGCAGCGTGGCTGGCCGAGCACTACACCAAGTACGAGCACCGCATCCCCATGCGGGACGGGGTGCGTCTGTTCACTCGGGTGTACCTGCCCAAGGACGACTCCGAACGGCATCCGATCCTGCTGACGCGGACGCCCTACACCGTGAAGCCGTATGGCGTGGACAACTACAACGACCCGGACGGCACCTTCGCCGCGCTGGCCAAGGACCGCTTCATCATGGTCTCCCAGGATGTCCGCGGCCGATTCGGCTCGGAGGGGCGGTTCGTGCACATGCGTCCCTTCAACCCCGCCAAGGGCCCCAAGGACACCGACGAGAGCACCGACGCCTGGGACACCATCGACTGGCTGGTCAAGAACACGCCCAACAACAACGGCAAGGTGGGCATGTTCGGCATCTCGTATCCCGGCTTCTACACGTCGATGGGCATGATCGACTCGCATCCCGCCCTCAAGGCGGCCAGCCCGCAGGCCCCGATCACCGACTGGTTCATGGGTGACGACATCCACCACAACGGGGCGTTCTTCCTGTCGCAGAACTTCGGGTTCTTCTGGTGGTTCGAGGTGCCAAGCGACGACCCGCTGAGGGATGCCGGCCGGAACTTCGTCTTCAACAACGCCGACGGCTACGACTTCTTCCTCCGGATGGGCCCCCTGGGGAATTCCGAGTCGCTGCATTTCAAAAAACGCGTCCCGATCTGGACCGAGTTCCTCGACCACCCCGACTACGACGGCTATTGGCAGGCCCGCAACATCCGGCCTCACCTGAGAAACGTGCGCTGCGCGGTGCTGACCGTGGGCGGATGGTTCGACGGCGAAGACCTCTTCGGCGCGCTGGAGACCTACCGCTGGACCGAGAAGCTCAACCCGGGCATCACCAACCTGCTCGTCATGGGTCCATGGACGCACGGGCAGTGGAGCCGGGGCCCGGGGGACAAGGTCGGGGACATCCACTTCAAGGCCAAGACCGCCGAGCATTACCGCGAGAGGATCGAGCTGCCTTTCTTCCGCCAGTTCCTCAAGGGCGACACCAACCGCCTGCAACCCGAGGCGCAGGTCTTCGAGACGGGCACCCACCGCTGGCGTCGGTTCGATGCCTGGCCGCCCGTCCAGGCCGCGGCGCGCACGCTCTACTTCCATCCCGGGGGCCGACTGGCGCTCGGGACGCCGCCGCCGGAGTCGACTCCGGGCCACGAGGAGTTCGTCAGCGATCCGGCAAAGCCAGTGCCCTTCTCGCAGGAGGTCACCACGGACTACCCGCGCGGCTACCCCACGCAGGACCAACGCTTCGCCGCCGCTCGCCCCGATGTGCTGGTGTACGAGACCGAACCGCTCGAGGAAGACCTGACCCTGGCGGGCCCGATCGAGGCTGCGCTGCACGTGACCACCACCGGCACCGATGCCGACTGGGTGGTGAAGCTCGTCGATGTTTACCCGCCGGATTTCCCCGATCCGCAACCGAATCCCGCGCACCTGCGGATGGGCGGCTATCAGCAACTGGTCCGGGGCGAGGTGATGCGGGGCCGTTTCCGCAACAGCTTCGAGCGGCCGGAGCCGATGGAACCCGGGCGGGTCACACCCATGCGGTTCACCCTGCCGGACGTGCTGCACACCTTCCGCCGGGGCCACCGGCTGCAGGTCCAGGTGCAGAGCAGTTGGTTCCCCTTGGTGGATCGCAACCCGCAGACCTTCGTTCCCAACATCGCGCGGGCCCGGGCCGCGGACTTCCGGAAGGCCACGCACCGGCTCCACCACGAACCCAAGGCCGCGTCGGCGCTGACCGTCCGGGTGCTGCCGGCGGTGATGCCCCCCTGAATGCGCGCGAGGGCGGACTCTTTCTGTCTTGGCTCGCGGGCGGGATCGGCGCTCAATCCCACGATTCCCGTCCGACTCCATGAGTGCATCGCCGCCCCATTTCCTGTCGCGTGAAGCCACCGTGGCCGGGCCCGGTTTTTCGCGTTGGCTCGTGCCACCGGCGGCCATCGCGGTGCACATGTGCATCGGCGAGGTCTACGGGTTCAGCGTGTTCAACGAACCCATGACCCGGCTGATCGGCGGCATGACCCACGACCCGGCCCGCGATTGGACCATCCCGAACGTGGGCTGGATCTATTCGATCGCCCTGGTGCTGCTCGGCCTCTCGGCGGCGGTGTTCGGCAAATGGGTCGAGCGCAGCGGCCCGCGCAAGACCATGGTCGCCAGCGCGCTTTGCTTCTGTTCTGGCCTGGTGATCTCGGCCATCGGGGTGCGCCTGCACTGGCTGTGGCTGGTCTACCTGGGCTACGGCGTGATCGGGGGCATCGGGCTGGGACTCGGGTACATCGCACCGGTGTCGACCCTCATGAAGTGGTTCCCCGACCGTCCCGGCATGGCGACCGGCATGGCCATCATGGGGTTCGGAGGTGGCGCCCTCATCGGAGCTCCGCTGGGCGTGAGCCTCATGGGCTTCTTCAAGACGCCGACCGATCCCGGGGTGTCCTCCGCGTTCCTCGCCATGGCGGCCATCTATGCGGTCTGGATGCTGTTCGGCGCGGCGCTGGTCCGCGTCCCCTCGGCCGACTGGAAGCCCGAGGGCTGGAACCCGGCGGCCGGTGGCTCCAATTCGGCCCCCGCCAAGGCCGTGTCGGTGGACACCGCCTGGAAGACCCCGCAGTTCTGGCTGCTGTGGATCGTCCTCTGCATGAACGTGAGCGCCGGCATCGGCATCCTGGGGCAGGCCTCGCTGATGTGTCAGGACATGTTCGGCGTGAGCGCCGCCGTCGGTGGAGGCTTCGCCGGCCTGTTGTCGATCTTCAACATGGGCGGGCGATTCCTCTGGTCTTCAGTCTCCGATTTCACCGGCCGCAAGACCGTCTACGCGATCTATTTTCTCCTCGGCGCGCTGCTCTACGCGCTGGTGCCCTGGACCCAGCAGATCGGCAACCGCTCCCTGTTCGTGGCGGTCGTGGCGCTGATCATCTCCATGTACGGCGGCGGCTTCGCCACCATCCCGGCCTATCTGCGCGACCTCTTCGGCACGCATCAGGTCGGCGCGATCCACGGACGCCTGATCACGGCCTGGTCGCTGGCGGCGGTGGTTGGCCCGGTGCTGATCAACTACATCTCCACCGCGAAGAAGAAGGCGGGCGTGCCCGCGGCCGAGGCCTACAACGGCACCCTGTACCTGATGTGCGGCCTGCTGCTGATCGGACTCGTCGCCAACCTGCTCGTGCGCCCGGTGCATCCGCGTCACCATCTCGACCAGACCGCCTGAACCGCCCCGACACCATGCAACGATCGCTGCTCATCGCCGCTTGGCTCCTCGTGCTGGCCCCGCTGTCCTGGGGCGTCGCACGGTCGGTCCAGCGCTCGATGCCCCTGTTCACCGCGGGAGCGTCGAAGACCGACGGCAACGCCCCGTCCGCCCCCTCGACCACGTCCGGCTCGGGTCCCGATGCCCCGATGAACCGGACCGGAGCGCCCGCGGGGGCGAGACCTTGAACCCTTTCCTGAACTCAACCCCATCCGGATCCATCCACAACATGATGAAAACACTGACTCCCCTGCTCGTGGCCTCCGCGCTGTCGCTGACCGCCGTGGCCGCCGAACCCAAGCACAACACCGCCCTCCCCGGCGGCAAGCTCCCCAAGCCCGTCAAGGTCTCCCTCGTGAAGGTCGCCGGCGGCTTCGTGGACCCCGTCCGCGTCTCGCTGGCCCCGGGCGACAACAACCGCCTCTTCGTCTGCGAACGGACCGGCGTGGTGAAGCTCGTCAAGAACGGCAAGGTGCAGGACAAGCCCTTCCTCGACATCCATGAGACGGTGGTCAGCTCGTTCCTCGAGCAGGGCCTCTACGATCTCGAGTTCCACCCGAAGTACGCCGAGAACGGCAAGTTCTACGTCCACTACTCCGACATGTGGTTCAACGGAGCCGGATTCATCGTCGAGTACCAGGTCTCCAAAACCAACCCCGACAAGGCCGATCCCGAGTCGGCCCGCGTGGTGTTCCAGATGCCCCGCCCGTATGCCAACCACAACGGCGGCGAGATCGCCTTCGGTCCCGACGGCTACCTGTACATCGGCAGCGGCGACGGCGGGTGGGAAGGCGACGTGCTCGGAGCCGGCCAAGACCTGAGCACGTGGCTGGCGAAGATCCTGCGGATCGACGTCAATCCCACCCAGCCCGACCGGGGCTATTCCATCCCCAAGGACAACCCGTTCATCACCCCGGGCTCCCAGATGAAGCTCTTCGGCGTGACCGAGGAGGCCTTCAACAAGATCCACCCCAACGCCAAGCCCGAGATCTGGAGCTATGGCCTGCGCAACCCGTGGAGCTTCCAGTTCGACCCGAAGACCGGCGACATGTACATCGCCGACATCGGCCAGAACCACTATGAGGAGGTGAACTTCGAGCCCCGTGGCAAGGCGGGCGTGAACTATGGCTGGAAGTTCATGTGCGGCACCCACCCGTTCCCGCTGCCGCTCGACGCCAGCGGCAAACCCGACCTCGACGCGGTCAAGGACGCGCCGAAGGTGGGCGAGGCGCCGATCTGCGAATACAGCCACGTCGACCAGGGCAACTGCGTCATCGGATTCGGCGTGTACCGCGGCACCAAGTATCCCCAGATGGACGGCACCTACTTCTTCGGCGACTGGGGTTCCGGCAAGGTCTGGGGCACGGCCCGCGATGCGCAGGGCAAGTGGCAGATGCAGGAACTGCTCAACACCAAGCTCATGTTCACCGGCGGCGGCCAGGCCTCCGACGGCACGCTCTATGTGACCGACGCCAAGGCCAACTACGGCGGCCCGGCCGATCCGGCGCAGAACGAGCGCGGTGCGGTCTGGATGCTGGTGCCGTCCGACAAGGTGCCGGCCGGCGCCGAGGTGGCTCCGCTGGAGTGATCCCACCCGGCGTCCCGATCCGCTGTTCAGTTCCATCCACCCGACCCGGGGGCGAAGCTCAGGCTTGGCCCCCGGGCTGTTTTCGGGATTCTATGTCCCGTCAACCAATCGCACGCCATGTTCCGGAACCTCGCCCTCGCCTGCACGCTGCTCCTGCTGAGCCCGATGACCCACGGTGCCGACACGCCGACCGCGACCGCGGGGCATGATCACGGCGCGCCCGCCGGCGAATCCAAGGCCCCGGAGCCCAAGGAATCGATGTTCCTTTCGGTGGATCCGAAAGAGCCCAAGACCGCACGACTGGTGGTGGTCTCGGCCTACAATTCGGTGAACTACGGCATGAATTTCAACGGCTTCGCCAAGGGTGGGGCTCGCTACACCATTCCCCAGGGCTGGACCGTGTCGGTGGTCTTCACCAACAACAGCCCCGTGCCCCACAGCGCCATCGTGGTGGAGAAGCCCGTGGTGAAGAAACTCCAGATGGGCGAACCGGCCTTCAAGGGGGCCTCGACCCCCTACCCCGTGCGCGGCACCACCGGCAAGACGGGAGTCCCCTTCCAGTTCGTGGCCGACGAGGCGGGCGAGTTCGCCATCGCCTGCGGTTTCCCATCCCATTCGGCCAACGGCCACTGGATCGCCTTCGATGTGAGCGCCACGGCGACCGCCCCCAGCCTCCAGTTCGGCGACAAGCCCGCCTACGTGGCCCGCTGATGCCCGTCCCGGTCCTGAACACCCCGCGCCCCCTGGGCCCTCAGGGCATCTGCCTGGCCCTGGGGATGTTCGACGGGGTTCATCTCGGGCATCAGCACGTGATCCGGCAAGCCCGGATCGACGCGCGGGCCCGGGGTGCGGCCACGGTGGTGGCCACCTTCGACCCCCATCCCTTGACGGTGGTCCGGCCCGACAAGGCCCCTCGGCTTCTGCAGTCGCTGCCCCAGCGGATCGCCACCCTCGAATCGCAGGGCGCCGACGCCGTGCTGGTGCTCCGCTTCGATGAGATCCTGAGCCGGAAGAGCGGCGAAGCCTTCGTGCGGGATCTGGTCACCGGCTTCGGAGGCCTGCGCAGCTTCACCGTGGGCCAAGGATTCCACTTCGGCCACGGCCGCAGCGGCAACGTGCCCCTGTTGCGGACCCTGGGTCGTGAGCTGGGATTCTCGGTGAATGCCGTGGCACCGATCCACATCGGCCCCGAGATCGTGAGCAGCACCCGGGTCCGCGGCGCCCTGCGCGACGGCAAGCTGGGCCTGGTGGCCGAACTCCTGGGGCGCCCCTACAGCATCGTCGGGCCGGTCGTGCGCGGCGACCAACTCGGCCAGTCCCTCGGCTTCCCCACCGCCAACATCGATGTCGGTGGTCTGGAGTTGCCTCCGTTCGGGGTCTACGCGGCCCGGGCCCGCCACTCGGGCGGCGAATTCCCGGCGGCGGTCAATCTCGGGCTTCGACCGACGCTCCAATCGCCGCAACCGCAGCTCCGGTTCGAGACCCACCTGATCGGATACCACGGAGACCTCTACGGTCGGGATCTCACGGTGGAGTTGGTGGCCTTCCTGAGGCCGGAGCGCCGATTCGCCCACCTCGAGGCCCTCCAGGCCCAGATCTCCAAGGACATCGCCGCGGCCCGGAAGGCCCTTTCCTGACGGGGGGCCGGAGAGTTCCTCTCCGGTATTGCGTCGGTGACGGGAGCCGGTCCAGCGTCGAGGGATGAAAGCCGCTTCCTTCACCGCGTTCCTGCTGTGCCTGGGTCTCTGCTCCTCCGCCCCGGGCGCGGATCAGCCCAAGGAACGGGCATCCGGGCATCCCGGAGACTGGATCCCCCTCTTCGACGGCAAATCCACAGCCGGTTGGCGCGGGTTCGGCAAACCCTCCTTCCCGGAACAGGGATGGATCGTGAAGGACGGCTGGCTGACCCATGTCGCCAAGGGCGGCGGCGGCGACATCATCACCGACAAGCTCTTCACCGACTTCGAACTGCGCTTCGAGTGGAAGATCTCCGCCGGCGGGAACAGCGGCGTGAAGTATTTCATCGACGAGGCCCGCAAGGCGGCCATCGGGCACGAGTATCAACTCATCGACGATGCCGCCCACCCGGACGCCTTGATCGGTCCCAAGCGGCAGACGGCGGCGCTCTACGACGCCCTTCCGGCCCGGTCGCCGCGCGTCAAGCCGGCCGGGCAGATCAACGAGTCGGCCATCCGTGTGGAGGGCGACTCCGTCGAGCACTGGCTCAACGGCGACTGTGTGCTGAAATACCGCATCGGTTCCCCGGAGCTGGCCGCCGCCAAGGCCGCCAGCAAGTTCAAGAACGAGGCCAAGTGGGGCACCCGCTTCCCGACGCCCATCCTGCTCCAGGACCACAGCGATGCCGTGGAGTTCAGGAACATCCGCATCCGAGAACTGAGATGAGGCCACACCGAAGGTTCCACGCACGCCGGTCTGCCGGGCGGGGGCTCTCGATCACTGGCCTGTTTCCACAACCTGCAATAGCCTGTCCCCCGATGACCCGTCTCTGGAGAGTTCTCGTCCCTCTGGCCCTGTGCCTCTGTCTGGGCACGGTCCGTCTCCGCGCCGACGGCGCGGATGACGCCTTCATCCGCATCTACAACCTGATCCAACAGGCCGATGCCCATCGGGAGACCGGACAATGGTCGGCGGCCCGCGACGCCTACACCGAGGCCAAGGCGGGCCTGGAGATCCTCCGCCGGAATTATCCGTCCTGGAACGAACGGGTGGTGGCCTACCGGATCCGCTACGTCGGCGAACGGCTTGAGGCCCTGAAAACAGCGCCCGCAGCCCCGGAGCCCGCCTCCGACAAGACCCCAGCGCCCAAAAAGACTCCCGCCAGCGAGGCCCCGGACACGACCCTGGCGCCGAACGGCGAGGTCGTGGCCCAGTTCGAGCAACTGAATCTCCAGATCCAGCGACTGGCCGCCGACAAGCAACTGCTCGAGGCGAAGCTGCGCGAGGCGCTGACCGCACAGCCGGCACCGGTGGATCCCCGGGAATTCCAGGCGGCCATCGAACGGATCACCGCGCTCCAGACCACCAACAAGGTCCTCCTGGCCACCCTGGAGCAGCAGCAGACCGAGCGCCGCAATCTGGTGGACAAGGTGGTCGCCGAAGAAGCCCAGGCCGCCCTGAACGAAGCCAACAAGAGTCTCCTGGAGCAGAAGGTCGCCGCGGGCCGGATCGAGAAGCAGAAGCTGGAGATCGAGGCCCGACTCAAGGAACTCCAGTCCGGGACGCTCCAGAACCTCCAGAAGGAGAACACCACGCTCAAACAGCAGGTCCAAGAACTCAAGTCCGACACGGAACGCGGAAAACAGGTCGCGGACCTATCGGCCAAATTGAGCCAACTCCAGATCGACCTGGAGGCGACCAAGAAACGGAACTCGAGCCTGGCCTCCGAGAAGGCCGGCCTCGAGAAGCAACTGGCCGAATTGCAGGCGCGCACCTCCGAGGAAAGCCTGGCGAAGATCCGGCAACTCGAGAACTCGCTCGCCTTGGCCAAGGCCAACGCCGAGCGCAGCCTCGCCAACGCCGAACTGATCGCCGGAACCCTCGCCAAGGAGAAGCAGGCTCGCACCGATCTGGAGCTGTCGAACCAGGCCCTCAAGAACAAGGTCGGCGAGCTCACCCGGGGCGCCGAGCAGCGGGCGGAGGCCGTGAAGAACCTCGAGACCGCGCTCGCCGCGGAGAAGGCCGAGCGCGAGGCCATCCGTGCCGAGCTGGCCGCCACCGAACGGAAGCTGGCGGCGGCCACCGCGGCCGCGACGAACACCTCCGCTGTCGACGCGAATGTCCGCTCGACCGAGTTGGCCACGCTGCGGACCGAGGTGTGGAAGCTCCGGGGCACCCTGAAGGAAGGGTCCTCCCGCGAGGCCGAGCTCCGGGCCGCCTTGTCCACGGAGCGCGAATTCCGGGAACGGCTGACCCGGGAAAAGGCGGATCTCGAGAAACGACTGTCCGCGGCCTTGAAGGCCGGGCCCACACCGGACGCGCCGGCCACGTCCAAAGAGGCGACCAAAGCCCTGGCGAAGATGGAGACCCGGGTCCGCAAATTGGAGGAGGAACGCGACGCTCTCGAGCAACGCCTCCGGAAACTCACCCAGGCCACCCAGACCCGCCTGGCCACCGGGGCCTCCTGGCGTCCGGTGACCGCGCGGGAACAGGCCGAGGAATTCCATCGCCGGCGCCGCTGAACCGACTTCCGACATGGCCAGCAAATTCTTCGTCCCGGGCACCGAGCGAGCCCCCCGTGTGGGGGACCTCTTCGCCACCATCGCCCCCAGGTACGACGTCATCAACGACCTGCAGAGTTTCGGAATGCACCGCCTCTGGAAGGCCCGCATGGTGGCCGAGGCGGCGCCGAAACCCGGGGAACGGGCGCTCGACGTCTGCTGCGGCACCGGCGACGTCACGTTCCGGTTGGCCCGGACGGGGGCCGACGCGGTCGGTTTCGACTTCAGCCATCCGATGCTTGCCGTCGCGGCCGGGCGTTCGGCCCAGGCCCCGCTGCCCGCGGGCTCGGGCTCGGTGCGGTTCGAACAGGGAGACGCGCTCCACCTGCCCTTCCCGGACCGATCCTTCGAGGTGGTGACCATCGCCTACGGCCTGCGCAATCTGGCCGATTTCCATCGGGGCCTCCGGGAATTGACCCGGGTCCTCAAACCCGGAGGTCGGCTGCTGGTCCTCGATTTCGGCAAACCCGACTTCCTGCCCTGGCGTTGGGTCTACTACCAGTACCTGGAGCGCATCTGCCCCCTCTTCGGCCGGATCTTCTGTGACGATGGCGACACCCACGGCTACATCCTGGATTCGCTGAAGGCCTACCCGGCCCAGCACGGGGTGGATGCGGCCCTGCGCGAGCTCGGGTATTCCGAGACCCGGATCGAGAGCTTCCTCGGGGGCACCATGACCCTGAACATCGGCAAGCGACGCTGACCTCCCCTCGGGTCGCGACTGGAATTCCCGTCTGGCGATCCGGCGGGGCTGTCCGTACCCTTGCAACTCGTGAAGAAGATCCTCTTCCTCAATGGTCCGAATCTGAACCTGTTGGGCACGCGGCAACCGGAGATCTACGGCCGGGACACCCTGGCCAGCATCGAGGCGTCGGTCCAGGAGCGGGCCCGGGTGCTGGGTGTCTCGGTGGAATTCCGCCAGACCAACGAGGAGGGGCAATTGGTGACGTGGATCCAACAAGCCAAGGGATCGGTGCACGCGATCGCCCTCAACGCGGCGGCCTACACCCACACCAGCATCGCCTTGCGTGACGCCATCGCCGCCGTCGAGTTGCCCGTCATCGAACTGCACCTGTCCAACATCCACGCCAGGGAGTCGTTCCGGCATCACTCGATGATCGCGCCGGTTTGCCGTGGGCAGATCAGCGGATTCGGCGCTTTGTCCTACATCCTGGCTCTGGAAGCAGCCGTTAAGGTTAACTAATTCGCGTAAACCTCGGTTTTAGCTCAAGTTGACACAAAACAAGCCGGAACTGACGCTTGACCTGGGAAGCTGAATCTCCCTAGTTTGCCCCCGCTTCGACACGGAACCGTCACCGAAGAGCGACTCTGCGGAGTGCGCCCGGAAGGCTGTCCCGTTCAGGCAACGACGACCATCTCGAGGTGTCCCGCCCATCCCCTTGGAGCGGCCCCAACTGAAAAAGCACTGTGGACCTGAAAGAAATCAAATCGATCATCGACCTGATGAAGAAGAACTCCTTGTCGGAGTTCGAACTCGAGGAGAAAGACTTCAAGATCAAGCTCAAGCGCCCCATCGGGGGATCGGCTCCGATGTTGGGTGGCCCAGTCGATGACCCCGAGCTCACCGCCTTTTCGGCCTTGGCTCGCCAGTCGGCGGCCGCGGTCCCGGCGGTTCCGGTCTCTGCGGCGGTTCCTTCCGGGCCCGAATCGGAGATCAAGAGTCCGATGATCGGCACGTTCTATTCCTCGCCCTCTCCCGACGCGGCTCCCTACGTCGAGGTCGGTAGCGAGGTCGGCCCCGACACGGTGGTCTGCATCCTTGAGGCCATGAAGGTCATGAACGAGATCAAGGCCGAGACCCGCGGGGTGATCACCGCCATGGTCGCCGAGAACGGCAAACCGGTTGAGTTTGGCCAGGTTCTGTTCAAGATTCGCCCGCTTTGAGCGGCGGGCCGATCCGGCCTCCGCCCAAGACGTTC
>CAYLTF010000057.1:0-21030 GCA_964386625.1 uncultured Akkermansia sp. | reverse complement strand
GTGATCCGTGCCACGGACACCGCGGGCAACCGTGTCGATCAATCGGTCACCGTGACGGTGACGGATCAGAATGATGCCCCTCGATGGACGGAGACGCCTCCCCAACTGACCGCGGTCTATCGCAGTGAATTCTCCTGGACCGTTCCTTCCGGAGCATTCGCAGATCAGGACAGGGGACAAAGCCTCCAGTTGGCCATGTCCGGTTTGCCGCGGGGCCTCAAGTTCGATGCCCAGACCCGTTCCATCGGAGGCGCGCCTCAGCAGGTGGGAGATTACACGCTCACCTTGGTCGCCCGGGATTCCGGAGCCCCGCCGAAGAGCGCCTCCGCGCAGTTCAACCTCCGCGTCCAACCCGCCCAGGCCATCCTGAGCCTGTCTCAACTCCAGCAGACTTATGACGGTCTGCCGAAACAGGTTCGAGTGCTGACCCAGCCGGAGGGATTGCCGGTCGAGGTGACCTACGCCGGAAGCCGGACTCCCCCGATCCTGCCTGGCCTCTATCCGGTCGTGGCCATCGTCCGCGATCCCAACATCGCCGGTCTGGTGTCCGGCACGATGAGCATCTCGCCGCCCGGATACTCCATGAGGCTCAACCCCGCGTATCCGATGCTCCAGGACGAGGATTCGGGTGCCGGTTGGGCTTTCCCGGCAGGCGGTGACCTGGTCGAAGTCCGTGGACCCGACGGAAGTGTGCTGACCTCCGAAATGCTCCGGGCCCAGCAATGGACCGTGCGGTTGGTCTTCAAATCCGCCCCCACCGACGGGTCCGGGCGCGCCCGCGGACATCTGGAACGGTTCCTGGGTGGTGTCTGGTCGCAGGTGGATCCCAGCAGCCAGGATCCCTTGGTGATCTCGATCCAGGAGTTGGAGGCCGGGCTCCTCGTCTACGTCCCCGATCCGGATGAAACCGGCTACCGTCACGCCCAGTGGTCGTTCGATGCGGAACTGCTGGATGCGGTGGGGGTGCGCATCGCCACGGGTGTTGGCGGCCGGATCACCCTGTCCGTGCGCAACCTTCCGGACGCCCCCCAGGCGATGATCCAACCGCACGCGTCGCTCGGATATGGCGATGCCCTGGTCCTCGGCCTCGATGGGTTCTTCCAGGACCGCGACCCGGGTCAAACGCCGTTGCTGCGGTTCCGTCTGGATCAACCTGACCCCGGCATCGAGGCCCGTCTTTCGGGTCGCGATCTCCAGCTCGTCGGCACATCCACTCAGGCCGGGGTGGCCAATGTGGGGATCGTCGCCGTCGATCCCCAGGGAGGCGAAGCCCGCACGACCCTGCGAGTCTCGCTGCTGCCCAAAGGCCGCGCCGTCAATCGCCCGCCGACTTTGTCGGTGTGGACACTCTCCGACGACGGCAGCGTTCCCGCCCAGCAGCTCCAGACTGGCTCCGGCCCGTTGGTGGTGGCTCAGCCCGAGAATCGGACTCCCGTCTTGAAGGTCCAAGGGGTCGATCCGGATCGAGATCGTCTCGAGTACGGGTTGATCGGACCCGACGCCATGTCCTTCACCATCGACGCCGAAGGATGGGTCAGGACCCGTTCCGGGCTGGATTACGAAAGACCCACCGATCTCGAACAAACCGGTCGCTACCGGTTGGCGGTCACCGTCCGCGATGACCGTGGAGGCCAGTGCATCCAGCCCGTCGAGGTCCAGGTCCGCAATGTCGTGGAAGGCCCCGAAGTTCGTCCGGGCGGCATGCTGACCTGGGTTCTGCCCCAGTCAGGGACCGGCATCGAGGCCGAGTACCGGCTCTCAGACCAGTTCATCAATCCGGAGGGCGGATCCTTCTCGGCATCGCTCCGCAACTCCGAGGCACTCACCGCCTGGGGAATCCGGGCGAAGCTGAACGGGGATCGATTGACGCTCCAGCGCCTCGAGGTCGGAGAGTTTCCCCGCCAGGCGATCTTGGAACTCGTCCTCACGGCCAATGGGCAGGTCCGTCCGTTCGAGGTCCAACTCATGCCTGACACCGATGGCGATGGCATCGACGACCTGACCGAAAGCATCGCCGGGGATCTGAATCGGGATGGGATATCGGACGCCCTCCAGGGCGCGGTGGCCTCTTTCCCTGCATTGGACGCCGATGCGGCGGACTCGGGCTCCTACCTGTGCCTGATGTCCCTCGGCAGCGGGCCGGGTTCCGGTGATCCGAGGAGTTCAGCCCCGGCTCGTCCTGGGGAAACCCGTGTCCCGGTCCGGATCGTCGCTCCCCGCCTGGATGCGGTCTCGGTCGAGGCCGCCGCCGACTGGCGCCGGGCGATGATCGCGGCGGGATCCGGAAACCTTCGCACTCAGTCGGGTCGGTTGGGCTATGCCCTGGAACCGGATCTCTCCGCCCTGGAGTTCCTCGCCTCGGAGAAGGGCGGCATGTCCGCACGCGATGCGGTGCGGTCGTTCTCGTCCATGCAGCATCAAGTCCGGTTGCTTCTGCCGCCAGGAACCGTCGTCAACACCTGCCTCAAGACCGATGCCCGCGGGGCGCGTCACGAGTTCCTGAAGGCGCCGTTGCTCGATCGCCAAGGGCGTGCGAAGACCGATGCCCAGGGACGGGCGTTGTTCACCGGGGCGGAATTTCGTCCCGCGGGAGCGGATTCCCCGTTCGATGAGGTCCGGATCTATCTGGTGGACAATGAACGCGGGGACGAGGACCCGGAGCCGGGGCGCATCCTGGATCCGGGAATCCTGGCCTTCGTGGACCGGGGCAATGCGCCCGGCTCACCTCACATCGATGTTCCGCTCAGCCCGGTCCCTGCCGGCAACCTCCGCTTGGGCGGGTCTGCGGATCCCGGATTGACGGTGCGCGTTTGGGAAGGCGGCCTCCTCCAGGCGGAGGTCCAGACCGACGCGCAGGGACGTTGGCAGTGGAGCCCCGTCACCCCGCCGAAAGCCGGCCTCCACCGGTACACCGCGACCGCCCGGGCGGCGGCCGGTTCAGAGAGCCTCCGCAGCCAAGAGGCGTGGGTGGCCGTCGAGGTCCGCTTGGCGGCGATGTCCGATCTGCTGAATCGGACCCGCCAGCCCGTCCAGCGGTGGCACATCTCCGAGTTGCTCCAGAATGATGTGGTGCAGGCGGGCTCGCCTGAAGTCCGGCTCCTGAGCACCCAGACCGAGCTCGGAGGTTCCGTGTCACTGGAAGGGGACTGGGTCGTCTATCGCCCGGCGGCCGACCTTCCAGAGTCCGTCGCCGACCAGTTCCGCTATGAGATTCGAGCGGGAGGAGAGGCGTCCCGGACGGTCGCCTACATCTTGGGCCAGCCGTGGACCTCCCGGGCCCAGCAGGTCGAGGTGCAGTCGCTCCCTCGGGACCGCGGTCTCCAGTTGCGGTTCAATGCCGCTCCGGGACGTCGATTCCAGGTGCTGGCCAGCGGTTCGCTGCAGTTCCCCATGACTTGGGAGGAGTTGGGGCGGACCGAGTCGGATTCGGCCGGTCGCCTCCTCTGGGTGGATCCGCTGGCCTCCGAGAGCCAGAGGTACTACCGGATCGAACCGCTGCCTTGAGCGAATCGGTCGAGGCACCGCGGCGGGCATCTCCACAAGGACCTGTGGGGATGCCCGCCTTCGGGATTCTGAAGGGTCGAGTCTTCACGGCCCGCCCGATCGACCTGATTCAGCGCTGACTCCAGACGATGCGGGCCAGGCTGTCGTTGGTGGAACCCTTCGTCGCCCCGCCGTGGGTGATGAAATACACCGCGCCGTCCTTGCCCAACTGCATCGCCAGGGGACCCGCCGGGAGGTTCTGCGCGAAGGCTGCACCGGGCCCGGGCTTGCCGGTCTTCGGGTCCACCGCCGCCGTGCGGATCGATTTCCGGGCGAAGTCGGCATAGAAGAGCGCCCCGCGATACTTCTCCGGGTAACCCTTGCCCGAGGTGCCCGCGCGGTAGATCAGCGCGCCCACGCAGGACGCGCCGGTGTTGCGCTGGTAGTGGAACCAGGGATCGGTGAATCCATCCACGTGGTTGGTGCGCGTGAGCGTCTGGAGGCCGGGTCCGAAGACCTTCGGCCAGCCGTAGTTGGCTCCGGGCAGGATCCGGTTCACCTCGTCGTGGTCGTCGCTCAGGTCGCCCCCGTTCTCGGCCACCAGCAAGAGCTTCGTCGGGGCGTCCCAGGTGAGCGACCAGGGTTGCCGATGGCCGCGGCTGTACACGCGGGGATCGGCCCCCGGTGTCTTCACATGGGGGTTGTCCTTGGGCACGGAGCCGTCGAACCCGATGCGGAGGACCTTGCCGCGCGGGTCGCCCAGCGACTGGGCCCTGTTGTCGGGATCATCGCAGTATTTCCGGAGATTGGCGTTCTGGTTGTTCTCGCCGGTGGTGACATACAGGACCCGCTCGGTGGGGTGCGCCAACAGCGCGCCGCCGACATGCTGCCCCGCCTGTTCGCCTTCCCATTCCAGGATCGTCTTCTCGCTGGCCGGGTCGATCCGCGAGGCGGCCCCGCTTCCGGTCACCGTCCAACGGGCCACACGGGCGACGTACTTGCCCTGCGGGGCGTTGGTCCGGTGGTAGGCCAGGAACACGTGCGGGGTCTTCGGAAAATCCGGGTGGAACGCGATCCCGTGCAGGCCGCGGTCGCCGCTGACCTCCGTCGGGACCGATCCGACCGCCTGCGTCGCGCGCGTGGCCGTGTCGATGCGCCATACCTGCCCGGCGCGCCCGGTCACCCAGGCGGCCCCGTCCGGGGCGAAGGCCATCTCCATGGGCTCGCTCAGCGTCTCAGGACCAGCGACGGTCTCGACGGCGAAGCCGGCAGGAAGGCTCGGCTCCGCGAGGGCGGCGGTGGACAAGGTCAGCGCTGCGACAGCGGCCGAGAGGAAGCGATGGCGGAATGACATGGGAAGATCGGGAATCACAACGAGGCTGAATCGGTGTCGCCCCGGAATCAATCCCGCACCGTTCTCACCGCCGGGTAGGCAAGCCTTGTTCCTCCCGAGCGGGTGTGTCCTGGCCTCGCGTTCACCCGGCCTCCTGCGGACCGGGTGTCGGTCGCCAAGAGTCCCGTCATCCGGGTTGGCATGATTTTCGCCGATGTGGAGAGTCACGCCCGGAAACCCGACTCACTGTGATCGAACCGAAGGATCCTCTCCGATGAAATCCCCGCTCCAGAACGCATTCTTGACCGTCGCGCTCGCGCTGACGACCGCCGCGGCGGGCCGAGCTGCCGACGACCTGCTGATCGCCGATTTCGAGGGCCCCGACTACGGCGCTTGGAAGGCCACCGGCGAGGCGTTTGGCAGCGGCCCGGCCCGTGGCGCATTGGCCGGTCAAATGCAGGTCGAGGGTTTCCTGGGCAAGGGGTTGGTCAACACGTTCCGCGGGGGCGACGACACGACCGGCACGCTGAGTTCGCCACCCTTCAAGATCGAGCGGCGCCACATCGCTTTCCTCATCGGCGGCGGCAAGAACGAGCAGAAGCTCGCCCTGCAATTGCTGGTCGATGGCCGGGTGGTCCGTTCGGCGACGGGCCCGAACGACCGAAACGGCGGCAGCGAGGCGTTGGTTCCGGATGCGTGGGATGTCGCCGATCTGGCCGGGCAGACGGCCTCCATCCGCATCGTCGACGAGGCCAAGGGCGGTTGGGGACATCTCAATGTCGATCACCTCCGGCAGACCGACACCCGACCGAAAGGCCTGCAGAAGAACGTCGAGCGGTCGATCCCGGTCGGCTCGCGCTACCTGCACCTGCCCATTCGCAACGGGGCTCCCAAGCGGGTGGTCACGCTGTTGGTCGACGGCAAGACCGTGGTCCGGAACGACATCGAGTTGGCCGACGGTGCGCCCGATTGGTGGGCCCCCATGGACGTGTCGGCTTGGAAAGGTCAGACGGTCACGCTTCGGGTCGACCAGTTGCCGCCCGATTCCGCGGCGTTGTCGGCCATCGATCAGAGCGACGCATTGAAGGACGACGCATCGCTCTACCGCGAGCCGCTGCGCGGCCAGTTCCATTTTTCGCCGAAGCGCGGCTGGAACAACGATCCGAATGGGATGGTCTTCTACAACGGCGAGTACCACCTGTTCTTCCAGCACAATCCCTACGGCTGGGACTGGGGCAACATGCACTGGGGTCATGCGGTCAGCCGAGACATGGTCCACTGGCAGGAACTGGGCGACAAACTCCTGCCCGACGACCAGGGGCCGATGTTCAGCGGCAGCGCCGTGGTGGACTGGAAGAACACCAGCGGCTTCGGCAAGGACGGAAAGCCCCCGCTGGTGCTCATCTACACCGCCGCCGGCAATCCCACCGTGCAGTCCATCGCCTACAGCACCGACGGTCGCACGTTCACCAAGTATGCCGGCAATCCCGTCCTGAAGGAGATCACCGGCGGCAACCGCGACCCCAAGGTGATGTGGCATGAGCCCTCCCGGAAGTGGGTCATGGTGCTCTACGTGGAGTGGCAGAAGAAGCACACCATCCACTTCTTCCATTCGCCCAATCTCCGCGAGTGGAGTCTGGCGCAGGTCGTCGAGGGCGACGCCGCCGGCAAGCCCTACCTCTTCGAGTGCCCCGATTTCTTCGAGTTGCCGGTGGACGGCGACCCGACCCGACGGAAGTGGGTGCTGCTCGCAGCCAACAGCGCCTATGCCGTGGGCACGTTCGATGGCGCACGCTTCGTGCCCGAGCAGAGCAACCTGACCGGTCACCGCGGCAAGGGCTTCTACGCGCCCCAGACCTTCAGCGACGTTCCGGCCTCGGACGGTCGCCGCATCCAGATCGGCTGGTTCCAGACGCCCACCAAGGGCATGACCTTCAACCAGTCCATGACCGTGCCCCTGGAGCTCCGGTTGCTGGGCACGGCCGATGGGCCGCGGTTGACCTTCACGCCGGTGCGTGAACTCGAGACGCTGCGTGCCCGATCCCACCGCCTGGGCTCGCTGTCGCTGGCCCCGGGCGCGAAGAACCCGCTGGCGCAGGTGCAGGGCGAATTGCTCGAGGTCCGTGCCGTCCTGAAGCCGGGGCAGGCGACCCACGTCGTCTTCAACCTCCGGGGGGTACCCGTGTCCTACGATGTGAAGAACCAGGAGTTGTCGGTGGCCGGACACCGGGCCCCGGCGCCACTGCAGGGCGGCAGCCTGGACCTCATCGTGTATTGCGACCGCACCGGCCTGGAGGTCTTCGCCAGCCGGGGGCTCTGCTACATTCCGATGCCCGTCCAGCCCAAGCCCGACGCGCTCTCGCTCTCGGTGGAGGCGCAGGGCGGCACGGTCGCCTTCAAGAACCTCGAGGCTCACGAACTCCAATCGGCCTGGACTCTGCGGAAGGTGGCGAGCCCTGTGGCCCCGCCCAGTCCGGCCAGCCCGACCCGCCCATGAACCCCGGATCCCGGCGTTTCCTCTGCATCGGCCTCGGGGAGGTTCTTTGGGACCTCCTGCCGGGTGGACGCCAATTGGGCGGAGCACCGGCCAATTTCGCCTACCACGCCCATGCGTTGGGCGGCGAGGGGAGGGTGATCTCGCGGGTGGGTTCCGACGACCTGGGCCGGGACATCATGGAACGCCTGGGTGCGCTGGGGCTTTCCACGGCGGGCGTCGCCGTCGATCCGGTCGCGCCCACCGGCACCGTCAGCGTCGCTCTCGATCCGTCGGGGCAGCCCACCTACACCATCCACACCGAGGTCGCCTGGGACTTCCTGGCGGCGGGGCCCGAGGTTCTCGCTGAGGCGGCCCGGGCCGATGCGGTGTGTTTCGGGACGTTGGCTCAGCGCCACCCGGTGGCGCGCGAATCCATCCGGCGCGTGCTGCAGGCGACTCGAGCCGATGCCTTGCGCCTCTTCGATATCAACCTGCGCCAACGGTTCTGGTCGCGGGACGTGATCCTCGACTCCCTGGGCCGGGCCAATGTGCTCAAGATGAACGACGAGGAGTTGCCGGTGCTGGTCGGATTGCTGGGCTGGACCGAGGCCGACGAGGAGCGGTGCCTGGGTCGGTTGGCCGAGCGGTTCGGCCTTCGGGCGGTGGCCCTGACGCGGGGAGGCCGGGGCAGTCGCCTGTGGCTCGACGGTCGGTGCGTGTCATGGCCGCTCACCGAGGAGGGGGTGCCGCTTGCGGTGGTGGATACGGTGGGTGCGGGTGACAGCTACACCGCGGCCCTCGCGTTGGGGCTGTTGTTGGGTCATCCGCCAGAAGAGATCCTTCGCCTTGCCCATCAGGTCGCCGATTTCGTCTGCACCCGGGCGGGGGCCACTCCGCCGATGCCGGAAGGTTTCTCCAGGGAACTGTTCCGGCGCAGCGGGCCTGCGGAATGATCGCAGCGGACCGCAGTCTGCTGGGGCATCTGGCTGGGGGAAGAATCCTGCGGAAGAACTGGTGCGCGGGGCGGGGGTCGAACCCACAACCTTCGGCTTCGGAGACCGACGCTCTATCCAATTGAGCTACCCGCGCAACCGAGACGCACACCTTAAGAATCCGGCATCCCCAGGGCAACTGTTAGTTCTGGTCGTGGGTTTCGAACGGGGGCAGGGGTTCAACGCCTCGGCCGACCGCCGGGCTTCGAGTGGTGCATGTGGTGAAACTCGGATGGACACCGCTTCGCTTCTGGCGGTTCATCGCGCCCATGATCCCGACCGTGCTTCGAACCAGGGCCGCCGCGGCATCTCTCCTCATCGGCCTGCTGGGTGCCGTTGTCATGCCTCCGACCGCGCTCCGCGCCGCCGAGGTTCACCCGGAGCGCGTCCCGGAGTCGGGACTCCAGCCCGATGTCCGCGTGGATGCCCAGGGTCGGGTGCACCTGGTCTACCTCAGCGGCGACCCGAAGGCGGCCGACATCCATTGCGTGACCCGCGATTCCGGTCGTGGGCCTGGCCGCGGCCCATGGTCGCCTCCGATCACGGTCAACTCCGAGGCGGGCGCCGCCGTGGCCCTCGGCACGGTGCGTGGGCCCCGACTGGCCCTCGGCGGAAACGGCATCCTGCACGTGGTCTGGAATGGCTCCTCGAAAGTGCCACAGACCGTCTCCGGGTCGGCGCCGCTGCTGTATGCGCGTTCGATTCCCGGCAAGGAGGGATTCGAGCCGCAGCGTGCCTTGGGCGGAAAGACCCGTCATCTGGATGGTGGTGCCGCCGTGGCGGCCGACGGCAAGGGCACTGTCTGGGTCGTCTGGCACGCCGCGCTGCCGACCCCGCCACCCGAGGGGGACGACGAGACTCGGCGCGCGGTCTTCCTGACCGTGTCGCGCGACGAGGGGCGAACCTTCGATCCTCCGCGACGCATCGATCCGCCAGGCATGGGGGTCTGCGCCTGTTGTGCTCTCGACGCCGGGTTCGGGCCCGACGGTTCCGGCTGGGTGCTCGTGCGTGGTGCCGCCGGGAAGACGCAGCGGGGCATGCGCCTGCTCACGGCTCGCGCGGGGTCTCTGGAGTTCCGGAGCACCGATCTCGACACCTGGGAGTTGAACCAATGCCCGCTGTCGACCACCCGTCTGGGTTGGGTTGGAGATTCTGCCGTGGCGGTATGGCTCTCCGAGGGGCGCATCCGGCTGGGACGCCCGGGGACCGCCGAACCGGTCCGGCCCGTGTCCGACGCGGGTCGCAAGGCCAACCACCCGGTGCTCGTGCCGCTCGAGGGAACCGATTCGATGCTGGTCGCCTGGACCGAAGGCACGGGCTGGCAGCGCGGCGGCGAGTTGGCTTGGCGCACCCTTGGAGCGCAGGCTTCGTCCAACGAATCGCCCGTGCAACGCCTTCCCGGGGTGCCGGTCTGGGGTTCCGTGGCCGCCTGGCGCGAAGCCGATGGGTCGGTCACGATCCTTTACTGATCCGACCCCGACGCGAGCCACCCAAGAGCCGGACGATGGGCCCCGAGCCGACGGGGGGCTTCAGGGTCGCGGCTTTCCCGACGTTCCGAAGCTCTCCCGGATGAAGGTCGCCGCCGGGGCCGGGTCGTCCAGACCGTGCGGATGGTGCCCGACGCCCGGCTTGTGGATCACCTCGATGCGGCCGCCGAGCGCCCGGTAGCGCGATGCCACCACCGCGGTGTTCTCGGCCACGGGCACCACATCATCGGTGTCGCCGACCACATGGATGAGCCGTACCCCCGCCTTGGCCAGTGGGGTCAGCTGGTCCACCGGATTGCCCGTGAAGGCCAACGCCTCGGCCTCGGTCGCGAATCCGTAGTGCTGTTGCAATTGGGTCCAGTCGCCGGCGCTGCCCTTGCCGGTGCCCTTGCCTCCGGGCCAGCTCTTGAAGTCGCACACTGGCGCGTCGCCATAGATGCAGGCCACCCGATCCGGATGGCGGGCCGCCCACCGATAGGCGTAGAGGCCGCCGCGGCTGATGCCGACCAAGGCCGCCTTCGGGCCGAGCCCGCCGCGTCGGAGCGCCTGATAGAACGCGTCGAACTGCTCGAGGGCCCGTGGGGATCCGAAGGTGTTCCCGACTTCCAGGTGGACGTGGTGGAACCCTTGCTCCAGCAGTTGCAGCACCCCGGTCCGTTCCGTGAAGGCGTCGGGAAACTCCAGGCACCAGGTCCAGGGCTTCCCGGGCGCGGCCTGCTTGGGTTCCACGACCCATCCGGTGACCCCCTCGACCGTGAACCGGTGGCGTACGAACCCGTGCCACCGGTCCTCGCGGCCGCTGGGCCAAGGGGAGGTCACCGCACCGCGGTTCACCCCAGCCGGAGGGGCCGTCGGAGTCGGCGGAGTCGCAGCAGCCGGCTTCGGATCGGCGGCGTTCAGGGCGGTGGATCCGATCATCAACATCGCGCAGCAGAGCCGTGGCACACAGGGCGGGAGGGGCATGATGGCGCCGAGTCTTTCCGTGGATCCGGAGTCTGTCCATGGGCCGTTCCGTCCGGATCCAAGGCCCCCTGAAGAAAATTTTTTGCGGTCTCGACGACAAAAACGTTGACGGAGAGGGCCAAGAGAATGCACCTTCCGCTCCCCAACGCGGGGGTGTAGCTCAATTGGTTAGAGCGCTGCCCTGTCACGGCAGAGGTTACGGGTTCGAGCCCCGCCACTCCCGCCACTTTCCCTGCGTTGAAAAACCGGCCTCAAAGCCGGTTTTTTGCTTCCAACGGGCTTGCTTCTCCAAGATCCGGATCGGCCGTGAGCTCAGGCCAGCGATTCTCAACCGACCAGGATTGCTCATCCTCTTCCTCCTCCGGTTGCCTACAGCTACCCTCCCCAAGGAAGGGTTTCGGGAGAGGTTTGATAAAAGGCTCCGGATTCGAGTCGGCTGTTGCGCTCCCCGCCATCGATTTGACAATTCCCTGACGAATCGATTGCCGCCTGCAGGCAGGATGGGGCTACAACCTTCGAAGACAATCCCAGCCCATCGAATGTCGAGCTCAGTGAACTGGAGAGACGGACTGTTGTTCCTGGTGATCGCGGGCCTCCTGATCGCCGGCGGAATGCTCAGTTGGGACCGCATGCCTCGGAGGCGCCCGCGCCCGGGATCTCTGGCCTCCGGGAGTTCTTCGAGGTGGACGGCGCTGCTCGTGCTGATGCCGGTGGCCATCCTGGCTGTGGTGGGGTGGATCGCCGTCGTCCGGGACCGCGTCTCGGTGGAGGACGAGACCCGCCGGGAGGCGGCCCGATGGGCCCGGCATTTCTCGGCCCTGTTGAGGGTGTCTTGGCCGTCATGGCTGGGAACGCTGGAGTCGGAATTCGGGGCCCTGAACGACGGGAACCGCTTCGAGTGGCGGTCCGCCGATCCCGCCTACCGGCCGCGTCCCGGGACGGAGGATCGACTGAGGGTGGAGGATCTGAACCTGATGCCTGAGCTGAAGGCGGATGATGGCCTTTCCCGCGTCTTCCGGACATCCCACGGATGGTGGTTTCCGGACACATTCCTGGGGAGTCCTGTCCAAGTGGTCGCGAACTCCCGGGGATTGGTGCAACCCCCGGGGTATCCCAAGGTCCCGAACCCCCCGGCCTGGGTTCTGGAGCTTTCGCCCCGGGTCCGGGCGGCCTTGGAGCGCCTGCAGGATTCCGGCCCGTTGTCGCCGCAGGAGATGGAAGCCGAATTGCGCGTGGTCCGGGCCGAGTCGAAGGATCTCTCGGTGGATCATTGGGCGAGGTTCCTGACGCTCCGTCGGGCACCCGAAGGGCTCTCAACCGTGCGGGACGACTTGTTGGACCTGGGGTTGAGCGCCGTGAGGCATCGGGTCGAATCGATCTCCGGGCTGCCGCTGGGAGCCCTGGCTTATCAGGAAGTCGTGAGGCGGGCCGGTTCTCCCTCCGAAGAAGAGGAAGAATTGGAGCTGCTTCGAGGCCTGGCCTTCCGGCAACCGAGCGTCATGACCGATGCGTTGTTGAGATCTCATCCGCCGCCGCTGACTTCCATCGCGCGACCGTTTGAAGAACTCAGCAAGACTCCGATGGGTCTACGGCTGGCGTGGTCTTTGGACGAGCGATCCCGCCAACTGCACAAGTTGTGGGCCATCCGTCCCATCGATGCCACAGGCTCCCAGAAGATGGGTTGGGTGTATTGGGGCCGGGAGGCATGGTGGGGGCTCGCCGACGAAGGGACCGATGCGCAGCAGGTGACCTTCTTTTCCTCCGAGAGCCTCGGTTGGGCGGCGTTCATGGCGCTCAAGAACCAAGCCTGGGCGCAGGAACCGGGTCAGGAGGCGAAACCGACCCTTCCCGCGGGGTGGACCCTTTCCGTGGAATGGGAGGGACGCCGGCTGCCCTTCCCGCTGTTTCCCAAGGCGTCGAGGTTGCCCGTGCTCGCCGAGGAAGCCGGGATTGTCGGAGGTGACCGGTGGAATCCGAAGTCCGGTCAGGTCAAGGTCCTCGAGGGACTCGAGCGTCCGAACTTCGTGGTGCGGATCCACCTCAGCGATCCTGACGTCGTCTTCGCCGCGCAGCAGCTCCGGCAGTGGCTCTTCGGCGGGATCATCCTGGCGGCGGTGGCGGTGGCGGGATTGGCGGCCTGGCAGATGCAGCGCTTGATCCAGCGCCAACTGGCGCTCAACGAGGAGCAGTCGAACTTCATCGCCAGCGTGTCCCATGAGCTGCGTGTCCCCCTGGCGAGCCTGCGCCTCCTGGCCGAGGGCCTGGCTTCCGGTCGGGTCGCCGAGCCCAACCAGCGCCGCCAATACGCCGGCCTGCTGCTTCAGGAGACCCGCCGCCTCGGTCGGTTGGTGGAGAACGTCCTCGATTTCGGGCGCATCGAGCAGGGGCGGAAGGAATACCAGTTCGAGCCCACCGACCTCGTCCGGCTCGTCTCGGCCACGGTGCGCTCCTTCGAGCCGCTCGCCGCCGAGCGCCAGGTCCGCATCGCGTGGACAGAGCCGGTCGATCTCCAGCCCCGCGGCGGATCGGAGGCCGTGATCGAGGTGCTCGCCGACGGCGTCGCCCTGCAACAAGCGCTCTCCAACCTCCTCGACAACGCGTTGAAGCACGCGCCCGAGGGCAGTGCCGTGACGGTGCGGGTCGAGACCTGGCGCGCGGCGCCCGGTGAGCCGTCGTCACCCTCGGCGGGTCCGTCGTCGGTGGTGCGGATCTCGGTGCGCGATGCCGGTCCGGGCATTCCCCCGGAAGACCGTCAGAGGGTCTTCGAGCGCTTCTTCCGGCGCGGCTCGGAACTCCGGCGCGAGACCCAGGGTGTGGGACTCGGCCTGGCCATCGTGCGGCACATCGTTGGCGCCCATCGGGGCCGGGTGTGGGTCGACGACACGCCGGGCCCGGGGGCCTGCCTCGTGATGGAATTGCCCTGGGAGGAGCCTTCCCGCACACCATGGATCGCGGCGTCAGATCCGTCGCCGACAGATCCCGGCCCTGCGTCGGACGTTGCATCCGATGCGCACCCGGGATCGGATCCCACCGCCTGAAGGCTTGAACCGTCGAACCGGAACCCGCCCAGACGATGTCCCGCATCCTGATCATCGAAGACGAGCCGGCCATGCGCACGGTGCTGAGCGACTTGCTGGTGTCGGAGGGGCACCGGGTCATCACCGCCGCGCAGGGAGCCGAGGGCCTCGAGCGGGCTCTGGCCGAGCAGCCCGACCTGCTCCTGCTCGACGTGATGATGCCCCGCCTCGATGGGTTCGCCCTCGCACGCGAGGTGCGTCGCCTGGGGCGTGCCGTGCCGATCCTCATGCTGACGGCCAAGGGTCGCGTGGAAGATCGCGTCCGGGGCCTGGACTCCGGTGCCGACGACTACCTGGTCAAGCCCTTCAGCGGCGACGAATTGCTGGCCCGGGTGCGGGCGCTCCTGCGGCGGTTCCATCGCGGTGCGGCGGCACCCACGCAGTTGCAGTTGGGCGAGGTGACGGTGGACTTCGCCCGGTTGGAGGTTCGTCGCGGCGGCCGACCGTTGCACCTCACCGCCAAGGAGTTCGGCCTCCTGCGCCTGTTGGCCGAGACCCCGGGCCAGCCGGTCTCCCGCGAGCGTTGTCTGGACGTGGTCTGGGGTGTCGGAGCTTTCCCCACGACCCGGACGATCGATACCCACATGGCCAGCCTGCGCGCCAAACTCGAGCCCGGATCGCCCGGGGGCGGGGCCGCGAAATGCCTCAAGACCGTGCATGGGTTCGGCTACCGTCTGGATCTCGGTCCGGACACGGCGACGGATCTCGACCCGGGGCCTGGTTTGGCGCCAGGCCGCCGATCCGATCACGAACCGGAGGCGACACCCCAGCGACCCGAAGCGACACCCATGTCCCGAAACAATGCCGCCTCGCGGTCCGGAAAGGGAGGGAAGCCGTGATTCGTCGGTGCAATCCCCGACGTGGCGAGACCGTCCCGGGCCGCTTGGGTTCGCGTCGCTCCCGATTTTGCCGTTCCCTGACACTTCCACCCGTGGCCGTGGGCATTCTGTCTCCATGAATCCATTGCATATCCCATCGCTGATGTCGGCATTTCTGGGCCTCATGCTGACGCTCCGGGCCGCAGATCCACTGACCGAGGCATTCCAGCGAGGCCTGCTCGCCGAGGAGACCCGCGCGGACTTTCAGGCCGCCAGCGCAGCCTACGGCGAGGTGATCCGATTGGCCGACGCGCAACGCGACCTCATCGCCACCGCCCTGTTCCGCCTCAGCGAAACCCAACGCCGCCTGAGCCGCACCAATGACGCCATCGCCGGCTACCGACGCCTCATCCGCGAATTCGGCACCCAGACCAACCTCGTCGCCCTCGCCACCGAACGCCTTCGAGCTTGGGGTGCGGTGGAGGCCCCGCAAACGTCTCGGGACCCGAGCTCAAGTCTGCCGGCTCCCCTGAAGTCGGACGAGGGGGGCTCGGATCCGGAGTCGCGGGAATTGGAGCGATTGCGGCGGATGCTGGTCAACAGCCCCGACCTGATCGATGCGCCTCAAGGCGAGAACAAGGAGACCCCTCTGCAGACGGCCGCGCGCCTCGATCATCGTCGCGTGGTGGAATTTCTGCTGTCGCAGCGGGTGGATCCGAAAGGTGGTGGCCAAGGTCGGCCGCCATTGCATCTGGCCGCCGGTGCCGGCCACAAGCGTCTGGTGGAATCGCTGCTGAAGGCGGGGGTTCCGCCGGACTTGTTGGACAAAGATGGCATGACAGCGCTGCACCGGGCCGTAGAGGCAGGCCATCAGCAAGTGGTTCAAATCCTCCTCGCCTCGGGTGCTCGACCGTCGATCCGCTGCCAAGGCTCACTATCGTTCCGGGATACTCCCTCCAGGCTGGTTCTGAACCAATTGACGCCCCTGGGAATCGCGGTGGTCCAAGGTGACCAATTCCTCATGAAACTTTTGGTGGAAGCGGGGGCATCCCTGAACGAGGAGGTGGCCCAAGATTTCGGGCCCGGATCCTACAGCCCTTTGGTGTTGGCGTTGAAGAACCGCGATGGAGCGATGGCGCAGCGTCTTCTCGAACTGGGTTCCGATCCGACGTTGGTGATCGGTGGACGGATTCCGTTGAGCGAGGCCATTGCCTGGGCCCCGGTGGAGCTCCTTGATCGTCTGGTCGGTGGGCGATCAGGGTTGCCGGAGTCGTTGGCCCCGCAAGGGTCCTCCATGCTAAGGGCCGCCATGGAAGCGTTGAGGCTCGAGGGTGTCGACTGGTTGCTGGCCCATGGGGTTTCTGCCGATGAACCCGATGGCGAGGGTCTGAACTCGCTCCACTACCTCGTCGAACAGAATCATCGCTCCCTGTCGCCGGACCAACAATCCTCCCGACTCAAGATCGCGGATGCATTGCTCAAGGCCCACGCGGACCCCAACCGTCCCAATCGGTACGGGTGGACGCCGCTTGGGGTTGCGGCCGATCGAGGATGGGTCCCGGGCGTCGAACGGTTTCTGCAGTCGGGAGGAAACCCCAACACCTTGCTCCGTCATGGACCACCCATGATCCATGCTTTGTTGAAAGGGCAATTGGATCAGCGAAGTGTTCTGCCAAAAACCCGGCAACAGGAGAGCGCCATCGACCTGTTGTTGACCTGGGGTGCCGATCCGAATTCTGAACACGAGGGGCAGACCCTCCTTGGCATGGCATGCTCCGGCGATCCTCGATGGGTCCGGCGGCTTCTCGATGCCAAGGCCGATCCCAACCGACGGCCCCGGGGTGGCGGACCGACCCCGTTGGAGATCGTCGAGGACATCATGGCCGATACCAATCAGGGGGGATCCTCCAAGGAAAATGCCGCCGAGAACGCCCGTCTGCTCCGAGCCGCCGGTGCCAAGGATCTGTTGCCAGACTTCGGCGCGATCCAGGTGGTCCGGAAACAGTCCGGGCGGATGCTGCGAACAAGGGTCTTTCGCACGCAGGCCACCAACGATCCCAATGCCTTCACCCTGCTCGAGTTGCTGGCAGCGCATCAGGGACCCCTCGTGGCCCCCGAAGCGTTTCGCCTTACCTCGCGGCCCGCGATCGATGCGACGGGCTCTCCGGCTGCCGTGAATCCTGCGGTGGGCGGGGTGGCGCAGCCGGCGCTACCGACAGTAGTTTCTCCGAGAGTGAGCGTTGTTGGACGTAGCTCTATCGGTCAGTGGGAGGGTCAGTATGTGAATAATCCTGGTTTCGCGTTTCCGGATTGGCGGCGCGTGGTGATCCACCGTCCGTCAACGGAAGGCACCCGCTGGGAGGAGATTCCGGTCGATGTCGAGGCGTGGATCGCCTCGGGAGATTGCCTGGGAGACAAGCCGTTGAAGTGGGGGGATCTGGTGGAGATTCCAGAGCGGGATCACCCGATCGATGCAGTCTTCGAGGGGGCACCGAAAGGGTTGGTCAATTTGTGGACCAACTGCTTGACCCGGACGGTCGAATTCCGGATTCGGGGGGAGACCCGGTCGGTGAAGTTGTCCTTGGAGGCTGATTGGCGGCGGTTTGATGAATCGTTCAGATCGTTCAGTCTGCACAGTGCCCTCCGCCAGCCGTCGCTGCTCCGCACCACCTCGGACCTTCGCAACTTGCGCATCGAGCGCCGGGGGCCGGCCGGTGTCCAAACCTGGAACATCGATGGATCGGACGCCGAAATCACCGCCTCCTTCTGGTTGCGTGACGGCGACCGCATCGAGGTGCCCGACCTTCCAACGCCGGAAAGATAAGCCTGCTCTCGGTGGCGGTTCCAAGGAGCCCCCGCACCTGGACCCGCATCGGTGGCCGCGAGACCTTCGGGGTTGGTTCTCTACCCGCTGGTGTCCTTCGATCGATACGGTTCGCAATTCCGCTTCCACATCCTGCAGCTCCCCAACTGGAGCGGTGATACCCGATGTCATCCAGGGAGACTTCCCCACCCTGCTCGACTTACCCGCGCCCCGCATGGCCATGGATCGGAGGGGATCCGCCGTGGCCGGGACAAATTCCAGCGGTTGGAGACTCCAGCGGTTCGGTCCATGCATCGATGATTCAGGAATCCCGCAGGGCTCCACCATCGGATACCCTGACCAAGGGTTCGCTCGTGAGCTGTTGAGAGGTTATTAAAAACAATTGAAACACCGAATATCAGTGTTTCAATTGTACCAATGAAGCCGATCAGTCAAGAAACCCTCGAGAAGGCTCTGGAGCTGCTGGGCGGGTTGATGGCGGTTCGGAATCGTCCAGCGATCCACCTGGTGGTTTGCGGTGGATCGGCGCTCATTGCGCTGGGGTTGGTGCATCGGACCACCCAAGATGTGGATGTCCTTGCTACCCTTGAGAGCGGTCGGCTGCGTTGCGCCCGTCCGCTCCCGGACTGGTTGGCGGATGATGCCGAGGCGGTTCGATCCGAGATCAGCCTGCCGCGTCACTGGCTCAATGACGGACCTGCCGATGAAGACCTGTTCCGGTTGGGCCTTCCCGAGGGCCTGGGCGATCGGTTGTCGTGGCGTGAGTTCGGTCCGGAGCTGCGCGTGGGGTTCATCAGCCGCTTCGATCAGATCCACTTCAAACTCTTCGCAGCTGCCGATCAGGGAGGTCGACACCTCGCCGATTTGCAGAAGCTTGGGCCAACGTCCCAAGAACTGCTCGCAGCCGCCCGTTGGGTCTTCAGTCACGACGCTTCCGAGGCCTTTCGCCAGCTCGTGTTCGAGGTTCTCCGCGGCCTTGGACAGGAATCCCTCCATGAGAGTCTCTAGAGAACAATTTCGGAATCGGGTCCTGGAATTCCTGTGGCGTCAGTGGTCCGCGCTGGGGGTTGCCGGCGGCGATCCGGCGACAGAACGCTGGATCATCGACCCGGAAGCCTTGCTGTGGATCACGACACGACTGGGGCGCGAGCCTCGGTTGTTCGACGAAGTGTTCGACTGGCTCGACATCAACGGTTCGTTCATCAACCTGCAGCGGCTCAAGACGCTCGGGCAACGCATCGGCGATGCGGGTGTGCTGGCCGCCATGGCCGAGCATCTGTCGCGTCGTACGGTCCATGCCAAATGGAAAGTCTTCGCCCGGAAAACCACCGGGAGCCGAGTACCCGAGCTGCTGTTTCCAGGTATTCCATCGGTGCGTGCGCCGGATGAAATCTTCGCCCGGCATGGGTGGCTCCGAGGGCCTGTCCGCCTTCGGCACCTGAGCCAGTCGCCGGACCCGCGACGACCGACCAACCTGCTCCTCCAGTTGCGGGCTCTTTTTGGTCTCCAAGCTCGGGCCGAGGTGATGGCCTACTTGCTGGCCCAGGAGTCCGGGCATGCCGGTGAGATGGCTCGGCGGCTCGGGTACTTTCCGCGGACCCTGCAGAGCACCCTCAATGACTTGGCCCGAAGCGGACAAGTCGAGTTCCATCGCGAAGGTCTGGAGAAGCGATTCCAGCTGCGTCATGACGACTGGCGCTTCCTGCTCGCCGGATCGACGGGCCCCGGAACGCACTTCATGGGATACCCACGATGGGTGGATTGGGTCGATGGGTTCGAAGCCCTCGAAGCGGTCGCTCGGTTCCTCGACAGGCCTGAATTGGAGAAGGCTTCCCCGGAGCTTCGAGCCATCGAGATGCGGGCTGCCGTGGAGGCGCTGGATCCCGGATGGGTCCGGCAAAACATCCGGATCCCACCGGGCGCTGCCCCGGAGGATCGGGTGCAGGCAGTGATCCACGGCGTGCTGGGGTTTCTCGAATCAGCATGAGCCGAGCCGGCGTGTGGGAGGATTCTCGGATGGTCCCGGATGCGGATTGGTGGAATGGATCTGGGCAGCATTCCATCGACACATCCCCCAGTCCCCGCACCTTGACCCGCATCGGTGGCCGCGAGACCTTCGTGGCCGGTTCATGACGAAATTGTCCCGCGCCCTCAGGCCCCTGCTGTCCGCCCTGCTCCTGGCAGGCGGGGGTGGGTTGTCTGGGTTGTGCGGGTTGTCCGCCTGGGCGGACTCCGACTCCGGGGTCCGGTTCGGGCCTTTGGCCGAGGAGTTCCCGCTGACGCTGCGCGCCGGGCATCGCGGCGAGGCACTGGGGCCGCTCTTCCATTGGCAGGAGACGCCCGAGGCGTGGGGTTGGGGCTTCTCGCCGTGGGTGTCGTTCCAGCACGAACCGGGCGTCGAGCGCACGCAGGCCGAGGTGCTCTACCCGCTGGTGTCCTTCGATCAGTATGGTTCGCAGTACCGCTTCCACATCCTGCAGTTGATGAGCTGGAGCGGCGGCGAAAGCAATGAGGGGCCCGGGAAGCAGCGCTTCACCGTGTTCCCGTTCTGGTTCAGCCAGCGGTCCGATGATCCGGCCGAGGCCTATCGCGCACTGGTGCCGTTCTACGGGCATCTCAAGGGTCGCCTGTTCCGCGACGAGGTGCGCTTCGCCGCGCTGCCGCTCTGGGTGCAGACCCGCAAGCGCGACGTGGTCACCGACAATTATCTCGCGCCGTTCGTCCATGTGCGCACCGGCGCCGCCCAGGGGTGGCAGGTGTGGCCGCTGTACGGCCAGGAGCATCGTGCGCCGTTGGTGCGGACCAATTCCTTGAGCGACCTGCCCGAGGTCGTGCCCGGTCATGAGAAACGCTTCGTCGTCTGGCCCTTCTGGATCACCGACCGCCAGGGCATCGGCTCCGAGAATCCGGTCACCAACACCCTGGCCCTGCCGCTCTTCTCCAAGCAACGGTCGAAGCTGCGCGACAACACCACGCTGCTGTGGCCGTTCTTCACCCATACCGTGGACCGGGAGCGCCAATTCGAGGAATGGGGCGCGCCCTGGCCTTTCATCGGGTGGGCCGACGGGCCCGGCAAACACGCGCGTCGGGTCTGGCCGCTCTGGGGGCGGGCCACGAATGCCGAGCAGCAGAGCGAGTTCGTGCTGTGGCCCTTCTACAGCCACAAGCGCCTGCTGGCCGAGGACCTCGATCGGGAACAGACCCGCAGCGTGTTCTACCTGTGGGTCGACCTGGCGGAGCGCGATCGTCGCACGGGTGCCGAATACCGACGCCGTGCGCTGTGGCCGCTGTTCCACCATGCCCGGGATCGTGAGGGACGCGAACGGCTCCAGGTGCTCGCCCTCGCCGAGGGTGCGTTTCCCTCCAATGAAGGCATCGTCCGCGGATGGTCGCCCCTGTGGTCGCTCTACCGGCAGGAGCGCGATGCCAAGACGGGGCGCGCAAGCCGGTCGTTGCTCTGGAACCTCTGGCGTCAGGAGTCGGGCCCCGAAGGCACGCGCAATCGGCTGTTCTTCGGGTTGCTCCGCTGGGGGAAACCCGCCCCGCAAGGGAGCACTCCGATCCCGAACGAGCCGAA
>CAYLTF010000056.1:856-22276 GCA_964386625.1 uncultured Akkermansia sp. | reverse complement strand
GATTCCGCCGCCGTCTCCACATCACCCACCGTAAAGGCGATCGCCGCGGTCTTCGTGTCCTCCAGCGTCGTCTGGTCGGAAATCGCACTGATCGTGGGCAACGTGTTTGCTGTCGCCTTGAGACTCACATAATCGAAAAATGTGCCGTAGTGACCCCACCAGATTCGCGGACTCTGCTGACCGAAAACCGAGACCCGAATCTGAGTGATCTGATCGAAATTCGGAACCTCACCACGCCCCAGCAGCAACGTCTCGACGGTCCAGTTGCCAGGCGTGGACGCGGAACCCGAGTCCGGCGATCGACGAGTCATGAGCACCTGTCCCGAGGCGTCGAGAAGATCGACCTGAACCCAATAGATGCTCGGCTGTCCCCCTTGGGCGAGCCGATACTCCAACCGAAATTCACCGACTGAGGCGATCTTCGAGGGAGCGACTGCAACCGTCTGCGATACGACCGCGTCAGAACGATTGCCGAATCGAAGGATTCCGCCTCCGACGGCCGGCGGACCATCGTCACCGCAACACGCTCCAACCCCAGGGACAAAACCCACGGTGGAGAACCATCCCACAGGACCGACCCCGTCGGTGGCTGTCAGGTCGAAACCGGAGTTCACCAACAGTTCCTGGGGATCTGTCACTGTCACCGTGAACGACCGCACGACCGTTCCACCGGCTCCGTCAACCGCCGTCACCGTGATCGTGCTCGTCCCGCTCGCGTTGGCCACCGGCGTCAGCGTGATCGTCCGGTTGGATCCGCTGCCGCCGAGGGAAATGCCATCGGCCGCCACCACAGCCGGGTTCGACGACGACGCCGTCACCACCAACCCAGTCGCCGCCGTCTCAACGTCACCGACCGTGAAGGCAATCGCTCCGGTCGCCGTGTCCTGCAGCGTCGTCTGGTCCGAAATCGCACTGATCGTCGGCACGTCGTTCACCGCCGTCACCGTCAGCACGAACGATCGGGTCGCGCTCACCCCACCCGCATCGCTCACCGTCACCGTGATCGTGCTCGTCCCGCTCGCGTTGGCCACCGGCGTCAGCCGGATCGTCCGTTCGGCACCGCTGCCGCCCAGGGCGACGCCTTCGGCAGCAACCACACCCAGGTCCGACGACGTCGCGGTCACCGTCAGCGATCCCACGGCCGTCTCCACATCGCCCACAGTGAAGGCAATGGCACCTGTCGCCATGTCCTCCAGCGTGGCCTGATCTGCAATGGCCGCGACGGTCGGCGCCTCGTTCACGTCGGTCACCGTGATGACGAAAGGCTTCTCGAAAAACAGACCTCCAGCATCCGTCGCTCGGACCCGCACGCTGTAGCTGCTCTTGGTTTCGAAGTCCGCGCTGTCCTTCAACTGCAAGGTGTTGCCGGTCAGGTTGAACGCCGCGTTGTCCGTCGAACCGGTGCCGCTCACCAGCGTGAAGGTATGCGTCGATCCCGCATCGGCATCGGTTGCGGTCAACGTGCCCACCGTCGCGTTCGCCGCGTTGTTCTCAGCCAGGCTGTTCGCCGACAAGGCTATGTCCGTTGGCGCCCGATGCGGCACCCAGTAGTGGATGGTCACCGTGACGTTGCGCAGGGACACGGGGTTCCAAGCCGAACCGATCTTCCATGCATTCTGCCCCGATCGATTGAACGCGACCAAGGCATCCACCTGGACGGTCTGCAATGCCTGCCAAGCGTTGCCCGTACCGAGGGAAGCCCACCCGAGGGAAGGGAGATCCACCCCATTGAGCTTCACGTAGTTGCCGGCAATCGCATCCCAATTCCAGTAGGTGGAATATTCGAGGCTGAGCACCACCCTCTCCACCAGGGCACCTTCCGGCAGTTGCGAGGTCTGGACGAGTTCGACCTCCCCGTTGCCCCCGATCTGCAACGACGTCGCCGAGACCGCGACCAGTGTCCCTGCGGTCAGTCCCTCTGAGTTGATGGAGGCCGTGATGGAGGGGGACACCCACTGGTAGTTGCCGGCATCCTTGCCCTCCAATTCGAGCCCTGTCACGAAGACGGACTTGTTGGACCCCACGGCAGCAGTGTCGAACAGGCCGGCAACCCGGGAGTGATTCAGCGTCACCTCATCGAGCTCCTCAATTCCGATCAACTGGGGATTGGAGACCACCAGGCTCGCCGTGCGCGTCGCATCGAACGTCCGACTCACCGCGGAAATCCCCGTGACGTTCAACGGCTTCGGGGTGATGTCGGCAACGAGGCCAACCGGTTCGACCAACAGGTATTTCCACGCGTCAGGCCCCGAAAGAGACAGGCCGGTGACGTGGACCGCCTTGCCAGAACCCACCGAGGGTGATTCGACGAAGAAGGCCGTGGCATTATTGATGTCCAGCCAGACCAAATCGCCAGCCCCCACCCCCGAGAGCAGCGCAGCCTCTGCATTCAGGGTCGTGCCGGTCGACCCATCATAGACCTTGTGATTCACCAGCGCGCCGGTGACGGATACCGGGACCGGCGCAGCACTGGTCATCGACCCATGGATCTCGGCCGGATCCTCAATCGTCTCGTAGAACCGCAATTCCCCAATGGTGCCGCGAAACCATCGATCCCACGTTTCCCTCTCTCGGCCAATTCGAATCAAGTCGCTGACGATCCCTGGTCCGCCGTCTGACACCGATGAGGAGCCAGCCAACACCCCGTCTACATAGAACCGAGCTATCCCATCGCCCTGAACTTCGGGATCAGACCAGGTCAGTATCATCGTATGGACCAAACCATCGACGACACTGATCGGGGTAATGGTGGGGATCGGCTCGTTGAAGAACGCGTGAGCCAGGCCATCGGCTCCGATGGTCAGTCCAAAATCATTCGGGTTGCCTCCAGATTCGGCATTGATGGGTCCAGGATACCGCCAGTGGAAGTCGTCGTAGCCTGTCGCACCTTGAGTCGCCCTGAAGAGCGCGACAATCGTTGCCGTAGTTCGACCCGCGATCGGGTTGTTGTCCGCCGTCACCTCGAAATAGTCATCGACCCCGTCGAAGACGATTCCAGCGGACGATGCGGCTCCGTTGAATTGTCCACCGAATTTGACGGGCTCACCGAAGGACATCGCCACTTTGCCTCCGATCCGATCGACCCAGTCGGCTGTTCCGCCCACCCAATCGTCAGCCACCCATCGGGCGATCGGTTCCCCCGCCGAGAGCCGAAACGCCAAGGTGCCTGCCAAGAAAAGCCCCTGCGCGATTCCCAAAAACCGAGCGGCGATGAGAACTCGCGAGAGGAACGAAGCAACACACCGCCCGCTGCGGATGCAGCCTTCCATCCCGCTCGCTGGAACCTTCCGCTTCACAATCCGTCCCCTTTCTGGGCCAAGGCCTGCAGCTCGGAGGCGTTGGTGATGGTGGCGACGACGACACCGTTGCTCAGCGACCACTGGCCAACCAACGCGCCCTCGGGGTTCCATTTGCGGGAGAGCCCCTGCGGCTTGCCGGCGACCATCGCCACTTCCACCGCCAGGTGTCCGTTGGTGTGCCATTCGCGGTGGAGGCCGTCGATCCGGCCCTCTTGAATATGCGTCTCTGAGATCCGGTTGCCCGACATCCCCCACTTCGTCCGCACCCCGTGGGAACGGCCCTCACGGAACGTCTCACGCACCGCCAGCACGCCGTTGGTCCACCAACCCTCCGAGAGGCCGTTCAACAGGCCGTTGGACACGACGGTGCGCGATTGCAGCGTCCCGTCGGGATAGAACTCCACCATCATCCCGGTGAATGCGTTGGTCTCGTCGGTCTTCATCCATCGGCCTTCCCGCAACACCAACCGATCCCTCCCCACCTCCTCGATGACCGGCACTGATCGCCGCCGTCCCTGAGCCAGGTAGAACCCGCCACCCAGGATCAACACCGCTCCGGACACGAACAGCACGCGGGTCAAGACCCCGGACCGGGATCGCGACCCGGGTTCCCTTCCCCTCGGCGTGGCACCGCTCATGGCCGGTTCACTTCACCAGCAGCTTGAAGAACTTCGGCGGCGCCTTCCCGGCCTCGCCCGACACCACCACGCGCACCCGCTGCAATTGGGTGGTCTGGAAGAATGGCCGAGGCGAGTCTGTCGCGGAGCCTTGGACCTTGAAGTTCATGGGCTTCCACGTCTGCAGGTCGTCCGACGCGGAGACCGTGTAGCTCCGACCACGCAAGGCCACGAACTCCAGCACCGGATCCGCCGCGGAGAAGTCCACGATCTCCAAACGGAACCCGTCCTTCGGATCCCACGCATAGGTGCCGGCCAGATAGGCCTCCAGGACCGAAAGCGGATTGCCATTGAGTCGGACGTCGGGCTTGAGCCCCTCGATCGAGAGACCCAGGTTGCCCGCCGCGATCACGGACCGCTCCCAGGCGTCCGGAAGACCATCGCCGTCGGTGTCTTCACCGAGTGTCAGATCGACCCGTGACGACTGGGCCGGCTGTCCCAACTGCGCCATGTTCGCCTTCATCTCGATCGGCACATAGGTGCGTCCGGCGATCTTCACGCGGATGCGGAAGGGCGCGGAGGGCCGCATCGCCGTCGGCCGGTACACGTCGGAGGTCAAACCGGCGTCCACCGGCACCTCGATGCGGTAGTTGACGCCGGCCTCGAGTCCGGGAACCACGGTCGTGGTGATCGTCGCGCCGGCGAGGGTCTCGAGCGTCAGCTCGGTGCCCGTCGAAATCAGCGGATTGCCGAACTCGTCACGGACCAGCCCGTACACGGTGTGGTGCGGCAGCGGAGGGAAGGCCACGGCACGATGCCCGGCCAGACCCAACAACACAGCCAAGAAGAGATGACGCAAGGAACGCATGGTCAGCAGTGGTTCAGTTGCCCGAGTACGAGTAAGACACGATGTGCAGCTTCACGTCCTTCACGCTCTGGATGAAGCGGTCGAGACCCTCCGACGGGTTGTTCAGCAACGTCTGGCCCGGGATCACCAGCTTCCACTGGCTGTTCCACACCGAGCGACCGATCAACCGGGAATTGGTGAACTGCGAACGGGCCAGGCCGCTGCTGACACCGTAGATGTTCGGCGTGAACACAGCCGCCGTGGGCACCGGGCGGAACGCTTGGTGCTTGCGGACCGAGAACAAAGGCTCGGTGAGCGATTCGGAACTCTGCCAGAGCCGCTTGGTCGAGAAGTCCGAGCTGCCGATGTTGAAGGGCATCGGCACGGTCACGTCCTGGACCGACCAGGTGCGGATGGTGCTCTGGTCGCCCAAGGGCGGGCTGCGCATGGAATCCAGACCCACGGGGATCAGGTACACGTACGGGGTCGCCGCCATGGCGGTCGAATCCATGAAGGCCAGGTTCGGGTCGGCCGGTGAGACAGCGCCGGAACCACTGACCGCCCCGGTGTTCGGGAACGGGTTGTCCATGCCCTTGTAGCCCTCGAGGGCGACACCCATCCCGAAGATCTTCGTGGCGAAGGCACTCGGATGGAAAGCCGAGTCGCCTGCCGCCAGCGGCTGTCCGAATAGATTCATGCCGTCGGCAATGGTGGTCGAGAACTCGAGGATGAGTCCCGGCACCGCCAGACCATCGCCGCGGTCCAGCTGCATGCACAGGCGACGGACATCGACATCCTGCAGAATGTCGTCCCGACGGGCCCGGTTGAGCACGTCCTTCCACGCCGTGTCGCCATCGGCCCCTGGCAAGATGCGAAAGTTGCCTGTGCGCAGCGATGCGGTGGTGCCGTAGGCGTCGGGGTTGTTGAACCCGAGACGTCCCTTGAGCACCTGCCAGTCGGCGTTCATCTCGGCCAAGGCCCCGGAGAGGCCCGGGTCCCCGACGGAGCTCCCGGTGAACTGAGGCTGACCATTGCGGACCACACCCAGCGCACGCGCCTGGATGATGCGGTCGACGAAAGCCCTGCCGCTCTGCCCCTTGAGCAGACCGGTCTCGTAATCGTAGGCGTTGGCCGCCAAGAGCGAGTAGCTCGAGGCCAGATCCAGCAGGGTCTCATAACGGTCGAGTTTCTCGTTGCGGAAGAGGCGGAAGGCGACATCGCGAGTGCGGTAGCCCTGGATGGCCGCGGCCGCCCGGAAACGGAACGCCTGCCGATCGGCCTGGATGCGCTCGCCCTCGGCCACCAGGCTGCGAAGCTTCATCTGCGCGTCGTCGAGCTCGCGACGACGCTGGTTGATGATGGTGAGCAGTCCATGAACCTCCCCCAACTGGTCTGACAGATCACTGAGGGATTGCCGCAACTCCATCTTCTTCTCCCGGGGCTTGATGTAATCCATCTGCGACCATTGTTCAGCGGTGGTGGTGGAGAACTCGAGGGCCTTGACCACCACGGTGCGGGCCACCTTGATGGCATCCAACGCCTCCACGATCACGCCACCGGCCGCCTCGATCGCCGCGCGACCTCCCGAGGTCAGATCACCACCCGCCGCCAGGCCGGCGACCAGCGACTGCGGCAGGGCGTCCTTGACGGCTTTCGTCAGGTTCCCCGCGGTCGCCTTGGTCTTCTCGGTGAAGAGTTCGAACAGATCGTTCGCCAGGTTCACCGATTGGAAGGTCTGCTGGGCGATCAGAAGGTCCCGCTCCTTGTCAGAGATCTCTTTGGAGGTCTCCCAATTGGCCTTGAACATGTCGACGGCACCCTTGAATCCCGAGATTGCCCCATCGATGTCGCTCCATGCTTGGGCATAGCGGCGCTCGGCCGCCACCACCGCCGAAATCGATTGCTGGATACGTCCAGGAGACGCTCTTCGCCCATTCCAATCCTCAGGCTTCGGCGTGTATCCCTCGCCGGTCACCTTGATCGAGTAGTTGGTGAGTGTCGGGAATGCCGACATGGTGAATTGATTCACGTCGAAGGCATTCGCCTGGCCGATGGGATCCGCGATGGCCGGGATGCTTCCCTTCAACTCCACGGTGAACTCGCGCCCACCTTCTCCGGTTTCCTCAGGAAACACGAATTCCGGCATGTCGACGTACAGGTAGTGGATCAGGTCGGGACCCGAGTAGTCCTGCGGGTAGGTCTTGCCCGGCCCGATGTCGTCGGTATAGGGCGTGCCATACAGCTCGATGAGCTTGGTGGTCAAAGCCCGCTCGTTGTCTTGGATCTTCGCTTTCACCTCCTCGATCGAATCCCCCTCCGAGCGGATGGCCGCAGACATCGTACGGGCCTCCTCGAAGGCCATCGCGGCATTCTCCAGCGTTGACACCGTGCGGTCGTACAACTGCTCGAAGTGCCCCTTGGGACTGGCGCCGGTGACCACGTTCGGGTTGATGTCCAGCGCCAGGCTGTCGCGCGCCAGACCCAGCGGCGTGAGGCCGGCCTCGGCGTTGTCGAGCACCTGCTGGACTTCGCGGTAGATCAAGGGCAACTGCCCCAACTCGGGCACGGTCGTGCGATCGATCCTCTGGATGCCCTCGTGCGTGGGATCCGGATCGACCTCGGGCAACATGGAGTTGCCCACCACCCAATGCAGGTAGGCCCCCTGACCGACCCGGCTGGCCCAATGGTCCAGGCCCCAATGCCGCTCTGTGGTGACCACGCGATTGGTGTTCCGGCGCGTCTCGCCAAAACGATCCCAACCGACCGTGCCTTCCGAACGATAGGCCTGGCGGAACACGAGCTTAAGGACCTCAAGACCCGTCTGGCCCACCGAGCCCGCTGCGGCTGCGAACTTCCGCTCATCGACATAGTCCACCTGGATCGCCTTGCCGAGAATGGTCACGGCCTCGGATCGCGGCACCCAGTCGAACTTGTTGTTGATCAGCAGGCCGTAATAGCCCTTGAGGGCCGTGAGGTAGTGACCGTAGGCGTCACCGTGGCCTTGCGGATATGCCTTGGCCGCGTCGGCCGCGTCGATCACACCGTCGGTGTTGAGGTCCTTGATGTTGTAGTTCTCGGTGTAGATGACCTCGCCCGAGTTGATGCCCCGGGTGAAGTTCCAATAGAGACGGTTGTAGGCCGGTGCCGTCTGCACCCCGGGTTGCATGAAATCGTCCCGGCCACGCAGCAGGGCCAACTCCTCCTCCAGCAAAGACGACATCTGGCCGGCGAAGCTGAACTTGGCGGTGGCCACACTCCCGTCGGAGGCGCCACCGGTGCCGGTGGCGATGGTGGGATTGTCCGCATCGGCCGCAGCCTCGTCGCCCAAGAGCGAATACAGGTCGTTGAGGTAACCCGCCACGAGCAGCAAGGCGTCGTTGGCCGGGCCGTAATTGATCCCAGCGTCGATGCTCAGGTCACGTCCGCGCCGGAGCACGGTCTCGTAGATCTCAACCAAGCCGGCATTGTTGATGTTCTTCAGGCTGAGCGCGATGGCACCTTCCCATCGGCGACCGGCTTGGCTGATGACGCTGACGTCGGTGTTGACCGCGTTGTTGTAGAGGTCCTTGACGCGCTGCTGGAACGGGTTGATGCCCGCCAGCACCCGCTTGATCCAACCCTCGGCCAGTTGGGGCTGGGTCCAGGTCGACCATTGGCCGATCAGAGGGTCGGCCGTGTTCACGGATCGGTACCGCATCGTCAGGTAATTGTCGGCGAGCACCTGCACACCCGCCCCGCCCAAAGTGTACCTGGGCAGGCCATTGCCCGATTGCAGGGCCTTCCATTGGGTCATCCCGGCGTCCATCGGCGGCGGGGCACCATCGACCGGAGCGCCGATGCGCCACTCGTACTCGAACTCTTCGAAGCGACCGGCGAGGTCGGGCGTATGCTGCAAGGTCAACAGTTCATTGAGCGGGTTGGCCGAGGGCACCACCTTGAGTTCACCGGGCCACAGGCCTCCGGCCACGCGGAGCACATGCACCGACACCGGTTCACCCGGCGGCGTGAACGCGGACCCGTTGCCGACAATGACGGAGACCATGCCATATCCGGGGCCGGAGGCGCTCAAGGCGTAGGAATCGACGGCCGTCTCGCTGCTGCGGATTTCCACCATGTTGCCCACGGTGACGTTGGTCCTGAGCGAGGGATCCGGCACGTACTGTCCGGGAACGTTGGGATTCTCCATGAACGTGTCCACCACGGCGGTCAGCCCGTTCACCAGGTTGTTCCACTTCGTCTTCTCGTCCGCGGGCGAGGCGGGACACAGGTCGAGGACCGACTGCAGGTCCTGCTTGGCCGCCGTGCCCCTCAGCACATTGAGCTGCAGGTATTTCTCACCCACCGCCTCATCCTTGAACTCGCCCTTCAGCACGAGAGATCCCCCTGTGCCGACGTTGGGGTCATAGTACACCCGGGAGGCCAGGTGCGGTGGCAGGTTGGGGAAGTAGGTCAGACCCTGGTTCGCCTCGGTGAGAATGCCCGAGGGCAGCCGGGTCAAGTCGACCGAGGCCAGGGATTTGGTCTTCTTCTGCGTCGGATCGATGAGCACGACACTGGGTTTGGCCAGCGTCATGTTCGTGGCGACAGATTGCTGGTAGAGCACCTCGGCACTGGTCTGACCCCGGATCGCGGGAAGACCATTCATGGGACCCGTCAGGGTCTGGCCGGGCTGCAGAACCGGCGGCAGGGCCGGCCAGGCAGGCCGGTACACGATGTCCAGCGAAGCGGTCGCCGCGGCGTCCGGCAGACCAGTGAAGGTGCCCGGCGTCGCCCCTCTGGGACGAAGATAGGGCACGATGCTGCCCACAGCGACCGGGGGCCGGCCAGGCCAAGCGAAACCCTCCTCGGTCTTGTAATAGAAGCGCATCCGGAAGCTGTTGGCGTCGGTGGACCGATCAGCCAGGAAGGGCGGACGTCCGGTGTAGGTGACCGATTGACCATCGACAGTCTGGCTGACGATGGCCAAAGCGAGCTGGGTGGCCTCGGCACCACTGGTCTTCACCTCCAGAGAAAAGGCGCTGGCACCCGTGTGGCGATTGGTGAGACCGAGGCCCACGTCGATGACCTCCAGATCATAGGAGCGCCGAGGCACGGCCGAGCCGCCGGGTGGGGTTCCGGAGAGGAAGACTCCGCCAGCATCGCTGTCGGCCACCATCCAGTCGGGCAGCGAAACGCCGGACGAAGGTTTGACAATCAGACCCTCGGCCCTGCGGGAAGCATGGATGTAGTACTTGAAGGGACGACCGGAGATCGCCGTCGCCTGTGGCAAGGCGGTGAAGGTCTTGGTGGTGGCGTTGTACCGGCCGGACTGGAGGCCGGGCTCCTGATGCAAGCCGCGATAAACCCAGAACGAATCTTTCCGATCCCGGATGCTGAAGGACTTGTAGTGGCGGAAGGGACCGTTGGAGTCGCGCGACTCCGACCAGTTGACCGGGAGATTGCCCTGACCGGCCGCCGGGAGAATCTCCAGGTTGTAGTTCACCCGAGCCACGCCCTCACCCTCGGCCGGCGGGGGCAAAAGGGGCAGCGGCATGGGAGCCTGGAGGATGCGACCAGCCTCGACCACGTAATCGAAGAGCAACCCCGCCTCGGGCTTCTCCCGAAGGACCTTGAAGACGGCCATGCTGGGTCGCCCGTCCGACCCGGTGTGGTCAATCAGCACAAAGGGCAGCGAGGAGAAGTTGCCACCCGAGGTGATGTTCAGGTCGTCGCGCAACGCCCAGCCCTGGCCACCGATCATCAGGGCGTGCTCTTCATTGGGATTGTAGCCGATGGCCGTGGAATCGTTCTCGTAGTAGATGGAGCCCTTGGCCTCGAGGCTATCGAGACCGCCGGTGCCGGCGTTGCTCGCCAGCACGATCTCCCGTGGTTTGGTGGGATACTGGATCGTGTACCGACCGAAGACCGACGGCCAGGCCACGGTATTGAGACCCGCACGGACCAACGTGGCGTTGCGTCGAAACCACCAGATTTCCAGGGTATTGCTGCCCGGGATGGCATTGACCGGGATGATGGCCCCCTGATTCGCCGCCTCGAAACCGTCCGAAAACGGGTTCTTGTAAGCCCCCGGATGGTAGGAGCGACCCGAACGGATGAAGCCCGCCAGGTAGTTGGTGCTGCCAGCACCTCCGATTTCGCCTGAAGGGGCCAGAACCCGCTGGCCGACGTCGACGGTCCGGACATCGATGCGGGGCGATTCCAAGGTGGCCGGGAGTGCGAGACTGCGCGCAGAAGGATTCCAGGCCGCCAGATTCGTGACCACGGTGCCCGCCCAATTGGTGGCCACCAGATTGGCGTCCAACCACGAGAAGACCCGCTCGAACAGCATCCGGTTGCCACTGGTGTAGCGCAGCAGCGATCGGTGCGCCGGAAAAGTCGACGTCAGGTGGGTGTAGAACACCAGATCCGGGTCGAGGAAGGCCCTGGGTTGGTCGGGGACATCCTGGTAGATGAGCAGCGGGGCATTGGCCGCGTCCATGAGCACCCCGGTGGTCTTCGCATCCGCCGCCGAGGCCACGGTGGGCCGCAGGTAGTGGCTGTAGTCGGTGACGTCGGCGGGCCAGATCATCGTGTAGCGCGCGAAGACCCTGGGCCAAAGCAAACCCTCAACTCCCTCTTCCAGCCAGTAGACCAAGGCATCGTTCTGGTTTTTGGTCTCGCGGATGGCGTACAGCTCCCGGGTTTGCGCCGTGCTGGGCGTGTTCGCCTCGATGAACCGGTCCCCCACTTTCTGGATCGGGTCGGGGATCAGGTCCTCACCACCCGCCGAGAGGTCGGCGAAGTCGAAGACGTTGGTGCCCGACCTCCTCTGGACGCCGTAGGGCCAGAGCCGCTCGCCCAGTTCCACCACCAGATTCTGTGGGCTGGGCTGCTGCAGGATGTCCACGATCTCGAAGCCGAGGTGCTTGCGGCTCCGCTTGTCGGGATTGGCATCGCCGAGCAGTTCGACAAAGACCCGTCCCTCGACGTTGTAGGCGAGGATCTGCGAAGTGGAGCGGTCGAACCAAAGGGTGCGGGTCTCCTGGAGCACATTGGTTCCGTTGTTGGGGACCACCGCAAGACTGCCCTCGTATTCCTTGGCCACCCGGGCCGGAACCTGATCGTTGTAGGCCACCTCGATGTCCGACACCCGGTTGCCCGGGACGGCGACCGGCTTGCCGATCTTGGTGAAATCCCCCTGCGTCCAGTAGATGGTTCGCGACGGTTTGATCAGCGAACCGGAGACGACCACCTTCTTGGTGAACAGGGTGTAGTACTGACCTACCTCGAGGACGGAATTCGTCGGACTGGCAACCGTGCCCGGGGCGGTGCGGGAGCCCTGGACCTTTCTCCAGGTGATCTCGACCGCGCCGGGCTTCGTGGCGAACACCACCCGGGCGTTCGGGCTCCAGTAGTATGGGGCTCCGGTGTGGTCATTCGTGGTGTGAGGCTCGGCGGCCCAGTAATCCTCCGGTCGGACAAGCGGATTCCGGGAGGACAGCAATATCCCGAATTCGTCGGTATCCGGCACCGGGATGATGGAACCGAACAGGAAATCCACGCCCCGCGCCACCACCGGGCTGCCGATCCGGGCCCGCAGGAGCACGTGCGTCGGGCGGGATCCACCCAGCCTCGGGAGGTTCAGGCTGACGGCATTGGCAACGAGACTCTGGTTGGTGTTGAGAGACGGCGGGTTGTTGGCAGGGCCACCGATCCGAACACCGCCACCGAAGGTCATCACCGACTGGAACTGACGCGCCGTGGGTGCCCCTGAAGGCAGGGGCGGCACCTGGCTTCCGACGGCAGGCGCCCGACCATCCGAACCCACGGGGTTGTTGCCGGTGTTGGAAAGGGGGACACCCCGGAAGGACCCGAGATTGACCGTCGCCGAGGTTTGTCGCAATTCGAGGGGCTCCTTGGGAAAGGCTTGCCCCAACAGGTTCACCGACAGCACCGGGACCAGTCCCAGAAGCCGGAAGAGCGGAAGGATTTTCATGGCAGCAGTGTCTTGGAAGTCCACCGGGGGTGAGACCGCGATCACTGGACGCGCATGATGTAGGCGAGCGCGTAGAAGGGCGGCATGATGCTAACGGCTTGGCCGCCGCCGGTGGATCCGGAGGTCACGTTGAAGGAATGCGAGTGTGATCCGGCATTGGCCGTGGTTCGCCATGTGGTTTTCGGGCCATTGTCTCTGTCGCTGTCCCCAGAACCCAGCCAACCATTGTTCGGGCAGCACTCCGAAAAATAGACGTCGTCGTAGCCGTGATTGTGTTCGCCGTTCGTGGTCGTCGACCCGGACACGTTGTGGTTGTGCGCCGGGATTTGGTTGATCGACAACGTGACCGAATCGGCACCGCCGGTGGTGCCAACGCTCCGGCCAGAGGATGCACCGATCACAAACCGGCCCTGGAGATTGGGAGTGGATCGACCATTCACGGCCTGCCCGTTGCACAGGGCCCACCCGGCAGGGACGGCATTCTCAGCCCCCGACCAGAGGATGATCCCGCCCAACGGGACCGTGCCGAAACCCGAGACCGAAGTGGCGGAGAGGTTGGCCACGTTCATCGAGTCGAACTCGGCGCTGCCAGCCTTCAGCTTTCCGGAAACCGTGAGGGCCGAACCGGCGGCCGGGGCGGTGTTGATGCCCACGCCGCCAACCGCCGAGATGAAGACCTGGTTGTCGCCGCTGGAATTCTTGTCCACGTCGGTGCTGTCCCCGACCACGACACTTCCGGGATGCGTCGCCCGCGCCCGCCGACCGACGGCGAAGGAATAGTTGCCGCTGGCCACGTTGTTCTGGCCACCCGGGATGGTGGCGAACAGCCCCGAGGCCGTGTTGTTTTCACCGCCACCCACCACGGAACCGCGGCCCGAGGCGGTGGCCCCGCTGCCGCCGGCGATCACGGACAATTCGCCAGAAGCCGTGTTGTTCTGACCGCCCGAGATCACGCTGGTCGCGCCACTGGCCACCTGGGCGGGAGAGGTGCTCACCCGGGCGACCTGGAGGTCGACGGCATTCGCCCCGCGGGCATTGCCACCGGTGCTCTGGAGGGCCTGACCGATGCGCAGGCGTCCGTCCGTAGAATTGATGAGCGAGGCCCCGTCGCTGCCGGCGAGGCTGTTGGCGGTGCGCGCAAGGAACGCGTAGGGCGAGGTCAGCAACCTCAGGCGCGGCAAGATCTCGGAATTGCTCACCCCCTTGACCGTGATGCCGATGTACAGATCCGACGCTTTGTTCGAGTTGAAGATGGTGGCCAGGTCAGGGCGTACCTCGCTGCCCTCGGACCCACCTTCGCCGAGCACCACCGAGAAGTTGCCCTTGTCGATGGTCACGGTCTGAGCCTCGGTCCAGAGGGAGGATCCTCCCGACGACACGCCATAGATGCGGAAGACCACCGAGAAGTTCTGCGGGTTGTTCGGCGCCAGCGCGTTGCCATTGGCGTCCACCAGGAAGCCTTGATAAGACATGAGGCTGGGCGGGAACCCGTTCTGGGCCTGAAGGTCTGGGGAGAGGCTGGCGACAAGGCCGAGCAACAGCGCAAGGAAGGCCGCCATCCTGCCCCGGCCAAGGGGCGAGGCGGGACTCCGCAGGAGGGACGGGCTCTGGAGGGACTGGGTCATAGCGTCTGGGGTTGGGGGTGGCTGAAGAAAGGGAGGATTGGGAGAGGTGAGGGAAAACAGCGGGGATCACCGCGTCAGGGTGGGCAGGTCGCTGATGCGGTTGAGTGTGAAGGTGCCCAGGACCCGGAAGGTCCGGGCGTTGGCGCCCGCGCCACCAATCTCAAGGGTCTCGTCGTACACCCCGTTGATGTCCAGCGAACCGGCGGTGCGACTCTGGTAGTCGAACCCGGCCGCCTGCGGACTGAGGAAGACGGTTCTCTTGATCGAGTAAGACTCGCGCCCCTTGGGCAGCACCTGGCTGAAGGAGGCGTTCAGGTTGTCGTGGTCTGGATGGTACTGGTGGATGAAGGGGTTGACCGACGACGCGTCGTGGGGCGTCGAGATCTCCACCCGATAGACATTGCTGGTGATGGTGACGGGCCAAGGGGTGTTTTGCGCCGACCACGGCAGGTGGGCAGCCGAGATGCGCCGGGCCGACGCGAGCTGGGCCGGGTCGAGGAAACGCTGCTCCGTGGTGACAATCGCGTTGGTCTGGGGATTCATCCCCAGGAAGACCCGCTGGAGCAGCACCATGTTGGTGCCGTCGTTGTGCAGGATGACACGCATCGGGAACGGACGGCTCACCCCGCCGGCCACCTCGTTGGTGACCATCACGGCGTAGGCACCGTCTTCTTCCGTCAGCCGGACGACCGGATTGCCCACCGGATCCCGCTCGAAGGTCTTGAGGTACTGCACCACCTGAGTCACACGGGCTTCGCCGACCCATAGGCCCGAGTTGGCCGCCTTGTTCGCCCCGACACCCAGATCCACTTGGAGCAGGCCCGCCGCATCGGTCAGGCGAAGCACGCAGGCGCTCAGGTCATCGGCCTGCCCGATCATTTCGTCGCGGGCCAAGCCCAGCACGACCTGCACATCGGAGCCCGGGCGTCCCTGGGGCGGCAAGGTCCACGAGAAACCGCCCCCTTCATTCGTGGACAGGGAGACCCCGGTGTACTTCAGCGTCGATTCATCCAACTCCCCCCGCAAGATCAACGGGGGCAAGCCCACGATGGCAGTCTGGCCGCTGGGTGCGGCCTCGGAGGGCAGCACCCGCAGGGTGATGACATTCGTGGAGCGGGACTGGTTGCGGATGCGGAAGCTGGCCTGGGTGCCGGACTTGCCGAACTGGATCGACCGCGAACCCGACAGACTGACCTCGAATGGACCAAAATAGCGATTGTAGCCCGCGGCCACGCGCATCCAGACCGCTTCACCTCGATTGAAGACCGACCGGGCGGTGTCGAAGACGCGGGCCGGATTGCTGGAACCGAAGGCACCTCCCGGGGAGCGGTAGATCTCGGCCGTCTCCAGCAGCGAGGGCACCGGTTGGAAAAAGCGCTCGTAGCCCATGGTGCCGTCCGGCACCGGGAAACCGATGAAGTTCAGGCCCGAGCTGGTCCACGCGTATTGCGGGGCCACCGGCTTGCCCTTGAGCTTCCAATCGTAGGTGGCAACGGAGTCCTTCACCTTCACGTAGTAGGAGGCGTTGGGGATCAGCCGCTGCAGCTCGGAGGAGGGCCCGAGGTTGAAGGTCCACTTGGACCACTGCGAACCGGTGCCGGTGGGCACCTGCGGACTGTCGATGAACTGCTGGGTCGACGAGGGCTTCCAGAGCCACACCTCCTCGATCGACCCGTCGGCCGGCATGACATCGGAGATGGGGGCGTGGCTGGCATCCACGAAGAGGGACACGGCATTCCAACCCGCCTTGAGAGGATGTGTCGCGGTGATCCACTGCCCCGAGGCCGAGAGCGTCCAGAGGCCGGCGATCAAGACGACGAGACTCCGCCGTGGGACGACGAGGTGCCGGAATGAGGTCAGGAATCGGATCATGGCGAGGTCTGCGGCGAGTTGGAGGTGGGAACGGTGCTGGAAGGCAGGGCACCGCGGCGGTACAGGAACCAGGGGGCACGGACTTCCAGCCGCTGGGGATCGGCCAAGGGAGTTCCGGAGGCCGTCAGGCCACCCAGGACGAGCCAGTGTGAGCCGGTCCAGACTGAAAGGGCACCGGACCGGGCCGAGGACGACGCCTGCGACGGCAGCGGTCGCCACGTGGCGGTGGACGGGTTCCATGCGGCCCCGGTGGCCAACGGTCCAGCCTGGCCGGATCCGCCGAAGATCGCGAACTCGGTGCCGGTCCAAACGGAGGCCGCCTCGTACCGGGGCGTGGGCGCGCCAAAGGTCCCCAGGGCGGTCCAGGCGTTGCCTTGGGAATCCCAGACCGCGCCGTCCGAGAGGATTTGCCCGGACCGGCTCCGCCCGCCCCACACATACAAACGCCGGCCGTCCCAGGCGGTGGAATGGCCGCTGCGGGCCGACGGAGCGGAGTCGGTGCTGACCGGCGACCAGACGCCGGGGGCGCCATCGGCCCCAAAGGACAGGACGGCTCCGGTCGCCAGATCGGCGGAATCGCCCTCGCCACCCCAGACCAACAGGGCGGTGCCGGTCCAAAGAACTGTGGCTCCGAACCGGGGACTGGGCGCTCCGGTGGTCGGCAACGTCGACCAGCGGTCCGCGACCGGGTCGTACAGGGCCCCATCGCCCAGCAGCCCACTCGAATTGCGCCCGCCGAAGACCACCATGGACCGGCCGGTCCAGGCGGCGCCGTGGCCGCTGCGCGCCGCAGGCGCACCCACCGTGGCGACGGACGACCAGCCTTGAGGCTGGGGAGTGTAGCGCCCACCGGTGTTGATCGGGCCGCTTTCACCGGATCCCCCCCAGACGATCATCTGGGTTCCGGTCCAGACGGCCGTGTGCCCACCACGCGGTGCCGGGGCCTCGAATGCGGTCACCTCCGTCCAGCCATCGAGATCGGGACGCAACCGTGCCCCGGACGCCACCACCAGCTGGCCCGCGATCCTGCCACCCCAGACGATCCATTCCTGCCCGGTCCAGACCGAGGCGGCTGCGGATCGCGGCGAGGGAGCACCCGTGAGCGAGACCGGAGACCAGGACGGCGGTGCGATCGACGTGACCAGCGTGAAACCCGCGGCGGCCATCGATGGGTCATCCGAGAGTCCGGAGGCGGCCATCCAGCCGGATTGGATCGGAGCCGACAGGACTTGGACCGACTGGCGGAGCGCCGAGTTTTCCTGGGTGAGGGCCGCCAACCGATCCCCGAGACTGGCCACGGCATTCGACAACTGGTTCAGGCCCTGTTCGGTTTTCTGCTCGAGAGCGGCAAGCTCGGCCTTGCGCAGGGTGTTCTCGGCCTGCAATGACTGCCCGAGAGCGGACACACTGGCCGCACGGGCGACGGACTCGGGAATGAGCTCGAGCCCAAGCCGGCCCTGGTCATCCAGCAAGGGCACCGAAGGCGGAAGGCTTTGGACCGGGACCGATTCGACCGTGGTCGCCTTGGCCGAGGTGAGAGCCCGGAATGCGTAGGGCACCGGCCGGATGCGCTGGCGCTCCAAGACCGCATATGGGGCATCCGCTTCAGGAACCGACGACCCTGCGGCCGGAGTCGGCCGAACCCGCACTTCGATCCAACGGTCTTCACCGGTGAATGCCGACGGCTCCAAGGGAATGGCAGCGGAGAAAACGCCTCCCTGAATCGTGAACGTCTGTCGGATGGCGCCGCCCAGCGTGTTCCCACCGGTGGCCGCGTCGACGAGTTGGAACTGGAAATCGTAGGATCCCGTCGCTGGGACTCCGCCATCGGAGAGACGGCCCTGGTAGGAGATCCCCGCCTGGGTGAACGCAACGGATCCGGATGTGCCACCGGTCGGAGGCACCGGATTCGGGGCCTCTGCGCAAGCCATCCACGCAACCGGCACCATGAGCCAACCCATCCTCCAGGCCCTTACCGGTGTCCACGATCGCGGATGTCGATTGGCAGCGGTCATTTCGCGTTTTGGTTAACCGCATGCCAAACCGTTACACAATCAAACGCAAGTTTTTTGTGTTTCTTTTTTAGTATTTTAAGGTGTAAATTTTATTATTTAGAGTAATTTGATTATTTTTACGGTCTTTAAGGGATTCTATGTCTCGATCTCCCATGGGGCACGGACCTGGTTCAGGAATGCCAGGAGGGTCGATGTCCACCCTTGAAGCGGACGCCTCCGGCAAAGCGCCGCAACGACGAAGACGAAGATCGTTTGGCATTCATTGATCTTTTTAAGTCGTCTGAATCGTGTTTTAGGCAATTAAAAGATTGATCCTTAACTCAAAAATCATTTTTTATCCCTATATGGGTCCATCACCAGAAAACCCAGTGGGATTTACGCCTGAAACAGGGCCTAAAGGCACCGCCCAGCGAACCCAGAGACGATTCATCCTCATGAAATCGACCTCGAATGCATCCAGCCCCTTGAACAGTCCATCGTCAGGCCCCAGGCAACCCTCCCCGGTCCTCGCCTCCCCGCCAATGAAGCGCGGGCGATCCGCTTCACAACGCTGGAACAGCCTATCGACCGGATTTCTGGGCGCGCTCGCCCTGCTGGGGCTGATGCCGCTGCAAGGCGGCCCGGTCGATGTCAGGGGCGCTGGCATCGCCCGCCCGAAATCGGGGCAAGCCAGCCTGCCCAAGATCGCCGTCTCCGCGTGGTCACAGGTCAACGAGGACTCCGGCCAAGCGGTGAACTTCACCTTCTCCCGCACCGGTGCCACCTCGGAGCCCTTGGAGGTCGCCTACACCGTCGGCGGCACCGCCACGCCCGGCGTCGACTACACCGGTCTGGCGACGGCGCCCGCGGTCCCCACGATCCGCTTCGAGGCCGGCGAATTCCAACGCGTGCTCGCCCTGAACCCGGTCGCCGACTCCGAACCGGAATCCGGTGAGACCATCGTAGTGAAGCTCACACCCGGATCCGCCTACGATATCAACATCAACCAAGCCACCGCCTTCGGACGCATCCTGAACGACGATCCTTGGCGCAACCCCCCGTCGCTCAGGATGATCGAGACGCTGCCGGGATCCGCTCCCAGCAGAGGCTCTCTTTGGAGCGGCTACCAACCTGGCTGGCTGACACCGGCGGGCGACCGGCTGTTCTTCCTCGCCCACGGCGCCGGAAACATCGGTGGCTCAGGGGTCGGCGAGACGGAACTTTGTTGGACCGATGGCCTCGTCACCTACCGGACCGGTATCAGACAATCCGCCACGACTCCCGCCGCAGGAACCATCTCCCTGCAAGGCACGACCTCTCACATCACGAAACCGCTGCCGAAATTGGGGGATTCGGTGTTCTTCATGGCCTTCGACTCCAGGGGGTGGAACCTCTGGCGGCACAATGGCATCACTGCGACCCTCTTCAGGGATTTTCTGCCGGATTCGATGGATCCCGGATTCGGAGGAACACCGGCACCTTCGGGTTTAATCGCGGCGGGAAAGCATCTGTTCTTCACTGCTCCCATCGTCCGGCTCGTGGATTCGAACGGAGACGGCGTCCTCGACAGGGAAGTCGCGGAGAACCGCCTCTGGCGCACCGATGGCACCGAATCCGGAACGGTGCCGATGGAGTTGGGAGAACTCGCCACGGTATCCGGGAGCGAGCAGTTCGCGGTGGGGGATTCCCTTTTTTTCCGGGGATGGACCTCCAGTGGCGTCAACGGTCTTTGGAAGTGGGACGGGACGAGTCCGGGCCCGATTTTTCTGGCGACCTCCGTCAGCTACATCTCGGAAGACCGTCAAGTCGGGGTCGGGAATCGCTTTTTCTGGCTTGAGGGCTCGAGGCTTTGGATCTCGGACGGTTCACCGGGGGGCACCAGGCTGGTCAAGGATATCAATCCCGGATCACCGACGGGCATCGGGAGTTCATGGGCGGGATTTTGCGCGATCGGAAACACCATTTATTTCACTGCTGACGATGGGAGCAGCGGGTCGGAACTTTGGAAGTCGGACGGTACGGCAGCAGGCACTGTCCAGGTGGCGGACATCACCCCGGGAAAGGCGGGCAGTTCCATCAAGGAATTGGCCGCGGTGGGCACCACGTTGTTCTTCGTGCATGGGATCGAACTTTGGAAATCCGACGGTACCACGACGGGCACCTCCCTGGTATGGCCCGTGGACGATGGTTCAGGCGAAAGCATCGGATGGTGGCACACCGTTGCCTCATTGAAAGGTGTCGGTAACAAACTCTTTTTCTGGGGTGCCGACGTGCGCGGATATGGGATCAATGGAGAGCTTTGGCAGTCCGACGGCACCGCCGCCGGCACCGTGCCCGTGACGGACATCTGGCCGGGATCAGGCAGTTCCCGCCCCGAACAACTGACACTTTGGGGCGACAGCCTCTTCTTCATCGCCGAAGACGGCACGAATGGAGCGGAGCTGTGGGCTGTGGAACCCGCCGCACCGACGGTGACTCTGTCGGTGACCCCGGCTTCGGTCCCCGAGGACAGCCAAGCCAATCTCATCTTCACCTTTACCCGCACCGGGAGCACGGACCGACCGTTGCTCGTCACCTACAGTGTCGGCGGAACCGCCGCGGAGGGCACCGACTACACCGGCCTCACCGGAAGCGGAGCCTCCCGGGTCATCGCCATCAACGCCGGTGATGCGTCGACGAGCCTCACCATCGACCCCACGGCCGACGCAATCGAGGAACCGTCGAAGACCGTGTCCCTCACCTTGGTCAACAACGTCCGCTACATCGTCGGGACCACGGATGCAGTGATCGGCACCATCACCAACGACGACAAGGCGGGCTTCACCGTCACCCCCACCTCCGGACTCCTCACCACCGAAGCCGGTGGGACGGCCACCTTCACCGTGGTGCTCAACTCCCAGCCCACCGCCAGTGTCTCCATCGCCCTCGCCTCGAACCGGACGACTGAGGGCTCGGTCTCCCCGGCCGCCCTCACCTTCACCGCCGCCAACTGGAACCTTCCCCAAACCGTCACCGTCACCGGCGTCGATGACCGCATCGACGACGGCGACCCGACCTACACCATCGTCACCGCTCCCGCCGTCTCCGCCGACCCCGGCTACAACGGCCTCAACCCCTCGGACGTGACCGTCACCAACACCAACGACGACAAGGCGGGCTTCACCGTCACCCCCACCTCCGGACTCCTCACC
>CAYLTF010000056.1:0-756 GCA_964386625.1 uncultured Akkermansia sp. | reverse complement strand
CGCCGACCCCGGCTACAACGGCCTCAACCCCTCGGACGTGACCGTCACCAACACCGACAATGACGATCCTCTGCCGGTGATCACCATGAGCGTGTCGCCAAGTTCCGTGTCGGAGGAGGGCACGGCCAACCTCGTATTCTCCTTCACCCGCACCGGCAACTCCGCCACCGCGTTGAACGTGTCCTACTCTGTCGGCGGCACCGCCACCGAGGGCGTCGACTACGCCAACCTTCCCGGCGCCGGAACCTCCATCCGGACGATTGCCTTCGGGGCCGGTGCCTCCACGGTCACCGTCCTCGTCGATCCAACCCCCGACAGTCTCGTCGAGACCGACGAGACTGTCGCCATCACCCTCCTCGCCGGCAGCGGCTATGACATCGGCACCCAGGCACCCGTGGTCGGGACGATCACCAACCACAACGTCCCGATCGACGAGCCTCCCAAGTTGGCCGACGCGACCACGGTGGGCTCGATCACGAGCACATCGGCCGTGCTCGGCGGCGAAGTGCAGGGCGATGGCACGTTGCCGGTCACTGAACGAGGTTTCGCGCTCATCGCATCCGATCGAGGTGCCGAACCGACTCTCGGCCTGGCTGACGTGTCGCGCCTGCCCGGCACCGGTGGAGTCGGCCCGTTCTCCGTGTCCGCTTCCGGCCTGAAACCCGGCACGCAATACCGGTTCAGAGCCTACGCCATCAACGCGGCCGGAACACGATACAGCGCGGTGAACACCTTCCGCACTCTTGAGGCCAACGA
>CAYLTF010000055.1:0-22283 GCA_964386625.1 uncultured Akkermansia sp. | reverse complement strand
GGACCACCTCGCCGGCCACGTCGGTGAGGCGGAAGTTGCGCCCGTTGTGGAAGAAGGTGAGTCGTTCGTGATCGAGCCCCATGAGGTGCAGGATGGTGGCGTGGAGGTCGTTGACGCTGACCTTGTCCACCGCGGCCTTGTGTCCGAAGGGATCGGTGGCCCCGTGATGCACGCCGCCGCGGGAGCCGCCCCCGGCCAGCCAGTAGGTGAAGGCATGGGGATTGTGGTCGCGCCCCGGGTTGCCGCCCTTCTGGGAGACGGGCAGTCGGCCGAACTCTCCTCCCCAGATCACGAGGGTCTCGTCGAGCAGTCCCCGTTGCTCGAGGTCGGCCAGGAGCCCGGCGATGGGTTGGTCGGTCTCGCGGGCGAAGCCCCGGTGGTTGCCGACGATGTCCTCGTGGCCGTCCCAGCTGCGCTGGTTGTCCATGCCGCCGGAGTAGATCTGCACGAAGCGGACTCCGCGCTCGACCATCCGGCGCGCCATCAGGCACTGCGCCGCGAAATGTTTGCAGTGCGCCTGATCCAGCCCGTACAGGCGCTTGAGGTGCTCGGGTTCGCGTTCGATGTCGAAGGCCTCGGGTGCGGCCGTCTGCATGCGGTAGGCCAGTTCGAAGCTCTCGATCCGCGCACCCAGGTCGCTCTCGGTCCCGGCCTGCGCCAGGTGCTGCTGGTTGAGGGAGCGCATCAGGTCCAACTGGGCTCGCTGGGCCTCGGCGTCCATGCCGGCGGGCCGGTGCAGGTTGTCGATCGGGTCGCCCTTGGGCCGCAGCCAGGTGCCCTGGTACACGCTGGGCAGGAACCCGGCTCCCCAGTTGCTGGCCTGTCCCTTGGGCAAGCCGCGGTCCAGCGGGTCGCTCATCACCACGAACGACGGGAGGTCGCGGCTTTCGCTGCCCAGGCCGTAGGTCATCCAGGAGCCGACGCAGGGGAAGCCCATGCGCGTCGAACCCGTGTTGATCATGAAGAGCGCCGGGCTGTGGTTGTTGGACTCGGTGTGGCAGGAATGCAGGAAAGCCATCTTGTCCACATGTCGCGACAGGTGCGGGAAGAGGTCGCTGACCCAGGTGCCGCTCTGGCCATGCTGCGCCCAGGCGAAGGGGGACTTCATGAGCGGTCCCACCGACTCGGTGAAGAACCCGGTGCGCTTGTCGAAGCCCGGCAGCTCCTCGCCGTGGCGTCGGATCAGCTCCGGCTTGTAGTCCCAGGTGTCGACCTGGCTCGGGCCGCCGTTCATGAAGAGCCAGATCACCGACTTGGCCCGGGTCCGGAGTTGCGGGGGGCGGGGGGCCAAGGGATCGACCGAACCGGCGGCCAAGGTGCGGGGCAGCAGCAGGCGGTTCTCGTCGAGCAGGCCGGCCAAGGCCAGCAGGCCGGCACCATGCCCGGCGCGGCGGAAGAGGTCGCGACGCGAGAGGGGGCTGTTCAGAGCGGGGTGCGGATTCATGGGGCGGGAGAGTGCTTCGGGCGGATTCCGGGGATGGGCACGGGGAAGACCGGGTTCTCATCGACCTGGTCTCGGAGGATCGCCTCGGCCCGGGCGATGAGGTCCGGACGGCGTGAAGCCAGGTCGGTCCGTTCGTTCGGATCGGCCTTCAGGTCGTAGAGTTCCCAGGGGCCCGGTTGCGCCGAGTTGAGCCGTTGGCGGATGGCCTTGAAGTCGTCCATGCGCACGGCGACCTGACCTCCGTATTCCGGAAAGACCCAGACCATGGGGCGGTGCGATCCGGTGACCTTGCGGCCCGTCCATTGCGGCCAGAGACTTTGGCCGTCGAGACCCTTCGGCGTCTTCAGGCCGGCCGCCTCGCACAGTGTCGGGAACCAATCGGCGAAATGGCTGGGGTGGTCGTTGACCGACCCGGCCGGGATTCGTCCGGGAAGCCGGACGATCAGCGGGACCCGGAGGCCGCCCTCGTAGACCGAGCCCTTGTAGCCGCGCAGGCCCGCGGTGCTGTTGAAGAAGGTCGCGTCCACGCCTCCGGTGCCGAAGCGGGGGTTCTTGCCGGCCGGATGTGTGGTGCCGTTGTCGCTGGTGAAGACGATCAGCGTGCGATCGGACAACCCGGCCGAGTCCAGCGCCTGCATCACCCGGCCGACGTGGTCGTCGAGGTCGGCGATCATGGCCGCGTAGGCCGCCCGGGGCCGCGGGTGGGGCAGATAACCGTTCTGGCCGCGGTAGGGTTCGTCGTCCCAGGAAGCCGGGAAGCGATCGACCGAGGCCTTCGGGGGATGCATCGCCACATGGGGTTCGATGAACGCCAGGTAGAGGAAGAACCGGTCCTTCCGGTGCTCGGCGATGAAGCGTTCGGCCTCGGTCACCATCCGGGTCGGCGCGTAGTGTTCTGCCGTCTGGGCCTCGAGTCGCACCTCGCCCGAGGGTTGTGGCCGGTGGCCGGGGACCGGACGATCATTGAGCGGAATGCGCTCGGCATTGCGCCACAGGTGAGAGGGGTAATAGCTGTGGGCCACGGCCTGACAATTGTAGCCGAAGAAGAGGTCGAAGCCCTGGGCGTTCGGGTCGCCCGTGCTGCCCACCGGGCCCAGTCCCCATTTCCCGATGGCCCCCGTGGCGTACCCCGCTTTGCGGAAGACCTGGGCGAGCGTCAGGGCCCTGGTACTGAGTGGGTACTGACCCTCGTCGAACTGCGGGAACACCGTCTTGGCCTGGAGATTGCCGCGGATTTCCGCATGGCCCAGGTGACGGCCCGTGAGCAGCACGCAGCGCGAGGGGGCACAGACCGGGGCGCCGCTGTAGTGGCGCGTGAACCGCATGCCTTGCGAGGCCAGCCGATCGAGATGCGGTGTGGGGACCTTCTGTTGTCCGTAGCAGCCCAATTCGCCCCAACCGAGGTCGTCGGCGAGGATGAACACCACGTTGAGGGGCTTGCCGACGGCGGCTCGGCCCGGGGTTGTGGCGCACACCAGCAACAGGCTCAAGCTCACCAGGCAGCCCAACGCCCGGTGCCGGGTGAAGGATGCCCAGCGGGTGATTCTGGAGGCAGCGGGGTCACTCCACATAGATCACCTCGTTCAGGCTCAGGAGCGCGTGCAACAAGTCCGTGGCGGCGAGCCGTTCCGGATGAGGATTGCCGGCCTTGCGGTAACGGTCGGTCTGCCGGACCAGGAACTCCAGGGAAGCCTCGGACTCCGTTGCCGTGGGTGGCCGTTGCATGGCCCGTTGGTACGCCCGGGGCAACCACCGGGCCGGATCGGTCGAGGGGCCTGCGTACTCCTTGGCCCACTGGTCCGCCCAGCGCCGGACCTGGGGATTGTTCATGAGCCACAAGGCCTGGGGCGCGACTGTGGTCGCCGGGCGGATGCCTTGGCTGACCAGCGGTTCCGGGGCGTCGAAGACCTGCATGGCCGGGATCAATTGGCTGCGCTTGACCGTGAAGTAGATGCTTCGGCGGCGGCTGGATTCATCGAGGGTGCCCGGACCGAAGGGGGTCGTATCGAGGGCACCGGTGATCCAGAGCAGCGAGTCGCGGATGGCCTCGGCCTCGAGGCGTGCGGGCACGTGTCGCGAGACCAGCGCGTTGTCCGGGTCGCGCTGGACCTTGGCCTGCGGCAGGTCCGAGGACTGCCGGTAGGCGTGGCTGGTCATCATCCAGCGGTGCATCGGCTTGAGTCGCCAACCGCCACGGATGAGTTCACCGGCCAACCAGTCGAGCAGCTCCGGGTGCGACGGCTTCGCTCCCTGCACGCCGAAATCGTTCGGCGTGGCGACGAGGCCTCGTCCGAAATGGTGCTGCCACAGTCGATTGACGATCACCCGCGCCAGCAGTTGGCCCGCGCCCTCCCGGGTGTCGGTCATCCACAGGGCGAGCGAGCGGCGTCGGCCGGAATACGGGGCACCGGCCGGGGGTTGCCAGCGCCAACGCGACTCGGATTCCGCTCCCCTCGAGAGGACCGGCAGGAATCCCTGCGTGGCCACGCCGCGCTTCTGCTCGGTGCTGCCCCGGTGGAGGAAGTGGGTCTCGGGCAGGAAGTCGCCTCCTTGGGTGTGCATGCGCACCGCCGGGTAGCCCTCGAGGCAGGTCAGAACCTGCGTCAGCACCGGCTTCGGCCGCCCCTTGGCATGGTCTTCGACCCGCGCATGGACCTGTCGCCAGCCCTCGTCGGTGGTCTTCCACCAATCGAGCAGGGTGGACCGCTCGGCCGCCGTGAGCGAGGCGGCCCCTGTCCCGGGATTCCGGAGGCGCTCGAGCAGTCCGGCGATGCCGGTGGGGATTCCTGGAGAGTCGAACCCGGCGGCGGATGCGGAGGTCACGGAAATGCGCGGCCGGCCGATGTGGTGCCGGCTGTTGACGCGGAACTCCAACTCGACGGTCAACCGCACCCCGCCGGGCATCCGGATCGGGGACTCGAAATCGACGATGGCCGCCTGCCGGGTCCCGAACTTCGGGTCGACCGCCCATCCGGTGTGCGGGTTGTCGTCCAGGGATCCGGCGATGGAGAGATTGCCGGTGTTCTGCTCGAACGTGGCCCGAGGCCGGATCAAGCGGATCTCCTGGCGTTCTCCGCCAGCCAGGGGCTGGGCGAAGACCCGGATGCGGCTCAGGCCCAGGTTGCCGTTGTCGGCCCGCCCAGGGCCGCCGTGGGGCAAGGAGGGGTCGGGGAGCGCCTCCAGGCGCAGCGATCGGAGGGTGTCCGTCGAGGTCTGCCCGGTGAAGGTGTAGGAGTCTTGATCGGCATTCTTGCCCTCGGCCAGGAAGGACCCGTCGGCCATGGCGCGGAAGGCGGCTCCTCCCTGGGATTTCCAGGCGGGCGACTCGAGCAATTCCCAATCGGCACGGGTCGCCGGCGCCGCCCCGGAGGCGAGCCACGCCTCGAAGCGTCCCGGAAGCCGGAGCTTCTCGTAGTCGGCCAATTCGGCCTGGAATCGGGCGTGCTCGGTGTCGAAGGCAGCTTGGCGGCGGCGGGTCTCCTCCGGGTTCAGATCGAGTTGGCGTTGGCTGCGCACCGTGGTGGTGAAGGTGGAGAGCAACCGGTAATAGTCGCGTGTGGCGATGGGGTCGAACTTGTGGTCATGGCACCGGGCGCACCCGACGGTCAGCCCCAGCATGGCTGAGGTCGTGGTCGACAGCATGTCGTCCATCGCGTCGTAGCGGGTGCGCTCGACCTCGTTGGCGGTGATCTGGGTGGGGAAGACACCGGCCCCGAGGAACCCGGTCGCCATCAATGCCAGCGGGTTCTCTGGCTCGAATTCGTCGCCCGCCAATTGCCAGTGCACGAACTGGTCGTAGGGCATGTCGTCATTCAGGGCCCGGATGACGAAGTCGCGGTAGTGATGGGCTCCCGGGCGGTCGTAGTCGTGCTCGAAACCGGAGCTTTCCGCGAAGCGGGCCACGTCCAGCCAATGCCGGGCCCACCGTTCGCCGTGCTGGGGTTGGGCCAGCAGGCGATCGATGGCCCGTTCCCAGGCTCCCGGCGCGGAATCTCGCTCGAACGCCTCGAGAGCCTCGGGGGCCGGCGGCAGTCCGGTCAGGTCGAAGGAGGCCCGGCGCAACAACGTGCGGCGGTCGGCCTCGGCGTTGAACCAGAGGTCTTGTTCAGCGAGTCGAGCCAGGAGGAATCGGTCCACCGGATGGGCGCTGGCCCCGGGGCCGGAGGCCTCGACCGACTTCGGGGCCGGGGGCGGACTCACCGAAGCCAGGGGTTGGTACGGCCAGCCGGTGAAGGGACGGGGAGCCTTCGGATCGTTTCCGGAGGCCGTCCCGCCCACTCGCCCGGCGATCAACGGAGCGTCGTAAGGCGCCCCGTTGTCGATCCACTCCGACAGGGCTCTCACCGAGGCCTCCGGCAGCGGATCGGCCTTGGCGGGCATGTGGGGCTTCTCTGCGCGGGAGACCAGGCGCACCAATCGGCTGCCGGGCCCATCGAAAAGGCGGACCGCTGGTCCCTCGGCCCCGCCTTTCAACAATGCTTCGCGGGTCACCAGGCTGAAGTCGCCCTGGGTCTTTTCGCCCCCGTGGCATTTCAGGCAGTGGGTGGTCAGGAGCGGCCGGATCTCGTGTTGGAATCGCTCGAGTCCCCGAGTGAAGCGCTCGGCGTGGTCGGCGGGCAGGGGGAGCGGCGTCTCAGCGACGACCGGCCTCATCCCTGGACCCGACAACCCGAGCAAGAGGCCCGCGGCCAAGCCCAGGAACGAAGGGAATCGGGCGGACAAGCGCGCGGGGAAGGAGATGCCGGTCATGGGATCGGGTGATGCACGGATTCTGGTTTCCTTGACGTCCCGGATGCAACCCCTCGGTGGCCGATGCGATGGTCAATCTTTGGCATCCACTTCCGACGGGGGTTCCTGATAGAGTGCCTCCCGTGATCGCTGACTATCTTGACCAGTGCCGCAGTCTTCTGGACACGGCCGTCGCCCAGGAGGAGACCATCGCGGAGGCCGCGAACCTCTTCGCCGAGACCATTCTCGCCGGCCGCATGGTGCATTGTTTCGGCTCCGGCCACAGTCGCATCCTCGTCGAGGAAATGTGGCCTCGTTACGGTTCCTTTCCCGGATTCAATCCCATCGTCGAACTTTCGCTGAGCTTCCACAACCTCGTGGTGGGTGCCAACGGACAGCGCCAGGCGATGTTCCTGGAAAACGTCCACGGACTGGCCGCCCGCATCCTGCGCAACTACGACCTCTCGCCCAAAGACACCGCCCTCGTGGCCTCCTCGTCCGGGTGCAACCTCGTGCCCATCGAGATGGCCGAGGAGTTCAAGCGCCGTGGGGTGAAGGTGGTGGCCATCATCTCCAAGGCCCACAGCGAGGCCAGCCGCAGCCAGCGCCGCGATGGTCGCAAGCTGCAGGACTTCGCCGACATCGTCCTCGACACGGGTGCTCCGGTGGGCGACGCCCTGATCGAGGTGCCGGGTCTTGAGACCCCGGTCGGCCCCGGGTCGACCATCGGCGGGTGCATGCTGATCAACGCCATCAAGGTCGAGGTCGCCGCGCTGCTGACCGAGGCGGGCAAGCCGCCGACCGTGCTCACCGCCCCGGCGCTGGTGGGCAACGAGAAGGCGTCGCAATTGTTCGAGTCGGCCTACGACGAGCACGCTCGTCGCCTGGCCAAGCTCTATGCCCACATCGGCGAGACGCCCTCCGAGCCGTCCGGCTCCCGGCCTCGTCGCGAGGGCCGCGAGGGCCGCCCCGAACGCTCGGAGCGGGGTGAAGAGCGTCCGCGTGACGATCGGTCCCAGGAGCGCGGGGAGCGTTCCAGCGGGCGCGAAGGCGGCGGACGGAGCCGGGGCGGCGATCGTGAACCGCGCGGTGCCCGCGAGAGCGGGGAATCGCGTGAATTCCGCGAACCGCGGGAGCCTCGCGAGGCCCGTGAACCTCGTGAACCCCGGAACGCCGGACCCGAGCGCGAGGCTCGGGAGGAGTCCCGGGGGCGTTCGTCCGAGCCGCGGGATCGGGGTGAGCGTTCCGACCGGGGCGGTGAGCGTGGCGAGGCACCTCGTGCGTCCTTCCGCGGGGAAGAGCGTCCGGAGCGTCCGGAGCGTTCTCAACGTGCCCCGCAGCCCGAAGTCGAGGTCGAGTCGGCTCCGGAACCGGTCGAGGCTCCCTTCGAGCAGCCGGAGCCGGTCGTGATCCCGAAGCCGGCCAATTGGGACCGGATGGACGACATCGAGCGCCGTCTCTGGTTGCGCGAGCATGGGCAGGCACCTGCTCCGGCTCCGCGAGCGGAGGGAGGAGAACGCCGCGGACGGGACGACCGTGGCCGAGATGACCGTGGCCGCGATCGGGGTCCCCGTCGCGGGGGCCGCGGCCGTCGCCACTGAATTCCCCCAACGGCCATGGCGGTCCTCCTGGTCGAGTGCCCGGATCAACGGGGCTTGGTGCACGCCATCAGTGGCGTGCTGCTCCGTCACGGCTGCAACGTGGTCGGCAACCAGGAATTCGTGGACACCGCCTCGGGGCGCTTCTTCATGCGCACCGAGTTCGATGGCCCGGACGACTCCGCCATCGGGCCGGCGCTCGTGGCGGAGACGCTGGCCGCCTTGCCTGCAGGGGCGCAGGTGCGCCTGGCCCAACCGGTCCCCAAGCGCATCGTGGTGCTGGCTTCGCGCGAGCACCACTGCCTGGGAGACCTGCTGATCCGACACCAGTTCGGAGGGATCCACGCCCGGATCGAGGCCGTGATCAGCAACCATGCGGTGTTGGGCGACCTGGTCCGCAAGTTCGGGGTGCCCTTCCACCATGTGCCCTCCGAGGGTGAAGACCGTGCGTCCCACGAGGCTTCCGTGCAGCGGATCCTCGATGGCATCGATCCGGAGTTCCTGGTCCTCGCCAAGTACATGCGGGTGCTGTCGCCCGAATTCGTGCGCCGATACCCGTCGCGGATCATCAACATCCATCACTCCTTTCTGCCGGCCTTCATCGGGGCCAAACCCTACCATCAGGCTTTCCAGCGGGGGGTGAAGGTCATCGGGGCCACGGCCCACCTGGTGACGGACGATCTGGATGCCGGCCCCATCCTGGTTCAGCAGGTGATTCCCGTGGACCACACCCACGCCGCCGAGGACCTGGTCCGGGCCGGGCGCGATGTCGAGCAGTTCACCCTGGCCCAGGCCCTCCGGTTGGTCTTCGAGGACCGGGTGTTCCTCGCGGGCAACCGGACGGTCATCTTCGACTGAAGCCTGAATCCCCATGAATGAGTGCCCTCTGCGAACCTCGGTCATCGGCAGCTATCCGTTCCCGGCATGGCTGGAGCACGCCTCGATGCACCTGGACCGTTTCGGTTCGGACGATCGCGCCGAATTGCAAGCCGACGCCGTCACCTGTGCGGTGAAGGACCAGTTGGCCGCCGGCCTGGATGTCATCACCGACGGCGAGCAGACCCGCCTCGATTTCAACCTCAGTTTCTACGGCTACCTCCAGGGCATCGACCTGGAATCCGCCTCGCCCCGACGCTGGGGCCCGCCCGCCCACGACCAGCGGGGGCGTCATGCCGTGGTGGGCCGATTGCAGGCGCCCCGAGGCCTCGGTGCGGTGGAGGAGTACCGTCGCCTCGAGAGCGTCGCGCGCGACTTGAACGTCCCGACCCGCGTGACTCTCAAGGCCTCCATCCCGGGACCGTACACCTTGTCGGGCCGACTGTCGCCCAACGCCGACCTGGGCTACCCCGACCGCTGGGCCCTGGCCGAGGCCTTGTTGCCGCTGGTGCGCCAGGAACTCGAGGCCCTGGTGGCCGCCGGTTGTCGCGAGATCAGCGTCGATGAGCCGTCGATGAGCTGCTACGGACACCGCGAGGATGTCCGTCGGTTCGTGGACCTCTTCAATCGCACGGTGGAGACGATCACCGGCAAGACCCGGGTCTGCATGCACTTGTGCTTCGGCAACTACAAGGCGCGGGCCATCGGGCCGAGGCAGGTCGCGCCGCTGTTCCCGGCCTTCCTCGACATGCATTGCGATGAGATGCACGTGGAGATGGCCAGTCGCGAGTTCTCGGAACTCGAGCTGATCGCACAGGTGGCGCGTCGCCGCGATGTGGCCGTGGGCATCGTGGACGTGAAAAGCTATTACATCGAGACACCCGACGACATCGCTGCGCGCGTCCGGCGGTGCCTAGAGCACGTGCCAGCCGATCGGCTCGTGCTGGCCCCCGACTGCGGACTCAGCCAGACGGCCCGCTGGGCGGCCCGGCGCAAGCTGCAGGCGATGTGCGCCGGAGTCGCGCAGGTGCGTCGGAGCCTTTGATCCTCCCGATGATCCGCCCGATCCAGCAGGACGAGGCTTTCCTGACCGATCTCGACCGGGCGGGGGAGCTCGCGCCGGAATCGCTCCATGCGTGGTGGCTCGGGCAGAGTGGTTTTCTGCTGCAGTGGCACGGACATCGTCTGTTGCTCGATCCCTACCTTTCGGACTCCCTGACGCGCAAATACGCCGGCACCGACAAGCCGCATGTGCGCATGACCGAGCGCGTGATCGATCCCGCACGGCTCACCGGCATCCAGGCCGTCACGGCCAGCCATGCCCACACCGATCACCTCGACCCGGAGACGCTCCAACCGTTGGTGCGTTCCAATCCGGGGCTGCAGTTGGTCTTTCCTGAGGCCATTCGAAGTCTCGCGGCCGATCGATCGGGCCTGACCAACGATCGCCTGATCGGGTTGGATGCGGCGAGTCCGGGGCGTTCTCCGTGTCCCGGAACGTCTTCGGAGACGGTCGTTGGGCCATTCCGAATCGAAGCCGTGCCGGCGGCGCATGAATCCCTGGACTGCGACGCGCTCGGGCGTTTGACCTGCCTGGGATTCATCATCCATGTGGGTGCCTGGACCCTTTACCATTCAGGAGACACCGTCCTGTTTCCCGGCATGGAAGACCATCTGCGTCAGGCACGGATCGACCTGGCGTTCCTGCCCATCAACGGTCGTTCGCCCGAGCGTCGTGTCGCAGGCAATCTCTGGGGAAGGGAGGCCGCGGATCTGGCTCACCGATCGGGGATGCGGACCGTCGTCCCATGCCACTACGAGATGTTCGGATTCAACACCGCCTCGCCCGACGCATTCGAGGCGGCATGCCGGTCCTTGGGGCAGGGCTTCCGCCGGCTCCGGGCCGGCGAGCGGCTCACGCTCGGCTCCCATTCGAGCCCTTGACTCTCCCAAGACCCCTCCTAGCTTGCCGCGCACATGGAGTCGCACCTCCCGCCCCAGGAAGAATCTTCTGAAAATCAGGAACGATTGAACGCCTTGAAGGTTTTCCGGCCTGCGGGCAAGGGGAGTTGGGAGTCGGTTTCCGACACCGATTGGAACGACTGGAAGTGGCAGCTGAAGCATCGGGTCACCCGTATCGGCCAGCTTGAGCAATTGCTCCCGGGCATGACCCGTGAAGAGCGGGCAGGGGTGCTGCTGGCCGGCGAGTCCAAGCTGGCCATGGCCATCACGCCGTACTTCTTCAACCTGCTCGACGCCTCCGATGAGTTGTGTCCCATCCGCCGCCAGGTGATTCCTCGCCTGGAGGAGACGGCCACCGCTCCGTGGGAGACCCTGGATCCCGTGGGTGAGGATTCCCATTCCCCCGTCCCCGGATTGGTCCATCGTTATCCAGACCGGGTGCTGTTCCTGGTCACCGATCGATGCGCGGCCTACTGCCGGTACTGCACCCGGTCCCGCTTGGTGAGCAACGCCAGCGGCTACGACTTCCACCCCGAGTTCGACCGGCAGATCGCCTACATCGCCGAGCATCCCGAGATCCGCGACGTGCTGCTCAGTGGCGGCGATCCGCTGCTCTTCAATGACGAGAAGCTGGAGTACCTGCTCGGGCGCCTGCGGGCCATCCCCCACATCGAATTCCTGCGGATCGGCAGCCGTGTGCCCATTTTCCTCCCGCAGCGGATCACCCCGGAACTGTGCGCCATGTTGCGGCAATTCCACCCGCTCTTCGTCAGTGTCCACACCAACCACCCGCGGGAACTCACCACCGAGGTCCGGGAGGCGTTGGGGCGTTTGGCCGATGCGGGCATCCCGTTGGGCAACCAGTCGGTGCTGCTCCGTCACGTCAACGACGATCCGATCGTGATGAAGGCGCTGGTCCAGAAGCTCCTGATGTGCCGGGTTCGCCCTTACTACATCTATCAGTGCGACCTCATCGCCGGCAGTTCTCACCTGCGATCCACTGTATCCCGAGGACTCGAGATCATGGATGCCTTGCGGGGGCACACCACAGGGTATGCGGTCCCGCAGTACGTCATCGATGCCCCGGGCGGTGGTGGCAAGATCCCGGTCAATCCGGGCTACATCCTGCGCAAATCGGCCCACAAGGTGATCCTGCGGAATTTCGAGGGGAAGGTCTTCGAGTATCCGGAATCTCCGGAGGTCGCTTCGACGGCCTCGATCACGGTCCCCTGCGATTCGGCGTCCGCACTGGGCAAGGATTGAAACGGGGGTGCCTTGGGCCGTGCCTCGATCGCCGGGGCCTAAATCGCCGGGCCAAGATCCGCCAGAGGGCCGCCACAGCCCGGGCAATGCCGGTAATCGGCCGGGCTGACTCGATTGCAGGCAGGGCAGACGCGCCGGGCCGACTTGTTCTTTCGGTGGATCCAAAGGTTGCGCAAGTAGGGCACCCAGGAAAAGGCCTGGCCGGCGATGAAGACGCTGTCGCGCCGGTAAAGGGCGTAGCTCAGCAGGATGAGCGATCCGGTGAGGCTCAGCCACCAGAAGGCCTGTGGTACCACCACCTTCTTCTGGCGCTCCGTGGCGTACCACTGGACGAGAAAACGGCTGAAGAAGACCGCGTTGCCGATCCAGCCCACCACTTTCCAGACATGCCACTCGATCCCCAGGAAACGCCCCTCGATCCAGATCAATCCCCCGGCAGCCAGCCACTCCATGCGAACATCATGGAAAAGAAAGATGCGTTTGGCGCGGAAATTCTTTTGACGGGCAGGGGTCTTTTCCGATAGACAGACCGCTCCTTGGACGGCGAAATCGGTTTCGCCTCCGAGTCCAACATCAACGCGGGAGGACTTCGGTCCGCAGGAACCGCAACCAAAATGCCCAGCAAACGCTACAAAAAGGCCCTGTCCCTGGTGGACTCCAACAAGGCCTACCCCCTCAGCTCCGCCGTTGAGGTCCTCACCAAGTTCCCCAAAGCCAAGTTCAACGAGACCGTTGATCTGGCTTTCCGTCTTGGCGTCGACCCGAAGCAGTCCGACCAGATGGTCCGCGGTACCACCCCGCTGCCCCATGGCGCCGGCAAGACGGTCCGTGTGCTCGTGTTCACCAAGCCGGGCGCCCCGGCCGAGGCCGCCCGTGCCGCCGGTGCCGAGCATGTCGGCTTCGAGGACATGATCAAGAAGTGCGTCGAGGGCTGGACCGATTTCGATGTCGCCATTGCGACGCCCGAGGCCATGACCGAGGTCCGCAAGCTCGGCAAGGTGCTCGGACCCCGCGGCCTCATGCCGAACCCGAAGACCGGAACCGTCACCGACGACACCGGCAAGGCAGTCCGCGAAGTCAAGGCGGGCCGCGTCGAGTTCAAGGTCGACAAGGCTGGCAACATCCACGTTCCCGTGGGCAAGGCCAGCTTCACCGCCCAGCAGATCGCCGAGAACGCCCGCACGGTCGTCGAGGCGGTCTACCGCGCCCGTCCTTCCAGCGTCAAGGGTGTCTACGTCCGCAGCGTCACGCTGTCGCTGACCATGAGCCCCCCGGTGGCCGTGGAACTCAAGGAATTCGCCTCCGCCTAAACTCAACTTCCCTTACTGCATCCTACCATGCGCGCAGAAAAGAAGCTCATCTCGGCGGAATATGTGGCCCGCCTCAACGCCTCGCCGTTCTTCCTGGTCGTCGACTACAAGGGTTTGACCGTCCAGAAGTTCACGGAACTCCGCAAGCGCCTGATCAAGGCCGGTGGCGAGGTTCACGTGGTGAAGAACACCATTTTCAGCATCGCCGCCAAGGAAGCCGGTCTGGCCGACTTGTCGGGCATGCTCTCCGGCCAGCTGGCCGCCGTCACCGGCAACAAGGACATCGCCGCCGTGGCGAAGGTCATCAAGACCTTCCAGGCCGAGTTCGAGAAGCCCAAGCTCCAGTTTGGTGTCCTCGGCAACAAGCCGCTCTCGGCCGACGAGGTTCGCGCCATCGCCGATCTGCCTCCGCTGCCGGAGATCCAGGGCAAGATCCTGGGCCTGCTGCAGGCTCCGGCCCAGAAGCTGGCGGCCCTCATCAACACCCCGGGAACCCAGGTGGCCCGGGTCATCGGCGCCTACTCCGAGAAGTCGGCCTAACGGGTCTGAACAGACCAAGGTTCCGATTTTTTCATCCCTTTTGGCCCGGGCATGGTGCCCGGGCCGAAATCCAACGAAACCAGTAAATCGTCGGTCCACAGGCAGTGGACTAATTCGGGGCGGCCGCCCTGGCGACGAGACGAAACAAGACAAATACCATGGCAGACATCAACAATATCGTCGAAGAACTGAGCAAGCTCACCGTTCTCGAGGCCGCCGAACTCGTGAAGGCGCTCGAGACCAAGTGGGGTGTGACCGCCGCCGCCCCGGTGGCCGTTGCCGCCGCCGCTCCTGCGGCCGGTGGTGCCGCGGCTCCGGCCGCTGAAGCCAAGACCACCTTCGATGTGTGGCTCGCTTCCGTTCCCGCCGACAAGAAGATCGGTGTGATCAAGGTCGTCCGCGAGGTCAAGGCCGGTCTGGGCCTGGCCGAGGCGAAGACCCTGGTCGAGGGCGCTCCGAAGCTGCTGCTCGAGGGTGCCAACAAGGCTGATGCCGATGCCGCCGCCAAGAAGATCGAAGAGGCTGGTGGCAAGGTTGAGCTGAAGTAATTTTGCAAGCCGTGCGTCGGGTGTTACCGTGAGGTCACCCGGCGCACGGTTCTATTTTCTTCACCACCGAACTGTGGTTCCGTGGGTCTTGGGTGCGGTTTCAGGTCCGAATCACGAATTCAGCCTGGCCCCCAACGGTCCCGTGTTGGAATCGAGCAGGGGTGTGGCGTCAGTCTGATCCGTTTTCAGTCAACCAAAGGCATAGGTCACCCGTTTTGTACGGCTTGAAATAGCGTTTCAGTAGGACGAGTTCCGGCGAAGTCGAAAGAGCCTTCACCGGATCTCGTCGTATTGCATTTTACGGCGAAATCAGTCCCACGGCAGGTGCCACAGAAATCCCCGAGTCACGAGGTCGCAATGGCAACGAAACAATCCGAGCGAATTAATTTCGGCAAGATCAAGGAAGTCATCGCCCCCCCCAACCTGATCGAGATCCAGCTCGATTCGTATCGCGAGTTCCTTCAGTCCAACCTGTCCGCGTCCAAACGCCGGAATCTCGGGTTGCAGGCGGTCTTCACCGAGGTTTTTCCGATCGAAAGCTACGATGGCAAAACCGTCCTGGACTTCCATTCCTACGACATCCAGGAGCCGAAGATCGACTGGCTGGAGTGTCTGCGGGAGGGTCTGACCTTTGGAGCGCCGCTCTATGTCACCTTCCTCCTGAAGGAAGAGAAGGGGACCAAGGAAGAAAAGGTGTTCATGGGCGAAATCCCGCTCATGACCCCCCAGGGCACCTTCGTGATCAACGGTGCCGAGCGTGTCATCGTCAGCCAGTTGCACCGCTCTCCCGGTCTGGCTTTCGAAACGACCCAGCACCCCAACGGCAAGACGCTGCACAGCTTCCGGATCATCCCCGATCGCGGATCCTGGTACGAAGCCCAGTTCGACACCAGCGACCTCCTCTACGTCTATCTCGACCGCAAGAAGCGCCGCCGCAAGTTCCTCACGACCACCTTCTTCCGGGCCCTGTTCACCTTGGCGGAGGCCAAGTTGGACGCCGATCCGAAGACTTCGCCCGACAAGCTGGGCAGCGATGGCGACATCCTGAAGCTGTTCTATTCGATCAAGGACGTCACGGTCAAAGAGGCCGAGAAGATCGAGGAAATCCAGAACCTCGTGCTCGTCGAGGACGCCCTCGATGTCGATCGTGGCATCGTGGTGGCCCGCGCCTTCGAGCCGCTCTCCAAGGCGGTCGTGCGCCAGATCGCCGATCTCGGTGTCTCCAAGATCCGCGTGGTCGACACCTCGGTGGACGACGGCATCATCATCAAGTGCCTCAAGAAGGATCCCACCAAGAACGCTGAAGAGGCCCTCAAGGACATCTACCGTCGTCTCCGGCCTGGGGATCCCCCGACCGCCGCCAACGCCAAGGCGTTGATCAAGCGCTTGTTCTTCGACGCCAAGCGCTACGATCTCGGTCGTGTCGGTCGCTACAAGATCAACCAGAAGCTCAACTTCAAGGACAACGGCGAGGATCGCATCCTTCGTGGCCGTGATCTTCTGGAGGCCACCAAGTACCTGCTGCGCCTGAAGAAGGGCCAGGGAAGCGTGGACGACATCGATCACCTTGGCAGCCGCCGTATCCGCACCGTGGGCGAGTTGCTGGCCAACCAGTGCCGCGTGGGCCTGGCCCGCACCGAGCGTCTGGTGAAGGAGCGCATGACGCTGTTCGATCAGAGCCTCGACACGATGACGCCCCAGAAGCTCATCAACCCGAAGGCCCTGTCGGCCGTGGTCCGCGACTTCTTCGGTCGCAGCCAGTTGAGCCAGTTCATGGACCAGATCAACCCGCTGGCCGAGCTGACGCACAAGCGCCGGTTGTCGGCCCTCGGGCCCGGGGGTCTCTCCCGCGATCGCGCCGGCTTCGAGGTCCGCGACGTCCATCCGTCGCACTACGGTCGTATTTGCCCCATCGAGACCCCTGAAGGTCCGAACATCGGCTTGATCGCCTCCTTGGCGACCTATGCCCGGGTCAACGACTTCGGTTTCATCGAGACCCCGTACCGCAAGGCCGAGAAGGGCCGCGTGACCGGCCAGCTCGACTATCTCACGGGCGACCGTGAAGAGGGCTTCATCATCGCCCAGGCGAATTCCCAGCTCGATGACAAGGGCAATTTCGTGGGCGACCGCGTGACTTGCCGATGCAAGGGCGACTTCATCGATGTCGAGCCCGACCGCGTCGATTACATGGACGTCTCCCCGAAGCAGCTCGTTTCGGTGGCTGCGGGCCTGATTCCCTTCTTGGAGCACGACGACGCCAACCGCGCGCTCATGGGCTCCAACATGCAACGCCAGGGCGTGCCGCTGCTCGTGACCGAGGCCCCGCTGGTGGCCACGGGTCTTGAGGGTCGGGTGGCTCAGGATTCCCGCGCGGTGATCGTCGCCGAAGATGCCGGCAAGGTCGCCAGCGTGACCGGCAGCCAGATCATCATCACCAAGGACGGCAAGATCCCCGAGGGCAAGAAGAAGCTCAAGAACGCCCCGGAAGACGGCGTCTGGATCTATCCGGTCCGCAAGTTCATGCGCTCCAACGCGGCCACCTGCATCAACCAGAAGATCCTGGTTGCCAAGGGTGACTCCGTGAAGAAGGGCCAGGTCTTGGCCGACGGCCCGTGCACCCAGGGCGGCGAGATCGCCCTCGGTCGCAACGTGCTCGTCGCGTTCATGCCCTGGAACGGCTACAACTTCGAGGACGCCATCCTGATCTCGGAGAAGATCGTCAAGGAAGACATCTTCACCTCGATCCACATCGACGAGTTCGAGGTGGTCGCCCGCGACACCAAGCTGGGGCCCGAGGAAATCACCCGGGACATCCCCAACCTGGGCGAGGAAGCCCTCAAGAACCTGGGCCTCGACGGCGTCATCCGCGTCGGTGCCGAGGTGAAGCCGGGCGACATCCTGGTCGGCAAGATCACGCCGAAGTCGGAGACCGAGTTGGCTCCTGAGGAGCGCCTTCTGCGCGCCATCTTCGGTGAGAAGGCCGCCGACGTGAAGGACACCTCGCTCAAGGTCCCCTCGGGCACCTATGGCATCGTCATGGATGTCAAGGTCTCGTCCAAGAAGGACAGCGACAAGGCTCCTGGCAAGAAGGACCCCAAGGACGCCCCCCGCAAGGTGGCCAAGGAGATCGAGGACGGCTTCAAGCAACGCCGTTCCGAGCTGCTCGATCAGCTGACCGAGGCGCTTTCGAACATCCTGCTCGGCGAGAAGATCCCGCTCGACGTGCTGAACAGCGAGACCGGTGAGATCATCATCCCGGCCAACCGCAAGATCACCAAGACGCTGCTCAAGAAGCTGGCCGACGTCTACGATCGCATCGAGATCGATCCGTCGCCGATCCGCAACAAGATCAGCGAGATCATCAGCCAGTTCAAAAAGCGCTTCGACGAACTGCAGAGCCAGCACGACGAAGAGATGGATCGCGTCGAGGCGGGCGAGGAGCTCGACTCGGGCATCGTCAAGCAGGTCAAGGTCTATGTCGCCTCCAAGCGCAAGCTGTCGGTCGGTGACAAGATGGCCGGTCGCCACGGCAACAAGGGTGTCGTCGCCAAGATCGTTCCCGAGGAAGACATGCCGTTCCTCGAAGACGGAACCCCGGTCGAGATCGTGCTGAACCCGCTGGGCGTGCCTTCGCGCATGAACGTCGGTCAGCTGCTCGAGACCCACTTGGGTTGGGCCTGCAAACTCCTGGGCATCAAGATCGCCACCCCGGTCTTCGACGGCATCAAGGAGAAGGAAATCCGCGGCTACCTCAAGGAGGCCAAGCTGCCCGAGCACGGCAAGGTGCACCTCTACGACGGCCGCACCGGCGAACGCTTCGACCAGGAGATCGTCGTGGGCTACATCTACATGCTCAAGCTCGGACACTTGGTGGCCGACAAGATCCACGCCCGTGCCGTCGGTCCCTACTCGCTCGTCACCCAGCAACCGCTGGGCGGCAAGGCGCAGTACGGTGGCCAGCGCTTCGGCGAGATGGAAGTCTGGGCGATGGAAGCCTACGGCGCGGCCTTCATGCTGCAGGAACTCCTGACCGTGAAGTCCGACGACGTCCAGGGCCGCACCCGGATCTACGAGAGCATCGTCAAGGGCGACAATTCGCTCGAGGCCGGTGTCCCCGAATCCTTCAACGTCTTGGTCAAGGAGATGCAATCCCTGGGTCTTGATGTCAAAGTGGGCTACTCCAATCCCACCGACGCCCCTCAAACCGCCCCGAATGCCTTGGCGGCCTTTGTCTAATCCCTTCGATCATCTGCCGAACGCATACGAACTATGTTGAGCTCCAAGGATACCGCCCGCGAGTTGCTGGGCCTGGACAAGGTTAACCTGGTGGACCACGTCGCGATCCAAGTCGCGTCGCCGGAGACCATCCGCTCCTGGTCGAAGGGTGAGGTCAAGAACCCCGAGACCATCAATTACCGCACGTTCAAGCCGGAGAAGGGTGGCCTTTTCTGCGAGCGCATCTTCGGTCCGGTCAAGGACTGGGAGTGCTCCTGCGGCAAGTACAAGCGCATCAAGCATCGTGGCGTGGTCTGCGACCGCTGCGGCGTCGAGGTGACCCTGGCTCGCGTCCGCCGCGAGCGCATGGGCCACATCGAGCTTTCTGTGCCCGTCTCCCACATCTGGTTCTTCAAGTGCATGCCGTCCCGCATCGGCCTGATGCTCGACATGACGGCCCGGCACCTGGAGCGCGTGATCTACTACGAGGACTACCTGGTGATCGATCCGGGCAGCACCCCGCTGAAGGTCCACCAGTTGCTCTCGGAGCATGAATACCGTGAAGCCCGCACCACCTATGGCAACGACGCGTTCGTGGCCAAGATGGGTGCCGAGGCGGTCCATGGTGCCCTCGCCAATCTCCAGCTCGAGAAGACCGTGGAGGAACTCCAGGTCGCCATGACGGAGACCAAGTCGAAGCAGAACCGCAAGAAGATCGCCAAGCGCATCAAGCTCTTCCAGGGATTCTCGAAGTCCCAGATGCGCCCGGAGTGGATGATCCTCACGGTGCTGCCGGTGATTCCCCCGGACTTGCGTCCGTTGGTGCCGCTCGAGGGTGGTCGTTTCGCGACTTCCGACCTGAACGACCTGTATCGCCGGGTCATCAACCGGAACAACCGTCTCAAGAACCTGCTTCAGCTCAAGACTCCGGAGGTCATCATCCGGAACGAGAAGCGCATGTTGCAGGAGGCGGTCGACGCCTTGTTCGACAACGGTCGCCACGGTCGTGCCGTCACCGGCGCCGGCAACCGGGCCCTCAAGTCCCTCTCGGACATGCTCAAGGGCAAGTCGGGTCGCTTCCGCCAGAACCTGCTGGGCAAACGCGTCGACTACTCCGGTCGTTCCGTCATCGTCATCGGTCCGGAGCTCAAGCTCAGCCAGTGCGGTCTTCCCAAGAAGATGGCGTTGGTGCTGTTCGAGCCTTTCATCATCCGCCGCCTCAAGGAACTCGGCTACGTCCACACGGTCCGCTCGGCCAAGAAGATGATCGAGCGTCAGACCAAGGAGGTCTGGGACATCCTCGAAGAGGTCACCCGTGGGCATCCGGTGCTCCTCAACCGCGCTCCGACCCTGCATCGTCTGTCGGTGCAGGCCTTCGAGCCGGTCCTCATCGAGGGCGAGGCCATCCGGATCCACCCGTTGGTCTGTACCGCGTACAACGCGGACTTCGACGGCGACCAGATGGCCGTGCACGTGCCGCTGTCGGTCGAGGCCCAGTTGGAGGCCCGCCTCCTCATGATGGCCCCGCTCAACATCTTCAGCCCGTCGAGCGGCAAGCCCATCATGACCCCGACCCAGGACATTCCCCTGGGTTGCTATTACCTCACCGCCGAGCCCCGCAAGGCCCGCAAGGAAGGCGAGCGCGTGGTCCTCTGCGGTTCCAAGCAGGAGGTCATCTTCGCCCAGATGGACGGTGCCTTGAAGACCCACGACCGCGTGCGGCTCAAGAACCCGGACTTCGGCAAGAAAACCGTCTACGGCAACGCCACCGACGCGGTCATCGAAACCACCGTCGGCCGCGTCATCTTCTCGGAGATCTGGCCGCCGGAGCTCGGTTTCGCCAACTTCGTGGTGGGCAAGAGCAAGCTGGGTGACCTCATCCTCAACTGCTACAAGACCGTCGGTCACGAACGGACCGTCACGACCCTCGACAAGCTCAAGGAAATCGGCTTCGAGCAGGCGACCCGAGCCGGCGTCTCCATCGGTATCGACGACATGATCGTCCCGACCGAGAAGCAGAAGGAAATCAAGGAAGCGCTCCACCAGATCGGCGAGGTCGAGAAGCAGCACAAGAAGGGCGTCATCACCAACCAGGAACGGTACAACAAGGTCGTCGACATCTGGACGCATTGTACCGACCAGATCGGCTCGGTGATGCTCAAGACGCTGGATTCCAACCAGGGCAAGAAGGAGTACAATCCGGTCAGCCTGATGGTCGACTCCGGCGCCCGCGGCAACAAGGCCCAGGTCCGTCAGTTGGCGGGTCTGCGCGGCCTCATGGCCAAGCCGAGCGGCGAGATCATCGAGAAGCCGATTCTTTCGAGCTTCCGCGAGGGTCTGACCGTGTTGGAGTACTTCATCTCGACGCACGGCGCCCGCAAGGGCCTGGCCGATACCGCGCTCAAGACCGCCGACTCCGGCTACATGACCCGCAAGCTGGTCGATGCGGCCCAGGACGTGATCATCCGCGACGAAGACTGCGGCACCAGCGCCGGCATCTCCGTCCAGTCGATCTACGAGGGCGAGGAAGAGGTGGTGAAGATCAGCGAGCGCATCGTCGGTCGGTACGCCGCCGAAGACATCTACGATCCCGCCGACCTCAAGCACCGCCTGATCGCCGCGGGTGAGGAGTTCGACGAGGCCAAGGCCAAGTCGATCGACCGCTCCGGGTTGGAGAAGGTCAAGATCCGCTCGGTGTTGACCTGCGAGACCAAGATCGGCATCTGCGCCAAGTGCTACGGTCGCCATCTCGGCACGGGCAAGCTGGTCAAGAAGGGCGAGGCGGTCGGCATCATCGCCGCACAGTCCATCGGCGAGCCGGGCACCCAGCTCACGATGCGCACCTTCCACGTCGGCGGCGTCGCCACCGGCACCTACAAGCAGCCCCAGATCAAGGCCAAGCAGGATGCGAAGGTCCGCTACAATGATCTGCGTGTCGTGTCGCTGGGTGACGGCAACAACATCGTCCTCAACAAGAACGGTACGGTCAGCCTGCTCGCTCCGGACGGCAAGGAACTCGACACCCACTCCATCGTGGTCGGCTCCATCATTTCCGTGCCGGATGGCGGCATGGTCAAGAAGGGCGACGTGTTCATCGAGTGGGATGCCTACAACGTGCCCATCATCTCGGAGAAGGCGGGCGTGGTGAAGTTCCTCGACATCATCGAGGGCGTCACCATGAAGCAGGAGGTCGACGAGACCACCGGCTCCGAGGACATGGTCATCATCGAGCACAAGGAGGACCTCCACCCGACGATCATCGTCGAGGACGCCAAGTCCGGGGAGCCCCTGGCCCAGTACCCGATCCCTGCCGGCGCCCACTTGGTGGTCTCCGAAGGCGACGAGATCGGTGCCGGTTCGCTGTTGGCCAAGACGCCTCGAAAGGCCTCCAAGACCAAGGACATCACGGGCGGTCTGCCCCGCGTGGCCGAGTTGTTCGAAGCCCGCCGCCCGAAGGACGCCGCCGAGATCTCCAAGATCGACGGTGTGGTCGATTTCGGAGCCTCCATCCGCGGCAAGCGCTGCGTGCTGGTGAAGGACTTGCACACCGGCGTGGAAGAGGAACACCTCATCCCCATCGGCAAGCACATCATCGTGTACAAGGGCGACTTCGTGAAGAAGGGGCAGCAGTTGACCGACGGTCCTGTCGTCCCGCACGAGATCCTCGACGTCTGCGGTCCGCATGAGCTGCAGGAGCACCTGGTCAACGAGATCCAGGAGGTCTACCGCCTCCAGGGTGTGACCATCAACGACAAGCACATCGAGATCATCATCCGCCAGATGCTCCGCAAGGTCCGCA
>CAYLTF010000054.1:4971-22327 GCA_964386625.1 uncultured Akkermansia sp. | reverse complement strand
ACGTGGACGTCGAGACGCTGACCTATGGCATCGACGGCGGCACACCGGGCACCGGTGCGACAGCGGGTACGGTGAGCAAAGCAGGCACCTACGGCACGCTGACGGTGACCACGGCGACCGGTGTGTACGCCTTCAGCAAGAACACCTCGGCCATCGAGGCGCTGGATGTGGGTGAGACCGGCACGGACACCTTCACGATGACGGTGGGTGACGGCGACGGCCCGTGGGTTACCCGCACCTACACGGTGACGGTGACCGGTGCGGATGACGCACCGACGCCTTCGCCGGTGACCCCGGGCACGATCGCCGAAGTGGATCAATTGGCGGTGACGGTCGATGGCGGCTTGAGCGGTCTCCTGGCCTGCACGGATGCCGATGGCGACACCCTGACCTACGGGATCCTGGGTGGGACGGTTTCGGGGCCCACGGTGATCAAGACCGGAACCTTCGGCACGCTGACGGTGACCCCGTCGACCGGCGCGTATGCCTTCACCAAGAACACCGCGGCCATCGAGGCCCTCGACGTGGGCGAGAGTGGAACGGACACCTTCCAGGTGACGGTGGCCGACGGCGATGGAACGCCGGTGGCGTGGACCTACACGGTTTCGGTGACCGGTGCGGATGACCCGGCGACCCTGGGCACGGTGACCTCCGGCACCATTGCCGAGGTGGACCAGTCGGCCACGACGACCGATGCGGGCCTGGCCGGCACGCTGCTCGGCGCCGACGTGGACGTCGAAACCCTGACCTACGGCATCGACGGCGGAACCGCTGGCACCGGCGCTTCGGCGGGCACGGTGAGCAAGGCTGGCACCTACGGCACGCTGACGGTGAACACGTCGAGCGGCTCCTACACCTTCACCAAGAGCGCCTCCACCATCGAGGCCCTGGACGTCGGCGAGACGGGCGCGGACACCTTCACGGTGACGGTGAGCGACGGCGACGGGCCATGGGTGACCCGCACTTACACGGTGACGGTGACCGGTGCCGACGACGCACCGACGCTGGCGGTGATCCCGGAGGGAGAAGTCGCTGAAGTCGATCAATCGGCCTCGACGACCGACACCGGACTGAGTGGCACGCTGTTGGGTGCCGATGTGGACGGCGAGACCCTGACCTTTGGAATCGTGGGTGGCACGTTTGGCATCGGTTCAACCACCGGCACGGTGAGCAAGACCGGCACCTACGGCACGGTGACGTTGAACACCGCCACGGGAGCCTACACGTTCACCAAGAACCCGTTGACGATCGAGGCGCTGGATTTTGGCGCGTTGGTCACCGAGACCTTCACCCTGACCGTGAGCGACGGAGATGGCCCGCCCACGAGCCGCGACTTCCTGGTGCGCATCACCGGCGCCGACGATAGTTCGAGCTTCGCCGCGGTGCCAGGAGGCTCGATTGCCGAGGACGACCAGTCGACCAGCACGACCGACAGCGGGCTTGTCGGAACCCTTTACGGCATCGATCCCGAGGGTGATGTGCTCGTCTATGGGATCGTTGGAGGGGCTGTCTCCGCGCCACTGGTCACGAAGGAGGGGGCCTTTGGGCAACTGCGAGTCAACCGGACCACCGGCGCCTTCGAATACGTCAAGAATGTCGCTGCTGTGGAGGCGCTGGATGCCAACGAGTCGGTCAGCGAGACCTTCGTGGTCACCGTCAGCGATGGCGACGGGGATCCAGTGTCCCAGACCTACACGGTTACCGTGACCGGCGCCGACGACCCGCCGAGCCTGGCGTCGATCCCCTCCGGAAACATCACCGAGCAGGCATTGTCCACGGCTGTCACCGAATCGGGTCTCACTGGGTCGCTTTCCGCTGCGGATGCGGATGGCGATGCCCTGACCTTCGGGATCCAAGGCGGACAGCAGGATGGGGACTCGGTCCGCAAGACCGGAGATTTCGGCACCCTCACCGTGAACCGGATGACCGGCACGTTCAGCTACGTGCGGGACCTCGCCGCGGTCGAGGCCGGCACGTCCTCGGAGTCGGCGACCGACGCGTACGTGATCACGGTGAGCGATGGCGACGGTCCTTTGGTGGTCCGCACCTACACGGTCATCCGGAATGGAGCGAACGACGCTCCGATTCTCGAGGCGCCCGGCCAGTGGACGTTGCGCGACACTTCCGACCCTGACGCGTTCGCCCCGGTCACCGGGTCGCTCGTCGGTCGTGATGCCGATGCTGGAGCGGTCCTGCGATTCGGGATCGAGGGAGTGACGCCGCGCCTGGGTCTTTCCACGCTCGTGGGCCCGTATGGCACGCTGGTCGTCACCCAGGCGACCGGCGGTTGGACCTACTCCCCGGATTCCGAGGCGGTTGACACCCTCCGGGAGACGGTCACTGAGGCCATCCACCTCACCGTCGATGACGGTTCGGCCACCAACCGGGCTCCATGGTCCCTGAGGATCGAAGGCGTCAACGATCGTCCGATCGGCTTGGTCCAATCCCGCAGTCTCGACGAGGATTCCGCCCTCGCGATCACCCTCGCGGCAAACGACCCCGACTCGACGGCCCTCTCATTCGCGATCGTGACACCTCCGGGTCGAGGGACTCTCTCAGGCTCGGGCCCCGTGTTCTTCTACAGCCCGTCTCCCGATGCGAACGGCCCCGACCGCTTCACCTTCAAGGTCTCGGACGGTTTCCTCGAATCGGTCGAGACCGAGGTCACCCTGCAGATCCGGCCGGTCAACGATGCACCGAGCCTGGGCGACATCCAGATCCCCGGCGTCGAGGACACCGCGGTGCCGTTGTCGGAGGGATTCTTCCGCGCCCGGTACTCGGACATCGAAGGGACGCCGCTTCAGGCCATCCAGGTCCTTTCGCTGCCCGAGGCGGGCATGTTGCGCGTGGGCGTGGCGCCAGTGACGGTGGGTCAGCGGATCGACGTGGGAAGCCTGTCGTCGTTCACCTACGAACCCGCCCCAGACGACGACACCATTCGCCGATTCCTGGTCGCCGCCTCCGACGGCGAACTCCTCTCGGCACCGGCGACCGTGTCCGTCGCTTTGGCCTCGGTGAACGACATCCCGACCTTGGTGGCGGTGAGTCCGACCGCGACCCCGAATCCCTCCCTGGGCGGCACGGCGCAACCCGGAACCCGGGTGGACGTCTACGCCGATGGCCGGTGGGTCGGATCGGCTCAGACCAGCCCGCAGGGCATCTGGAGCATGGTTCCCGCTTCACCTTGGACCGATGGATCCTATTCGCTGACGGCGACCTCGACCGACGGCTCCAACCGGACCAGCCCTCCTTGTGCTCCCGTGCCCTTGGTGATCGATACCCGTGCCCCGCAGGTCCCGACACTGGCGGTGGAAAGTCCCACTCGGGATCAGTTCCCGCCGATCTCCGGCTCGGCTGAACCGAACAGCCGAGTCCGGGTCGAGATCAACGGTGGGTTCCTCGGGATCGCAGCCGTGGATGCCACCGGTGGCTGGACCCTCCGCCCGGGTTCGCCCATTCCAGAGGGGTCCCACCTGTTGAGGGCCGTCTCGATCGATGCGGCGGGCAATGCCAGTCCCGCCAGCAACCCGGTCGGACTGGTCATCGACCTCACTTCTCCCACGCCACCGGTCATCCGGTCGCCGGCCGTGGCCTCGACACCGCGTCCGGTGATCGAGGGAACGGCTGAGCCCGGAGCCACGGTGCTGGTGATCGTCCGGCAGACGGTGGTCGGCACCGCATTGGCTGATGGGCGCGGTGCATGGAGTCTCACTCCTGGACTGGATCTGGAGAGAGGGCAGCAGGTCGTGACAGCCCGGGCCCGGGATGGTGCAGGCAATCTCGGGTCTCTCAGCGAACCGTGGACTCTGTTGATCGTGGACCAGCCTCCCGAGGCTCCGGTGATCCAAGGCCCGGCGGTCACCACCGACGCGACCCCGGAGATCTTCGGCACCGCCGCGCCCCTGGTCCAGGTCGTCGTCTGGGAGGGCGGTGACAGGCTGGGTTCCACCGTCTCGGATTCCGAGGGGCGATGGAGCCTGTCGCCGGCGAATCCGATGAAGGATGGCGGACACCTGCTGGAGGCGGAGGCCATCAATGGGTTCGGCGCAACCAGCCCCCGAGGCACCGCCTGGCAGATGATCATCCAACGGGTCGGCATGGCGGTGCCCACCGTGACCTTCCAATCGGTTCCGACCGGAACCCCGGTGCTGCGCGGCACGCTGGACGGACGCGAGACCACACGGTTGACCGTCTCGGTCGGTGGGCGTGTTTATCGATCGGCCGAAGGGACGGTGGCCATCGACCGGGTGTTCGGTCGATGGACCCTGGCGATTCCGTCAGATCACAGTCTCGTCTCCGGCGTCTACCCGGTGGAAGCCATCGCCGAGGATGCCTACGGCAACACCGCGACCGACTTGACGACGGACGAGTTGATGGTCGGCCTCCCGGGGGATGCGTCGAAACCGTCGGGTCCTCCGGTTCCTACATCCCCGGATGGGTTGACCTTCCTGGTCTCGGACCGCAATCCGTTCAACGTCGATTTGTCCGGGCTCTTCACCGACCCCTTCGATCGGCCGCTGAAGTTCGCGCTGGTGGGCATGGACAACGTCCAGGCGACCCTCAACGGTTCTGTGCTGCGATTGGAGTTCAGCAAAACGTTCCGTTCGCAGGCCACCGTCCGGATCCAGGTGATCGCCGATCCGGCGGACCCGGCCTCCAACCCTGTGTACGCCATCACCGTCATCTATGACGCCGACCGGGATGCCATCCCGGACGAGGTCGAGGGCGTGGTCGGCGATTTCAACGGCGATGGGATCGAAGACGCTTACCAGAACGCCGTGGCCACCTTCCCGATGAGGAACTTCGGCCTCGGGGCATCGGCTCCGCCTCGGGACTTCACCACGCTGATCATCGGCGATTACGAGCCTTCAAACCCCACCGCCGACGGCCTGGGAATCGTGATCGACTCGCCGGCCCGCATCCAGGATCTGACGGTTCGGCAAGCCTCGGAGCTGGGGCAACCGCCCCAAGGATTGACGGAGATCTCTCCGGTCGTGCAGTTCTCTGTCAGGACAGCGACGCCGCGGCCCGACGGATCGATCGTGGTGACCCTGGTGCTCTACCAACCGAACTTCTCCGATGTCGTCTACAAATTCGGGCGGCGCAATCCGGCGGACGCAGAGCCCGAATTCTACGAATTCAACTGGGACGGTCGGACCGGGGGTGGATTCATCGACATCGATGGGGACGGCCGGTCGGACTTGCTCCGCCTGGTGTACCGCGATGGCGAGCGCGGCGACGACGACTGGACGACCAACGGTGTGATCGTCGATCCGGTGTTCATCGCCCGGCGTGACACGGATCCTCCGAAGCCTCCGGTCTGGTCCACCCCTTCCGGCCGGGTGTCGTTGCCGCGGCCACCCCTGGCGGGGAGCGCCGAACCGTTGTCGATGGTCCGGGTGTATTCCGGTGGCACCGAGATCGGTTCCGTCCGTGCCGATGAATCCGGATTCTGGGCCTTGCGCCCCGAGCAGGATCTGCCGGATGGCCGGATGAGCCTTGTCGCCACCGCCACGGATTCCGCTCGGAACACGAGCCCCAGAAGCCAGGTGCTCGACCTTTGGGTCCAGACCCAGGTGATCACGTCCGACGACACGCTGCCTCGCGTTCCGGGCAAGCCCCTGAAGATCCCGGTCGCGCAGTTGCTCGGCAACGATCTCGCCCGAGCCGGGGTGTTGCGGGTCACCCGGGTCGACGCCCGCTCCACCCAGGGAGGTTCCCTGGTGCTGGAGCGTGGGTGGATCATCTACACGCCTGCACCGGGGCTTCCCGATACCCAGATCGATTCGTTCACCTACACCGCCGGCAACGGCATTGAAACCGCCGACGCCCGGGTTCACCTGATCGGTGAGGCCTGGCGTGTCGGTCCGGCCCAGAGCCTCATCCAGGTGATTCCGTTGACCGTCGGAGTGAGCCTGCGGTTCTCGGTGATCCCGGGGCAGCGGTACCTGATCATGGCCTCGAATCGGATCGGCGTGGGCGAGGACTGGAAACCCGTGGGAGCGGTGTGGTCCGACGATCAAGGTCGACTGGAGGTCCGTGATCCGGACGGCCTCGGCGCGATGCGTTTCTACCGGCTCGAGAAGCTCCCATGAACCTCCATTGCCTGAACCTCATGAGATTGCCTGAACTGATGCGCCTGATCCGACCGCTGTTGTTGTTGGGAGTGGGTGGTCTTGGGCTGCAAGGCCAGTCCGCGCCGGGATTCGCCTTTGGCGAGCGTTCGCTTCAATTGGCCATCCCGGACCTGGATCCCTCGGGTCTCGCCCGAAACCATGTCGCCACGGGTCTGGATCCGCGCCCCGGCTACGACTTGACCGTTCGTCTGGTCATCGAGGGCACCGGGTTCGGGGCCTTCAACGGAGACTATTACGCCTACCTCCGGCATGAGACGGCCGACGGTTCCGAGTCGGCGTTCTCGGTCTTGCTGAATCGGGTCGGGCGGAGCCTCGCGTCCCCAAGCGGGTACAGCGAATCCGGGTTCCAGGTGAGTCTGTCCGACGCCGCCGCCTGGGACATCCACCGGTACCAGGTGGCGCTTGGAGGAGCCATCGAAGGTCCGCTCACCGGGCATTGGCAGCCGGATGGGCGGCGTGTCGACCCCTCCGCGAGCCTCGACAGTTCGGCCCGGACGAGCCCGCTCGCGCCGTTGGGGAACATCGACCCGAACGGATCTTGGACGCTCTTCATTGCCGATCTCGAGGCCGGCGGCACGGGGCGGCTCGTCGAGTGGGAGGTCCGCGGGACTCCTCGCTCGATCATCCCTGAACCGCGGACCTGGAGTCTCCTGGCCGTCGGTGGAGGTGTGCTCGTTCTGGCGAAGTGTCGACGAAAGCCCGGCGTTCGGTGATTTCTGGGGCGGCCTTCGATCCCCCGGGATCTTCTTGTGCTCGGGTATGGCTTCAGCGTCGGTGGTCGTTGGGAGGCGTTCGGATCGGGTTGAAGGTTCCGCTGGAGTCCGTCCCTGCAGACTCCTCCCGGGTTGGCATGCGGCAGGTCTCTGACGAGGCGGTTTCGGCCCTCGCCCCGAGAATGGGAAATGGCCTTTTGCTTCCAAGCCACGGAATCCGCGGAACAGGCGTTCCGCCGACTGCTGCGCGAGCGCGCCCAGCGCGCCCGTGATCGACTGGATGGTCGTCCCGGGGATCCTGAGATCCATGAGGCGCGGCGGGAATTGAAACGACTGCGGGCGATCCTGGATCTGGTTCGCCCCGAAGGGGGCGCGAAGCATCACCGTCGTTGGCGTCGTCGCATCGACCGGTGCTCTCGGGTGCTGGCGGCTGCCCGGGATGCCCGGGCGAGGATCCAGAGCCTGTCCCTCATCGCAGGCGAGTCCCGGACTACGATGTCGAACCGTTCTTGGGCCGGGTTGTCCCGTCGGTTGAGGTCGGAGTCGGCGGATCGCCTCCGAGAGCTCCATCGTCGCAGCGGCGCCCGGGCGGTGCGGGGTTGGCTCCGGGGGTTGACCAAGGAGTTCAGGACTCAACGAGGCTCGCCCCCAGGTTGGCCTCGGATCGATGCAGGCATCCGCCGGAGCTACCGCCGCGGACGGCGGGCGTTGCGGCAGGTCGAATCGAACCCCTCCGCCGCGAACCATCACCGATGGCGTCGGCATGCCAAGCGGTTGGCGCACCAACTGGCGCTGCTGCGGCCGACCGAGTCTCCCTCTCTCGCGGGTTGGGCCTGGGGGTTGGATCGTCTCGGTGAGCGGCTGGGAGAGCATCACGACCTGTTCCTGCTCCAGGAATTCGTGCGCGATGGTCGCCGCGATGCGATGTCGGGCGATGATCGGGACCGCTTGTTGCGGTGGATCCGGCATCGGCGGCACGAGATCGCCAAGGACGCGGCCACCCTCGGCAAACGGTTGTTCCTGCTGCCCTCCCGAGCGTTTGCCGCCGCGGTCCATCGTCACCGGGTCGCGCGTGGATTCGGGGGTGCAGTCCGACCAGGTCCGGTGGTCGGATCGGAAGCGGAAGCGGGAGCTGGATCAGGAGTCGTCGCGGAGGCCGGTTGCCTGGACTTGGCCAGCGATTCGTGGTCGGGGCGGAGCCGCCCAGCCGTGCCGTCAGGTGCCGATGATCTCCCGCAGGGCGACACCGCCGTCGGTGACCGGGCGAGGCCGGCCAAGCGGGTCGAGGAACTCCGCGTTCGGCGAGATCCCGAGCAGGTGGAACAGGGTGGCCGAGAGGTCGCGCGGACGGACCGGGCGTGAATCGGGATACCCCCCGATGCGATCGCTCGAACCGATGAGCTGCCCGCCAGGCACTCCGGCGCCGGCCATGGCCAGGGAGAAACACGCGCCCCAGTGGTCGCGGCCACCCACGGCGTTGATCTTCGGCGACCGGCCGAACTCGCCCATGGCCACGACCAGGGTCTCGTCGAGGAGGCCCCGGCTCGACAGGTCTTCGATGAGCATGGCGAAGGATCGGTCGAACTGCGGGCAGAGCACGTCACGCACGCGGCTCGCGTTGCTGGCGTGGGTGTCCCAGAGGGGGCTTCCGGCGACCTCGGCCTTGCCTTCGCGCGGCCAGTTGACCTGGACCAATCGGGTGCCCGCCTCCACCAGGCGTCGGGCGAGCAGGAGACTCTGACCGAACTTGTGCGGCCCGTAGGCCTCGCGGACCGAGGCGGGCTCGCGTTCCAGTTCGAAGGCACGGCGGCTGGCGTCGGCGTGCAGCAGTTCGAAGGCCTTCTGGTGCGAGTGGTCCCAGGAGGCGACCGCGCCGCTGCCCAGGCCCTGCCGGAACCGGGAATCGAACTGTTCCAGCAGGCTTCGCCGTTCCTCGAGGCGGAGGTCCGACACGCCGGGTTGCGGGCTGAGTCCCTCGATCTGCATGGGCAACTGCGTCGGGTCGCAGCGCATCAACAGCGGATGCCAGGCGGGACCCATGAACCCGCCGTTCTGGCCGGGCCACAGGATGTTGCCGTCATTGGCCAACGGTTCCGGCAGCACCACCGACGACATCGGAGAACGCGTGCTCGGTTTGAGCATGCCGACCACCGAGGCGATGCTTGGCCAGTCCTGCGGTCCCGGCGGGACGTTCTCGGCCTTGGTCTGCGGTTCGTAGCCCGTCAGCATGAACGCACCGCTCGTGGAGTGTGCGTCGATCTCCGTCGTCATCGAGCGGATGATGCTGAGGCGATGGGCGACCTTGGCGGTGTAGGGCAGGGTCTCGCAGAAATGGGTCCCGGGGACCCGCGTGGGGATCGACCGGAAGGTGTCGCGGATCTCCGAGGGCGCATCCGGCTTCGGGTCGAACGTCTCGTGCTGTGGAGGTCCACCGGCGAGGAAGATGAGGATGCAGGATTTGGCCTGCCCGAAGCGCGAACCCGCCCCCGCCGAGGTCTGGTTTCCCAAGGCCCGCAGTCCTGGAGCCAGGAGGTGGGACAGAGACAAGCCGAAGGCCCCCAGGCCACCCACCCGCAGCCATTCTCGCCGGCTGCGGAGAGGGCCGTGGCAAGGAGTCCTGGGAGTGTTCATGGCGAGGGGAAGACTGCAGGAAATGTGTCACGGAGACCGGTTCCGGTCCACGGGCAATTCCTGCAATGGGGGCGTCCCGGGTGCTGCCTAGCCATGATGAGCGGCGACAGGAAGGAGCGGAAACGGAGACGGAGAGGGAACGAGGAGGGGAAAAGTGGCTCCAGAGGAAGGGCTCGAACCTTCAACCCATCGGTTAACAGCCGATTGCTCTACCATTGAGCTACTCTGGAACACCGAAATGAGCCGCGACCTTAGGCGGTTCTCCGGAGGTGCGTCAACCGTCAGTTCGGGTTTCCTGACGGTGACTCCGTCTTTCTGAACACGAGGATGTGTTGCCGCGGAAGATTGGTCCGATTCTCCACGAAGGCCAACCGCGGGTGGAGCGACATTTCTTTGCGCACCTGGGCGGCGGTCATCTTGTGCAGCGGCTTGATGGGGATCCACCGTTCCTCGCCCCGGTACTCGACGAACACCAACCGCCCGCCGGGTTTGAGCGCGTCGGTCATGCGCCGGGTCATCTCCCAGGGGTGGTCGCACTCGTGATAAACATCGACCAGGAGGATCAGGTCGAGCGCGTTGGCCGGGAGTCGCGGGTCGGTGGCGGTGCCGAGCACGGGCACCACGTTCGTGATGCCGCGCACCTGGAGATTGGTGCGCAGGATCGCGATCATCTCCGGTTGGATGTCGTTCGCGTACACGCGACCGGTGGGGCCGACCGCCCGGGCCATGCGCCAGGTCAGGTAGCCGCTGCCCGCCCCGACGTCGCCGACCCTGTCTCCGCTCTTCAGGCCCAGGGCCTCGACCAACCGCTGGGGTGCCTCCTCGGTCTCCCGTTCTTCGCGCTCCAACCATGGGGCGCCCTGGTGCGACATGAAGTGCGCGATCTCGCGGCCCAGGAACCACTTCCCGGTCCCGTCGAAGGAACCGGGCCGGTACTCATACGGGGGAGGGGAGTCCGCCGACCGGGGCTCCGGTGGACGAAGGGCGTCGGCGCAGGTTGTCGTCCATGCCGCCGCGAGAAACAGGAGCCACAGGGAAGGTTTCATGGTTCATCGGTCCGGGGTGCAGGCCTGCACGAAGGCCCGGAACATCCGGGCGTGTTCGGGGTGGGCCGAATACAGTCGTTCCGGGTGGAATTGCACCGAGGCGAACCAGGGCAGCAGCCCTCGGCTCTCTTCGCGGAGCTCCGTTCCCTCGATCACGCCGTCGGCCGCGCTCAAGGTGGCCTTGAGGGGATCGGCCAGCCGGTGGATGGCCTGGTGGTGGGTGCTGTTCACGCCCAGAGTCCGGGTCCGATAGATGGCGGCCGCCTGGCTTCCCGGGGTGATCTCGACCGGGTGCACGGGCTCGAAGCGGCGGTCCATCTGCGCATGGGGGATGTCGCCCGGACGTTGGGTGGGCAGATCGACATAGAGCGAACCGCCGAGGGCCACATTGACCAACTGATGTCCGCGGCAGATGGCCAGCAGTGGTCTGGGGCGCCGGAACAACTCATCCAGGAGAGTCAGTTCCATCACGTCCCGGTCCGGTTCGGGGAACTCGCAGCGCTCGACCAGTTCAGCCGGGACCTCGGGCCAATAGAGACGGGGGTGGATGTCGTCGCCGCCGGTCAGCAGCACGCCATCGACGCGTTCGAGGTAATCGGCCAGGCGACCGCGATGAGTGAGCTGTGGCAGGGCGAGCGGAAGCCCCCCGGCATCGAGAATCGCCTCCAGGTACCGGCTGCTCACGCTGATCGAGTGGTCCGGGAACTCCGCGCCGGCGGCGTGGGTGCTGGGCGTCACCAGGATGATCGGGCGGCTCATGGGGGCATTCTGCGGCGAAATCGGGTCGATTCAAACGGGAAAGCCGCCATTCAGCAGCGCCCGGTCAATCCAGGCGATGTTCGGGGAAGAGTTCCCGGATGCGCTTGCGCACGGCCTCGATGTGCTCCGGCGGATACCGGCGGCGCACATAGCCCCGTTGAAGGGCGTCCAGCAGTTCCAGCCAGTCCTCCAGGGGAGGTTCGGGCATCGGAACCCACTCGATGTCCGAGCCCCGCCGCTTGGGGCGTTCGAAGAATTTCCACTGGCTGCCCACATGCTGGGCATAGACGTGACGTTTGATCCCGTCGGGTCCCGGGGTGGTCCACCCGATGTCTGCCTTGGCTCCCATGGTCGTGTCAGGATTCGGTTTCGGGCAGATCGACCGAGGCGACCGCCATGGCGGCGATCCCCTCTTCGCGGCCGACGAAGCCGAGGGTCTCGTTGGTCGTGGCCTTCACCCCGACCTTGCCGGCGGGGATGCCCAGCGCCTCGGCGATGTGGGCCTTCATGGCCGTGATGTGAGGGTAGATCTTCGGGCGCTCGGCGATGAGCGTGGCGTCGATGTTGACGATGCGTCCCCCGCGGGCCTGGACGCGTCGGGCCGCCTCCTCGAGGAAGATCCGGCTTGGCGCGTTCTTCCAGGCGGGGTCGGTGTTGGGGAAGAGGTGGCCGATATCGACCTCGCCGACCGCCCCGAGGATGGCGTCGGTGATGGCGTGCAGGAGGGCATCCGCATCGGAGTGCCCTTCGAGGCCCTTGCTGTGCGGAATCTCGACTCCCCCGAGGACGAGCCTGCGACCGGGGACCAGACCATGGACATCGTATCCGATGCCGACGTGTACCATGAGGCGACCTTAGGGCCGGCGGGGCCCGGCGGGAATGCCGAAAACGCGCGGTGTTGGGGAAACATCGCCGGAACTCCGGGCGGTCACATCAGCTTGAGCTTGGGCAGGTCCTGGGAATCGACCAGTCCCACCGGTTCCTTGCGGGCGTTGACCACGATCAGGTCGTCGATGTTGCGGTCGTTGAAGATCCTCAGCGCATCCACGGCCAGGGCGTCGTCGCGGATGGTGATCGGGTTGCGGGTCATGACCTCCTTGAGCGGGCGCTGGAGGATGTCTTCGTGGGCGGCGAGTCGGCGGCGGAGGTCGCCGTCGGTGAACACGCCGGCCAGGCGACCCTTGCCGTCGACCACGCTGACCGAACCGGTCTTGGCCCGGGTCATGGTGAGCAGCCCGTCCTGAACGGTCTGGTCCTGTCGGGCCACGGCGTTGCGCTGATCGCGACGCATGATGTCGCCGACCTTGTAGAGCAGGGCGCGCCCGATCGCGCCGGCGGGGTGACGCTTGGCGAAATCCTGTTTCTTGAATCCGCGGGCGGTCATCACGGCGATGGCCAGGGCGTCGCCCATGACCAGGGTCGCGGTGGTCGAGGCCGTCGGGGCCAGGTTGAAGGGACAGGCCTCCCGGGGCACCCGGACATCCAGGATCACCTCGCTGTGCCGGCCCAGGGTGGACCGGGGATTGCCGGTGAGGGCGATGATCTGGACCGAGAACCGTCGCAGCGCCGGCAACAGTTCGTTCCACTCGGAGGACTCGCCGGAATAGCTCAGCGCCAGGATGAGGTCGCCGTCCTGCACCAGCCCCAGGTCTCCGTGCAACGCGTCCACCGGGTCGAGGACCACGGCGGTGGATCCGGTGCTGCTGAGGGTGGCCGCGATCTTCCGGCCGATGTTGCCCGACTTGCCGATGCCCAGCACGACGAGCTTCCGTCGGGCCGACAGCGTGGCGCAGATCGCCTCCACGGCGCGGTCGAAGGATTCATCGAGGGAGCCTCTCACGGCGCGGAGCGCGGCCGATTCGATGTCGAAGACCTGGCGTGCGAGTTTCAGGTGGCTCACGCCGGAACCGTGTCACCGCCCGGGCCCCGGATCAATGGTCCGCCCCCTTCGGCGGCGAGCCTGTGATCGACCCGACATAGGTGCGCAAAGCGTCGAGCAAGGCGCTCATCACCGCGTTCGGGACGCCCTGCCAGACCGCGCCCAGACATAGCGGGGCCAGCTCGGGGATCGGCAGCGCGCGGAGGTCCTTCGGAGGAGGATCACCCGGGATCGCCAGGCCCAGGCCGATGCCGAATCCGCTCCGGACATAGACCTCGACCAGTTCCAGGTCGGTGACCTCGACGCGGGAGGGCCATTCCAGCGAACGGCCCTCGAGGAATTCCCGGAAACGCCGTGGTGCCAATTCGGTCGAGGTGACCGAGATCAGGGGCGTGTCGAGGCTTTCGTCGGCGAGGGCCGCGAGGATCTCGCGAGCCTGCCTGAAGCGGGACGACCTCGGGACGAGCAGGACCATGGGCAACTCGAGCAGTTGCAGGTGCTGGAGCCCCGTGGCCCCCGGGCCTTCCAGCAGGGTGATGGCGAAATCGAGTTCCTGGCGTTCCAACCAGGCCTCCACCTGGGGTTGTTGGCCCGCCCGGAGGCTGAGTTGGAGCCCAGGAAACCGTTTCCGGACTTCCTGAAGGACCCGGGGCAGGTGATCGCGCAGCGCAAGGACCGGGGCCGCCACCCTGAGGTTCTGGCGGGTGCGGTTGCGCAGTCGATCCTCCAAGGGTTGGAGCCCGCCAAAGAAAGGGCGGACGAAGTCGTAGAGTTCGACGCCGGCCGGAGACAACTCGAACGGACGCCTCCGGAAGAGCTTCACCCCGAGGTGCGACTCCAGTTGGAGCAGTTGCCCGCTGACGGCCGGTTGCTGGATCCCATAAGGCATGTTGCGGACCGCCTCCATGATCCCGCCGTGCCGCGCCACATAGTAGAACAGCTCCAGGTGATGGACATTCACGCCTCGAAACAACCATGGCGACGGACTCCCGGCAATGACGGCCTGGTCGTTCCGGGTTGGCGACGGGCGACAATCGGGGACCGCCGGTCGGGGCGCGCTGCGTCGTGGCGCGTCTTTGGGATTCCCTTTGGCGCGGTTTGGACCGAAAGTCTCGTGAAGCCTTCACCAAAACCGTTCGTCAACCGAGTTCGCATGAAGATCCTCTCGTCCACCGTCATTGCCGCAAGCCTCACGGCGCTCGCCGCCCAGGCCGCCGTCGATTTCTCCAAGGACATCGCCCCGATCCTGACCGAGCACTGCCTGAAGTGCCATGGCACCGAGAAACAGAAGGGCAAGTACCGGCTGGATTCCAAGGAGGCCGCCTTCAAGGGAGGCAAGAGCGACAAGCCGGCGGTGGTCGCCGGAGACCCGGACAAGAGCGAGATCATCCATCGGGTGTTCCTGTCCAAGGACAACGATGAGTTGATGCCTCCCGAGGGCGGCCCCTTGGCCGAGCCCCTCCGTGCGAAGCTCAAGGAGTGGGTGAAGGAGGGTGCCAAGTGGCCCGATGGGGTGGTGCTCGCGGCCGCTGTCGCCGCTCCGGCCCCCTCGGCTGCGAACCCCGCCCGGCCCGGTCGCCCGGTGCCGCCCTTGCCTCAATTGCCCAAGGAATTCCAGCCGCCCTCGTCCGAGGCGGCGGGAGTCGCCGCCCTCGCCAAGGCCGGCGTCGAGGCGAGGCCGATCGCCATTGGAGTGCCGTGGAAGGAGGCCAATTTCCGACTGAAGGGCTCCGAGGTGACCGATGCGACCCTGGCCCCTGTGTCCGGGATCAACAGCCTTGTCGAATTGCGTCTGGGCAACACCAAGATCACTGACGCGGGCCTGAAGCAGATCTCCGGTCTGACCCACCTGCAGACGCTCAGTCTGGAATTGACCGGGGTCACCGACGCCGGCCTGGACCACATCCGTGGTCTCCAGAACCTGGTGTACCTGAACCTCTATGGCACCAAGGTGACCGATGCCGGTCTGGCCAAGCTCACGGGGCTCAAGCACCTGCGCAACCTCTATGTCTGGCAGACGCAGGTGACCCCTGAAGGCGTCAAGAAGCTGCAAGAGGCCCTGCCCGGTCTCGACATCAACACCGGATGGGTGGTTCCGCCGGCCGAGAAGAAGGACGAGGCCAAGAAGGAAGAACCCAAGAAGTAGCCCTCCGCGTCTCCGGGATCCGTGGTGCCGGCCTCGGGTCCGGCGGCGATCTCCCGGGCCTCAGCGAACCCCGCCTCCGCGACCGGAGCGGGGTTTTTTGGTCTCCTGGCGCGCGGATCCTCGGAACCGGGCTGCCGGCGGGGTCTCATCCGGTCGTTCCCTGCGGGCCTCGGGCATCGGCCGCGCGGATCTCGGGAATCAGCAGGCCGCAGGCGGCCACGATCATCGCCGCCGCGATCCATCCCATGGTCGCAGGCGAAAGCGTCTGCACCGCCTGGAACGCGCAGAGAGGGGCGAGCACGCCCCGGATGCCGGTGGTGAAGGTGTGCACCGCCATGTAGTCGGTCACATGGTCGGGTGGAGCCACCTTGGTGACCCACAATCCCCAGGCCACATCACCGCCGGCGGTGGAGATGCCGTAGAAAAGCGCGCCGACGACCAATCCCACCGGGGTGTCGCTCATGAAGAACGTGGCGATGCCGATGGCGAATCCCGCGTTCAGGGTCACGCGGAGCCGGAAGAAATTCATCCGGTCGAAAAGCCGTCCCCAGACCGGGCTCATGATCCAGCGTGCGGCATTGGGGATCACCAGGGTGAGCCAGGCGATCTGGGCGGCGCTCAGCCCGAGTCCGAACCGCGGGTTGCCCAGATACTCGACGCGGATCGGCAGCATCGCGAGGTTGGCGAACCCCATCAGCATCCAGGCCATGAGCGCGTTGCGGAACACCGGGTCCTCGCGGACGAATCGAAGCCCCTGCAGCGGATGGATGGCGGCGCTGCTGTCGAGGCGGCGGGTCGGGATCCGGCGGACCGCGACGGCCGAGGCCAGGTAGGCCAGGGCGAAGAGGCCGGTCATCCAGCGCCAGCGGCCCGGCGCGATCACCGGGAGGGTGGCCTGGGATGCGGGTGATCCCGTGCTGAGGATCTGTCCGCCGATCCACGCGAACACCATGGCCGCGGCGATGCGCACCATGAAGGCGCTGGAGTACAGCCTGCCCCGTTGGTCGGCGGGGTAGTTGTCGTGGTAGATCTGCGTCATCAGCGGTATGGCGCAGGTGGAGGTGAGCAACGCCAGCACGCATCCGGCCGTGTACACCATCGGATGCGGAAACAGCGTCACCCCCAGGCAACCCATCGCTCCGAGTCCGAGCAGCGACGACACGGCCTTCGAGGGTTCCAGGCCGAGACTCCGCGCGCCGTTGACGACCAGCGGGGAGATCAGCAGGCCGACCGAGGTTCCCGCGGCGATCAGCGCCTTGGCCCAGGGGCCGAGCGCGAACACCCGGGTGGCGATCAGCAGCAGGAAGGTGTTGCCCGCCGTCTCGATGACCCCGCCGAAGATCGAGCGCCACCGCTCCATCCGGAAGGTGATCCGGGCACGGTCCGGGGTCGCGCTCATGGTCGGGTGCCGACCCCGACGGATCGGTCGATGAGCGGGACGGAGGCTCGGGTCATTCGGATTCGGTCTCCGGCGACTTCACCGCGTCGGCGATCCTGCGAAGCCACTCCCAAGTGTAGAGCCCGGTGGCGTGGCCGTCGCCCCACAGCGGTTGCACTGCGTAGTTCCCGACCCAGGGCAGCCGGCGGAGTTGGAACGACTCGGCCGCATAGGGTTTCTGGGGAGGGCGATAGGTGGTCCCGAAGATGTCGGTCTCGCCCAGACAGGCGGCGCAGGGACAGAAGCGCCTCAGGCTTTCCAGGGGGATGAAATCCTCCCGGCCATCCTCCCAGCGGATGGCCAACTCGTTTGGAAAGGCGGTGATGTCGGCCGGTTGCATCTGCCCCACGGTGGTGCGCACCCGGGTCCGCGTCCAGCGGGTTCGATCACCGGTGCCGGAGGCATGGCGATTGCGGAAGCGGGAAAATGCCCCAATCCTTGGGACATGGGTTCAAGGTGCTGGGTGATGGTCCTGATGGCTTGGGCGACAGCCTTGGCTCCGGTCGCCGTCGGAGCCGATCCGTCGGCCGAGGAGGTCGTGCGCGCCATGGTGGACCGTCTCAAGTCCGCTCCGGAACTCCATCAGGGCAAGGCCCATGTGTGCCGG
>CAYLTF010000054.1:0-4871 GCA_964386625.1 uncultured Akkermansia sp. | reverse complement strand
TTCGACTACCGATGGGTGGGGTTCGAGGTGATCGCCGGCCGGACCAATCACGTGCTCGAGTTCTCGGCCCGCCCCTCCGAATCCGCGAAGGGGGCGGTCGGGGCCAGCGCCTTCGCCGACCGGATCCTCGCCCATTTGCAGGGGCGTTTGTGGATCGACACCGAGGAGCATGAACTGGTCCGCGTGGAGGCCCGGTTGGGAAAGAGCTTCGATGTCCTCGCCGGCGTGGTGGCGTCGATCCAGAGGATGACGCTGCTCATCGAACGGTTCCGGTTGCCGGAGGGTCGTTGGGTGGACGGTCGCTTCCAGACCGCCCTCGAGGGCCGGAAATTCCTCAGCGCTCTCAGGATGCGCCTCCAGGTCGAACAGGATCAGTACGAGACGGCCCGGGTCGATCCCGGTTGATCCCGGTCGGCATCGTCCCTGGAAAGGGGCATTGCCTTGGCGCTTTTCACTTCGCTAGAACAACGGGCCGTGTCGTCCACCCAGCACACCCTCAAGCAGTCGGTCTCGTTCGCCGGCATCGGTCTCCATGGCGGAAACCGGGTCTCGATGAACCTCCTGCCGGCCCCGCCCAACACCGGATTGCGATTCCGGCGGATCGACCTCGACGGCTCCCCCGAGATCGAGGCCCGGGTCGAGCATGTCGTCGACACCCAACGATCCACCACCCTCGGCAAGGGCCCCGTCAAGGTGCATACGGTCGAGCATGTGCTGGCGGCCCTGGCCGGTGCGGGCATCGACAACGCGGTCATCGAGTTGGACGCCAACGAGCCCCCGATCGCCGACGGCAGTTCCCGGGAATTCGTCCGGCTGATCAAGGAGGCGGGCAGGGCGGCCCAGGCCGATCCGCTGGAGGTCTACCGGGTCGCCGCGCCCATCGAGGTGAATGTCGGTGGCTCCCAGATGGCGGTGTTCCCGCATTCGGGGTTCAAGATCACCTGCACCAGCTCGGACAAGGGCGGTCGTTTCACCCAGTTCTTCACCCTCGAGATCACTCCGGCCAGCTGGGAGAAGGAGCTGAGCCACGCCCGCACCTTCTGCTTCTATGAGGAGATCGAGTTCCTGATCAAAAACGGGCTCATCAAGGGAGGGAGTCTCGAGAATGCCATCGTCATCCGCGACGATGCGGTGCTGACCACCGAGCCGCTGCGGTACCCGGAGGAGTTCGTCCGGCACAAGATGCTGGACATCGTCGGGGACCTGGCGCTGATCGGTCGCCCCATCCACGGGCATGTCATCGCCACCCGCCCGAGCCATCACGCCAACACGGAGTTGGCCAAAGCGATCTTCGCCCAGATGCGTCGCCCGCTCGAGGCCGCCCAGACCTTCGCTCCTCCGCCTGCTCCGGCCCCGGTCTCCGAGGCCAAACCCGTCTCCGCAAAACCCGCCAAGTCCTCCCATTCCTCGACCGTCGCCGCCCCCACCGTGAATTCCCCGACCTCCACCGAGACCCTGGTCCGTGATGGCGCCACGCTCGACATCATGCAGGTGATGCAGATCCTCCCGCACCGGCCGCCCTTCCTCATGGTGGACAAGGTGACCAAGATCGACGGCCCCCGGATCGTGGCCCAGAAGAACGTCACCATGGGTGAGCCGTTCTTCGAGGGGCATTTCCCGGGGCATCCGATCATGCCGGGTGTCCTTCAGCTCGAGGCGATGGCCCAGGTCGCGGGCATCCTGATGATGCGGCAGGCCGAGAACGCGGGAAAACTGGCCTACTTCATGTCGGCCGAGGACGTGAAGTGGCGCAAGCCGGTCCGTCCGGGCGATGTCCTGATGATCGAGGTGGAGATGACCAAGGCCCGGGGCAAGATCGGCAAGGCCAAGGGCAAGTGCACGGTGGACGGCGAGGTGGTCAGCGAGGCCGATGTCACTTTCATGCTGATGGACCGTTGAGGTGATCGAGCCTGGCACCGCAAGAGGTTTAACGCATCCGCCCATGATCCACCCGACCGCCATCGTCCACCCCAATGCCCGCATCGGTGCGGGTTGCCATATCGGCCCCTACTGTGTGGTCGGTGAACATGTGGTCCTGGGCGACCGTTGCCGACTCCACAGCCATGTCGTCCTCGAGGGGTGCATTTCGCTCGGTTGCGACAACGAGATCTATCCGTTCGCCTGCCTGGGGATGAAGACCCAGGACCTCAAGTGGAAGGGCGGCATCACCCGGGTGGAGATCGGGGACAGGAACGTGTTTCGCGAGTATGCGACGGTCCACAGCGCCACTTCGGATGGCGATGCGACCCGGGTCGGCTCCGACAATCTGTTCCTGGCCAACACCCACCTGGCCCATGATGTCCAGATCGGCAATCGGGTGATCATGTCCAACCTGGCCACGCTCGCGGGGCATGTGATCGTGGAAGACCACGCCATCATCGCCGGGCTCGCGGCCGTCCACCAGTTCTGCCGGATCGGCCGGTATGCGATGGTGGGCGGTTGTTCCAAGCTGGTCCAGGATGTCGCCCCCTACATGATGGCCGACGGGAACCCGGCCGAGACACGGTTCATCAACAAGGTCGGATTGGAGCGCGCGGGGTTTTCGGCGGAGACGATTTCCAGCCTCGCCAAGGCCTACAAGACCCTCTTCCGCTCGGGCCTGACCCTGGAGAACGCCCTCTCCCGACTGGAGACGGAGTTCCCGTCCACCCCCGAACTCCAGGAGTTGGTCGGATTCATCCGGGGAAGCAAGCGCGGGCTTGCCCGGTGAGCCGGAGTCCGGTGCGGACGAGCCTCGCCCAGAGCGCTCGATCGGGCGGGTGACGGGGCTCAGGCCGCCTCGGTCTGTGCCCGGTTGCGGCGGTCGGCCAGGTTTCGCAAGGCCGATTCCACCGCGTCGATCACCGTGTCGGGGGTCGATGTGCCCGCCGTGATCCCCACCGTGTCGGTCTCCCGGACCCAGGCGGGGTCGAGATCTTCCGCTGTTTGCAACCAGTGGACCCGTTCGCACCGGTTCCGGCAGGTGTCGACCAATCGGCGAGTGTTGTTGCTGTGGGCGCCGCCGATGACCAGAACCACGTCGCATCGGCCGGCCAGTGCCTCGGCGGCTTCTTGGCGATCTTTGGTGGGTTGGCACACCGTGTCGATCCATCGGATCTCCGATCCCGGGAATCTGTCTCTGAGGCGTTGGACCAGCTCCCGGACCCGGGTCACCGGTTGGGTCGTCTGGGAGACCACCCCGTAACGAGGCCTCTCGGGCAGGCGATCGACCTCGGCTTCGCTGAGGATCACTTCGCATCCGGGGTGGTCTTCGGTGAGGCCGCGGACTTCCACATGGCCTGCTTGCCCGACCACCAACGGGTGGTAACCGGCCGCGACCAGTTTCTTCAGCGCTTGATGGGCCCTGTGGACCAAGGGACAGGTGGCCTCGGTCACCGTCAGCCCCAATCGACGCAGCCCTTCGATGCGCCGATCCGACGCCCCATGCGCCGTGATGAGCACCTCCCGGGTGGGGATGTCGGAGGCGTCTTGTCGGATCAGGACCCCCTGGTTGCGGAGGTCGGTCAGGACGGTTTCATTATGGACCAGGTCTCCCAGCACGGTCACCGGGCCGGCTGAAGCCCGGTCTTGGGCCAATCCGATGGCATCCCGGACTCCGAAACACATCCCCATGGCCTCCGCTCTCAAGATCTTCATAGTTACTTTGTGTTACAAAGTGTCTGAGTATGGACAGTGCCGGCTGTTCAAAAAGAATCAAGGGCTGGTGGGTGATTTCTTGAACTGGGCGACGATCTGCTCGAGGTGGCCGAGATATTCGGTGAACGCGCATCGGCCGGCCTCGGTGAGGACGCAGGTCGTCTGCGGGCGGTTTTCGCCGGCGGACCTTGACAGCGACACCAGGCCCGCCTCCTGGAGGATCCGGAGGTGGGAGGTCAGGTTTCCGTCGGTCATGCCCAGCAGGTTGCGCAAGTCGGTGTAGCTGAGCGAGGGGGTCGCCGACAGGGCCGAAACGATGGCGAGACGGGCCTTTTCGTGGATCACCCGGTCCAGGTTGGGAAACGGTTCGGGGTTCACGCCGCTCTCTTCTTCTCCGTCCAGTGCAGGTAGAGCCCGTAAGCGAGGTGCCCGCCGCCGAAGGTGGCCGTCATGACGGCGTGGGCCATCCGGATCGACGGTTCAATCTGATGGGGGTTAGCCGCGGCCAACGCGCTGAGCAACCCTGCGATGACGAACCCCCAGCCGAACAGACGCATGCCTCGGGGCATGAAGAATCCGGCCGAGTGCACCGAGCAACCATATAGCACCAGCCAAAGCGGGGGCAGCGCCACGGCGATCATGGCTCCTTCTTGGTGGATGTTCACCAGTGGCCCGACCACGGCCGTTCCGGCGAAGAGGGCGGGCATCAAGGCCGAGGCGACGCGTCGGGCTGGCGGGGTCCAGAAGGGTTCGCCGGCGGCGAAGGCCTGTCTGCGCATCAACAAGAAGGCGGTGGAGGCCCCGGCGAGGCCCACGGCCAGCCAGTAGAATGCAAACGAGCGGGCGTTGTCCCGGATCAGGTGGGGAGCAGCCAGTCCGGCGAGGGTCCCGATGAGCCCCACCGACGTCATCACCGGAGCCAAGGCGCGCCGGTAGATCGATGCCCGTTCCATGAGGGTTCGAATGGTTTCGAGCTGTTCCCGGGCCGTGTTGTGATCCACGGCACCCACAGTCGGCACCGGTTCGCCCCCGTCAATCCTGGAGTCTGTCCCTTGGAAGGAGCCTGTCCCTGGGAGGGAGTCTGCCCCTGGGAGGGAGTCTGCCCCTGGGAGGGAGTCTGCCCCTTGGAAAGAGCCTGTCCCTTGGAAGGAGCCTGTCCCTTGGAGGGAGCCTGTCCCTTGGAGGGAGTCTGCCCCTGGGAGGGAGTCTGCCCCTTGGAAAGAGCCTGTCCCTTG
>CAYLTF010000053.1:0-22699 GCA_964386625.1 uncultured Akkermansia sp. | reverse complement strand
GGCCACCGCCAAATTCCCTCGCCGCAGGACCCCTCTGAGTTTTCAGAAAGGCTCTTTAGTCACAGCCCCACGAGGGGATGCTCCTTCGTCACGCCTCGCCCCAGATCAATCTTGGCGCAACATTATGTGGCGAATTTCTCACTCAGGACACTAGGCTCGCCATCCCCTGTGAGCGCCACCCTCTACGATTTCCTGCCCCGCCTGGAGGCGCCGACCGACGACCGGTTGCTGGACCGGTTCCTCGATTACGCCCGGACCCGGGGCGTCGAGCTCTATCCGGCGCAGGAGGAGGCCATCCTCGAGCTTTATGCCGGGAAGAACGTCATCCTCAACACGCCCACCGGATCCGGCAAATCCCTGGTGGCCTCGGCGCTGCACTTCAAGGCGTTGGCCCAGGGGCGGAAGTCGGTCTACACCTGCCCGATCAAGGCGCTGGTGAACGAGAAGTGGCTGTCGCTCTGCCGCGAGTTCGGCCCGGACAACGTCGGCCTGAGCACCGGCGACGCCACCATCAACCACGACGCGCCGATCCTCTGCTGCACGGCGGAGATCCTGGCCAACATCGCCCTGCGCGACGGGCCCGAGGCGGCCGTGCGCGATGTCGTGGTGGACGAGTTCCACTACTACTCCGACCGCGAACGGGGCGTGGCCTGGCAGGTGCCGTTGTTGACCCTCTCCAAGAGCCGCTTCCTGCTGATGTCGGCCACCCTGGGTGAGACGGGCTTCTTCGAGGAGGAGATGACCCGGCTCAACGGATTCCCGAGCGTGACCGTGAAGTCGGTGAACCGGCCGGTCCCCCTGGAGTTCAGCTACGCCGAGACGCCGTTGTCGCAGACCGTCGAGACCCTCATCAGCGAGGGCAAGGGCCCGGTCTACGTGGTGCATTTCACCCAGGCCGACGCCGCCGAGAGCGCGCAGGACTTCACCAGCCTCGCCACGGCCACCCGCGAGGAGAAGGCCGCCATCGCCACGGCGCTGGAGGGTGTGAAGTTCTCCAGCCCCTATGGGCCGGACATCAAGCGGTGGCTGCGGGCGGGCATCGGCCTGCACCATGCCGGTCTCCTGCCGCGCTACCGGATCCTGGTGGAGCAGTTGGCCCAGCGCGGCCTGCTCAAGGTCATCTGCGGCACCGACACGCTGGGCGTGGGCATCAACGTGCCGATCCGCACGGTGCTCTTCACGCGCCTGTGCAAGTATGGCGGCGACAAGACGGCGATCCTGGGCGCCCGTGATTTCCACCAGATCGCGGGTCGGGCCGGTCGCAAGGGGTTCGACTCGGTCGGTTGGGTGGTCGCGCAGGCCCCGGAACACGTGGTCGAGAACCTCAAGCTCGAGGAGAAGTCCAAGCGCGACGGGAAGAAGTTCGTGAAGCGGCAGGCGCCGGACAAGAACTACACCCACTGGGACCGGCAGACCTTCCAGCGCTTGATCCAGGCGGCTCCGGAGCGGTTGGTGTCCCGGTTCCAGGTCTCGCACGGCATGATCCTCAATGTGCTCAGCCGGCCGGTGGACGGCTGCGGGGCGTTGCGCCGGCTCATCCGTGATTGTCACGACGGCCCCACCCAGAAGAAGGCCCACTTCAAGCGGGCTTGGCAGCTCTTCCGGGCGTTGGTCGATCGCGGCATCGTGACCCTCTCGGCCAAGGGCGAGGGCAAGCGGGTGCGGGTCCATGTGGACCTGCCCGAGGACTTCTCGATGAACCAGACGCTGTCGCTGTACCTGCTCGACACGCTGCCGTTGCTGGACCGGGAGTCGCCCGAATACGCCCTCGACGCCCTCACGCTCGTCGAGTCGATCCTCGAGAACCCCGACCTGATCCTGCGCCGGCAGCTGGATCGCCTGAAGGGCGAGAAGGTGGCCGAGCTCAAGGCCCAGGGCATGGAGTACGACCAGCGGATGGAGGAACTGGAGAAGCTCGAGTACCCCAAGCCCTGCCGGGAGTTCGTGTACTCCACCTTCAACGCCTTCGCCGAGAAGCATCCCTGGGTGGGGCAGGAGAACATCCGGCCCAAGTCGATCGCCCGGGAGATGTTCGAGCAGTACTACTCGTTCTCCGACTACATCAAGGCCTACGAACTCCAGCGCATCGAGGGGCTGTTGCTGCGGCACCTCACCTCGGTGTACCGGGTGCTGCGCCAGACGGTGCCCGAGGCGGCCAAGAACGACGCCCTGCGGGAAATGGAGGCCTACCTGGCCACGCTGCTGCGCCAGGTGGATTCAAGCCTGATCGAGGAGTGGGAGCGGCTGAAGAATCCCCAGGCCGCCCCGCGCGAATCGAAGCCCGAGGCCAAGCCGCCGGGCGCCGAGGAGGCCGCGCGCGACATCACCCGGGATGCCCGGCAGTTCACGGCGATGATCCGCGCCCGCGTGCTGCCCTGGATCCGGTGCCTGGCGCTCGACCAGTTCGAGGAGGCCGCGGCGGCGCTGGAGTCGGGCGGAGAGGTCCCGGGCGGGCAAGTCGCCCCGTCGGGTTGGACCGCCGCGGGGCTGAAGACCGCGCTCGACCCCTACTACGCCGACCATGAGCGGATCAGCCTGGAACCCGAGGCCCGCAACGCCAAGCACACCCACGTGAAGCCCTCGGACGACCGCAAGACCTGGCGCGTGATGCAGGTGCTGGTCGACCCGGAAGGGCACAACGACTGGCAGGCCGAATTCGAGGTGGACCTCGCGGCCAGCAAGGCGGCCGAGGTGCCGGTGTTGCGGCTCATCGGCCTCGGCCCCATCGGCGCGTGACCGGAGCCCGCGGCCCAAGGGACCCTCAGGCCGCCGAGGTGGGCAGGGCGAACTCCTCCTCCTCCTCGGCCGTCGCGCTCTCCTGATCGGTCTCCAGCGGGGCGAAGCGTTCGCTGTTGAAGCCCAGTTCGCCGTTGAGACCGGTCTTCAGGGCCGGATCGCGCGGGTTGAGCACCTCCTCGAGCAGCAGGCCGATCTCGCCGTCCTTCTTGCCCGAGTCGTGCCGGTAGTAGTTGCCCCGGCCGATGTACATGCCCCGGACCGTGTAGACCTGGTCCTTCTTGGGGAGTTCCGCGAACAGCACGGCGGCCTCCGGGGGGAAGTCGTCGTTGATGCACACCACTTTCTGGCCTTTGGAAAACATACGGATCGAATGTCCCCGAAGTGTGTCGCAGTCGAAGCCGAGGTCAATCCCGGGGGGCTCCGTGCTGGTCTGCGGATCGATCCGCTCGGCCTCGATCGGGGACTTGGGATTGGCGGGATCGGCAGGACGGGCTTTGACGTCCGGGGTTCCTTGGTCCACAAACCGCGGATGACTTTGGCCTCGCTGGACGAACTGGAGCAATCGATCCGAAACGTGCCGGATTTCCCCAAGCCGGGGATCCAATTCAAGGACATCACCCCGGTGCTGGCCAACGGGCGCCTGTTCGACTCGACCATCCAGCATCTCCTCGCCGACATCGCCCCCGGGTCGGTGGACAAGATCGTGGGCATCGATGCGCGCGGGTTCATCTTCGGCGCGGCGGCGGCCCACCGGTTGGGTGCTGGGTTCGTGCCGGTCCGCAAGAAGGGCAAGCTGCCTTGGGACACCCACGAGCAGAGCTACGACCTGGAGTACGGCTCGAACACGGTGGCCGTGCACACCGATGCGGTGGCGTCCGGCGAGCGGATCCTCCTGGTGGACGACCTCCTGGCCACGGGTGGGACCGCCGCCGCCGCCCTCCAGTTGCTGAGTCGCCTGGGGGCCAAGGTCGTCGGGGTCCGCTTCGTGATCGAACTCGCCTTCCTCAACGGTCGCGAACGCCTCGGGCCGTTCGAGGTGCGATCGTTGATCACTTATTGATCTCGGGGGGGCGGTCGCCGACAGGGACACCCGGGGAATCCGGATCCTGCTCGGGCTTTCGACGACCCCAATGGCTGGCCAACGCGCCGCAGACGAGCAGTTGCAGCGGATGGTAGAGCAGCACCGGCAATAGAATCAGACCGATTCCCGGATGGGCGCCGAAGATGATCTTGGCCATCGGAACCCCGGAGGCGAGGGTCTTCTGCGGGGCGCAGCACCGGGCGGCGATGAGGTCCGGCCTCTCCAGTCGCAGGGCCCGGGCCAGCACCTCGGTCAGCAGCACGGCCGCTCCGAACAGCACCCCGATCCCGGCGGCCGCCGGCAGCAGCACCTCGAGGCCGTGCTGCGTCCAGAGGCGTTGTTTCACCGAGTTGCAGAAGGCGGCGTAGACGATGAAGAGCACGATGCCGCTCGAGAGATTTCCCAGGCTCTTCTTGTGGCGGTCGGCCCAGTCTGCGCACCGGGGGCGCAGCAGTTGTCCAAGCACCAGCGGCACCAGCAGCAGCGCCACGATCTCCGCGATCACCGGGCCGAGCGGTTGCTGACGGCCGCTGGCCTTCATCAGCCACGCCACCCAGAGCGGCGTGGCAAAGACCCCCAGCAGGCTCGAGAGGACCGCATTGAAGAGCGCGCCGACGGTGTTGCCGCCGGCGATGCTTGTCAGGATCACCGAGGAGGTGATGGTCGATGGCAATACCGCCAGGTAGAGGAACCCCAGGCGCAGGTCGGGCGGAAACCATCCCCCGGCCACCCGGTCGATCACGATGCCCAGCGCGGGAAACACCAGGAAGGTGAACGCCTGGATGAGCAGGTGGAGCTTCCATCGGGAGAGTCCCCGACGCAGCGCGGCCGAGGGCAGGGTCAGTCCTTGGGCCAGGAAGATCAGCACCACGCCCAACTTCGTGCTGATCGCGGACTTGAGCGGTCCGTCTGCCGATCCGAGGTCCGGCCAGACCCAAGCCATGCCCACCGCGCAGGGCAGGCTGAGTGCGAACCAATGGCGAACGAGGAAGGGGGGCATGGAGCGGATGCAGGCGCGACCCTGTGGGCGGGCGCCCTCGGGGCTCACGCGGTGGTCAGGGCCGCACGGGGATCATTCCCGGCCCCGATCTTCTCGAGGAAGTAGTCGTAGCCTCCGGAATAGGGGAGCACCCGGCCGTGGTTCACGTGCAGCACCTTGGTCGCCAGACGGCGGATGAAGTGCACATCGTGCGAGATGAACAGGAGCGTGCCCTCGTAGCGCTCCAGCGCCATCGTCAGGGATTCCACCGTGGTGATGTCGAGGTGGGTGGTGGGCTCGTCCATCAGCAGCAGGTTCGGCGGATCGACCAGGAACTTGATGAGGTTCAGCCGGCTCTTCTCGCCGCCGCTCAGGACCGTGGTCGGCTTGTAGATCTCCTCCTTGCGGAACATGAACGAGCCCAGCACAGCGCGGGCCTCGTCTTCGCGGAGGGCGGGTGCGCTGGCCAGCACTTCCTCGATCACGTTCTTGTTGGGGTCGAGGCTGTCGGCCCGGTGCTGGCTGAAGTAGCCGAGCTTGGCGTTGTGCCCCAGGTTGCGGACGCCCTGCTGGGGCTCGAGCACGCCGGCGATGATCTTGAGCAGCGTGGACTTGCCGGCCCCGTTGGGGCCCACCAGCACCGTCCGCTCGCCGCGCTCCACGGTCAGGTCGAGCCCGGAATAGACCGGGTGGGATCCGTAGGCGAAGTGGATGCCCTCGAGCGAGATGGCCCGTTGGCCGCCGCGCGGGGGCGGGGGGATCTGGATGCGGAAGGGCTTGCGCGGCGGCGTGGGCTTCTCGATCAGTTCCATCCGCTCGATCTGCTTGAGCTTCGACATCGCCTGCGAGGCCTTCGAGGCCACCGAGCGGAACCGGTCGGCGAATTCCTGGAGGGCCTGGATCTCCTTATGCTGGTTCTTGTAAGCGGAGACCTGCTGCTCGTACCGCTCCTCCCGTTGCTGCAGATAGTCGGAGTAGTTGCCGGTGTAGGCGATGAGCTTGCGGTCGGCGATCTCATGCACCTGGGTGATGATCTCGTCCATGAACTGGCGGTCGTGCGAGATGAGCAGGATCGCCCCGGGGTAATGGGACAGATACTCCTGCAGCCACAGCAGGGACAGCAGGTCGAGGTGGTTCGTCGGCTCATCGAGGAGCAGCAGGTCGGGCTCCATCACCAGGAGCCGGGCGAGATGGGCTCGCATGACCCAGCCGCCGCTCATCTCCTTGGCCAGGCGTCCGAAGTCGGTCTCCTTGTAGCCCAGGCCCTTGAGCATCTTCTTGGCCTTGGCCTCCACCTGGGGGTCGTTGAGGGCGTCGAACTTCGCGTGGGTCTCCATGTACTCGGGGCTGTCGACGGACCCCGCGGCCTCGAGTTCCTTGAGGCGCTTCTCCAGGCGCGGCAGTTCGCCGGCCCGCCCGGTGGCTACCTCGAGCACGGTCTCGTCGCCCACGGCCTCTCCCTCCTGCGGCAGGTAGCCGACCATGGTCCAGGGATCGCGCTCGACGCTGCCCTCGTCGGGAGTCCGGCGGCCGAGGATGATGGAGAAGAGCGTGGATTTGCCCGCGCCATTGGGGCCGACCAGCGCCACCCGGTCTCCGTAATTGACCTGGAGGGAGGCGTTTTCAAACAGGACCCGTCCGGCGACGGACATCTTCAATTGACCGATGGAAAGCATTGTCTGGAGTGGATGAGCGCGGCGGACTTCTGGAGCCCTCGGGGGCGACGATCGGGGATCGGATTGGATGAACCCCCGCCAGCGCAGAGACCCAGACTCGCGGTGGAGCGTCCTCCGGTCAATCCCGGCGACACCCGTGTGTCGACTCGCGGAAGAAGCCCCCGCGGCCGGGGATCGAGGTGGCGGACGGTTGATCGGGCTTCTTGCCGATTGAACCGGGAGCGGACTACGGTGTCGGACACGCCATGGGCGATAGCCACCCCCAATCCCAGGTTCCTGAATCCCCGATGGAGGTCTGTCGAGGTGTGGAGGCATGAGTTCCTGGTGGTCCAGACCCGTCCGGGGCGTCCGGAGCATGGTGCGGCGGATCTCTGGGTCCGATGCGCCCGAAGAAGCCGGATCGGCCACCGGTGCGACCGAACCCGAATCCGGGGTCCCGCCGGAACTGCTCCGCAAGGTCCGCCAGATCGAGATCCGCACCCGTCGACTGGTCGCCGAGACCCTGGCCGGCCAATACCACTCGGCCTTCAAGGGGCAGGGGATGGACTTCGACGAAGTCCGCGAATACCAGCCCGGTGACGAGGTCCGGACCATCGATTGGAACGTGACCGCGCGGATGAACCACCCCTTCGTGAAGAAGTTTCGCGAGGAGCGGGAACTCACGGTGATGCTGGTGGTGGACCTGAGCGGTTCGGGGCGCTTCGGATCGGGCCAGCAATCCAAACGCGCCCTGATGGCCGAACTGGCCGCGGTCCTGGCCTTCTCGGCCATCCGCAACCAGGACAAGGTCGGCCTGCTCCTCTTCACGGAGACCGTCGAGAAGTTCATCGCGCCGGCCAAAGGCAGGCGCCACGTGCTGCGGGTGGTCCGCGACGTCCTGTTCTTCAAGCCCGAGTTCACCGGCACCAACACCAACGGAGCCCTCGATTTTCTCAACAAAGTGCTGCCGCATCGCGCCGTGGTGGTCGTGATCTCCGATTTCCTGGGCGAGACGAATCCCGGGAGAGCCGCAGTGCGGGCCCACCTCAAACGCAAGGTGCTGCACTCGGAGACCCTCGGCCGGTTGTCCCAGAACACCCTCAACCAAGTGGGGCGTCGGCACGATGTCATCGCGCTCCAGGTGGGTGATCCGCGCGAAGAGTCCTTGCCCGATGTGGGGCGCCTGATGCTGCAGGATGCCGAGACCGGCGAGGTGGTGGAGATCAACACCTCCGATGTCCGTCGTCGCGAGGCCTTCGAGACCCGTGCCCGGAAGGCCCAGAAGGAATTGGACCGGCTGTTCCGGGGTGCCCGGGTGGATCATCTCAAGATCCTCACGCCTGCCGCCGGGGTGCCCGAAGACGCCTACATGGGGGAATTGGTGTCGTTCTTCGAGGGACGGCAGAAACGGAGGCGCCGATGAAGCCATGCCTCGCTTCGGGTCGGCACCTCGGGTTCCTGGCCGCGCCTCTGGCGACGGCGATGTCCGCCATGGCGGCGATCACGAACCGTCCCCCCAAGGGGGCTTCCGCTGCTTTGTCCGGCCAGGCTCGGCCACCGATGCCCGTGACGGGGGTGATCCAGGACATCCGTGGGCCGGTCGAGATCCCCACGGTGACGCCGTGGTTCCATCGACTGCTGCTGATCCTCTTGGTGTTGGCGGTGTTGGGGGCGATCTGGTGGGCCCTGCGTCGTCGGGCTCGCCAGCAGGCCGAATTCCGGGAATCGGCCGCCGCCCGGGCGCGGGCCCGCCTCTCGGAGGCCTGGGCCTGGGTGGATCAGCCCGAGCGCTTCTGCACCCGTCTCTCGGAGGTGGTCCGGGTGTATCTGGAGGAGCGCTTCGGCCTGAACGCGCCCGACCAGACCACCGAGGAGTTCCTGGCGAGCCTGCCGCAGAGCACCGTGCTCGAGTCGGGGCTCAAGCCCTTGCTCGAGGAGTTTCTCTCCCAGTGCGATTGGGCGAAATTCGCCCAGGGAGACCCGGGGCGCACCGAATGCGAGCGGTTGCACCAGATGGCTTCCCGGCTGATCGATGAGACAGGGGTCGATCTCCACGCCGGGAAGCGGGTGGGATCCGGGGGGAAAGGCCGCCCATGAGCTTCCGCTTCGAGTCGCCCTGGTGGTTGTTGGCCCTGGTGGCCCTGCCGCTCCTCGAATGGTGGCGTCGGCGCACGGCCCGCGAGGCGGTGTTCGTCTATTCCAGCCTCACCCTGGTGAAGGGCATCCTCCAGATGAACCGCACCCTCGCCAGTCGCCTGCTGTTGGCTGGCCGATGGCTGGGGGTGGCGCTGCTGATCGTGGGCATGGCCCGGCCTCAATGGGCCGTGGGCAAGGCTCCGCGCAAGGCCAGCGGCATCGACATCGCCGTCGCGCTGGATTTGTCGGTATCCATGCTGAGCGAAGACTTCGAGTTGCAGGGGGAGCGGGTGGACCGCGTCACCGTGGCCAAGGACACGCTCAAGGCCTTCATCGAGAACCGTCCGAACGACCGGATCGGCCTGGCGGTGTTCTCCTCCCACGCCTACATCGCGGCCCCGCCCACCCTCGATCACGACTTTCTCCGCCGGCACATCGACCGGATGGAGGTCCTGGGCGAGCAGGGGACGGCCATCGGTGCGGGCCTGAGTGCCGCCGTGAACCGGTTGCGGGACCTGAAGTCCAAGAGCCGGATCGTGATCCTGCTCACCGACGGCCAGAACAACGCCGGTAACGTGCCGCCCCTGACGGCCGCGGAGGCGGCGCAGTCGCTCGGGGTCAAGGTGTACACCATCGGAGTGGGCATCCGTGGCAATGCCCCGATGCCGGTGGGGCGCGACGCCTTCGGCCGCAAGGTCTACCGTCAGGTGGCGGTCGACATCGATGAAGACACGTTGACCCGGATTGCCGAGCGCACCGGAGGCAAATATTTTCGGGCCGACAGCACCAAGACCCTGCGTTCGATCTACGAGGAGATCGACCGGTTGGAGAAGACCGAGATCGAGACCCAGCAGAATGTGCTCTACGCCGAGTGGATGGTGTGGTTCGTCGCCCCGGGGGCGGCGTTGCTGCTGCTCGAGTTGATCGTCGGAAACACGGTGTGGCGTCGACTGCCCTAGGACGAACCAATCCTGCGAATCGCGAATGGAATTTGCCGAACCCCAGTGGATGCAGTTGGCGGCGGTGCTCACACCGCTCATCGGCCTGTTCTTGGCCTGGGCGTGGCGTCGCAAGAGTTCCGCCCTGCGGTTGTTCATCCGTTCCCGCCTCAGGGACGAGTTGATCGTGGGGGTTTCGGCGCGCCGCCAACAGGTCAAGGCGGTGCTTTGGGCGTCCGGGTTGGCTTGCGTGCTGTTCTCGCTCGGGCGTCCTTTGTGGGGCTATGGAGAGGCGGTGGCCCAGGCCACCGGTCGCGACATCGTGGTCTGCGTCGATGTGTCCCGCTCGATGATGGCGACCGACGCCGCGCCGAGTCGGTTGGCCCGGGCCAAGCTGGCCTGCTACGATCTGCTTTCCGTGGCCAAGTCCGACCGGATCGGGCTCGTGGCCTTCGCAGGCTCGGCATTCCTCCAATGCCCCCTGGCCCTCGACAGCGAGGCTTTCCGCCAGAACGTGGCCGCCCTCGATACCGACATCATCCCGGAGCAGGGCACCGCGTTGGCCGCCGCCCTCGACGAGGCGATCCAGGCCTTCAGCGCCGATTCGGGCACGCGCAAGGCGGTCATCCTGATCACCGACGGCGAAGACCACGAGGAACTCGCCGAGTCGGCGGCCCGACGCCTGTCCACCGCAGGCATCAGCCTCTTCACGGTGGGCGTGGGCACGCCGCGCGGCGAACTCCTCAAGACCAGCGATCCCTACGGCAACGCGATCTTCCTCAAGGACGACGACGGCAACCCGGTCAAGTCCATGCTCAACGAACCGCTGCTGCAACGATTGGCCGAGGCGGCCCACGGATTCTACCTCCCGCTCCAGTCTTCCCGGACCATGGCCACGCTGTACGAGAGGGGCATCGCGCCCATGGAGGCTGTCCGTTTCTCCTCGGCCACCGTGCGGTCGCGGATCGAACGATTCCAATGGCCCCTCGGTCTTGGGATCGTGCTGCTGCTGGTCGAGTTGCTGTTGCCGGGTGCCTCGAAGGCGGCCGGGCGACTGCCCCACGGGGCGGTCGTCCAGGCGGGGGCCGCCGCCCTCTTGATCTCCATGCTGGCGGGGCCTGTCCCGCAGGCTCGGGCGGCTTCCGAGGAGGCCATGGAGCGGTACCGGAAAGGCGAATTCGCCGCTTCCCGCGAGGAGTACGAGCGCTTGGCCAAGGAGAATCCGGAGGACTTCCGGCTCCGGTTCAACGCCGGGGCGGCCGCCTACCGCATGGACGATTTCGCCGGCGCGGCGGGGTTGTTCGAACAGGTGCTGCGCTCGCCTGACCTCGATCTGCAGCAGCAGGGTTGGTACAATCTGGGTAATGCCCGGTTCCGCGCCGGCGAGGCCGAGCAGGACCCCGACAAGAAACGCGAACAGTGGCAGCAGGCGCTCTCGAGTTACACCGCGGCTCTCAAGCTCAATCCCGGCGACACGGCGGCCCAGGCCAATTACCAGGCCGCCAAGCGCGCCATCGAGACCATGCCGACACCGCCTCCGCAGCAGGGCGGCGGCAAGGGCGACGAGTCCAAGAAGGACCAGAAGCAGGGGCAGCAGGATCAGGGGCAGTCCTCCAAGGACGGAGCTTCACAGGACTCCCAGGATTCGCGGCCCGGATCGAAAGGCGATCCGAAGGACGGCAAACCATCCAAGAAATCCCAGGATCCCTCCAGCGGAGATCCTTCCCAGGATCCACAGAAGAACCCCGGATCCGGACAGGAGCGCAAACCCGATCCGAAGGATGGATCTTCATCGCAGGGCCAATCTCAGGATCAACCCGGCGGCCAGCCCGGCAAGAAGCCCGGAGAGGGGCGGCAGGGCAAACCGTCGGCGACCGGGGCCAAACCCGGCCAGTCGTCGGGGGACCGTCGCGGCGAGGGAGGCGAGGGGACCGAGGCCGGCGAACCCGACAAGGACGCCCGGCAGGGGGAATTGATGACCATCCGAGAAGCCGAGAAGGTGCTGGACGGGCAGAAGGGCTCCGAGAGGGCGCTGATTTTCCGTCGACGCGGCACCGGCGATCTCGGTGAAGGCAACGGCCAGGCGACCCGGAGGAAGGCATGGTGAACCTGGGTGTTTGGCTGCGATGCATCGGGTGGGGCCTGCTGCTGGCCTGGCGTTTGGCCGCCGCCTCGGCGACCGCCACTTTCGATCGGTGGATCGTCGAATCCGGCGAGACCGTCCGCCTCAACGTGACTCTCGAGGGCGAGCAACCCACCGAGGTGCCGAGGGTTCCCAACCTGCCCCTGGTCCAGGCGATCCAATACCTGGGACCTCGCCAGATGACCCAGATCGTCAACGGGGTCTCGTCGTTCCAGGTGGTCTTCCAGTTCCAGGTGCAGACCCGCGGCGAGGGAGAGTTGACCATGCCCGCCCTGTCGGTTGTGACCCGCAGTGGAACGTTCCGGACCCAGCCGGTGAGCTGTCGAGTCACCCCGAGGGAACCCAAGAAAGAGCGGGTCTCGCTGAAGATCGTCACCCCGCGCGAGGAGTGTTATGTCGGCGAGACGCTGCCGTACGACCTCCAGCTCTATTCCTCGGTCAACCTCAACCAGATCGCCCCGCCGAAGATGAACTTCGACGGCTTTGTGACCGGCCAGGAAACGCCCCCGTCCAACACCCAGACCGTCAGGGACGGCCAGGCCTACATCGTGCTGAGTTACCGTCAGACGGCCACGCCGACCAAGGAAGGGGTGCTCTCGCTCGGTCCTGCCACGCAGGAATACGTCCTGGAGGTGAACCGTGGGCGGCGTCCCCGCAGCCTTCTCGACGACTTCTTCGGGGGGGGCGCCGAATTGGAACGCGGCACGGTCGAGGCACCGGCCCGCCGGATCCGGGTCAAGCCCCTGCCGACCGAGGGGCGTCCGGCGGGGTTCGCCGGGGCGATCGGCCGGTTCTCCGTGAAGACCTCCGTCTCTCGGACCAACATCGCCGCGGGGGAGGCGATCACGGTCAAATGGGCGGTCTACGGGACGGGCAGTTTCAATTCCGTCCCCACGCCCCGCCTGGTGGCTGTCGAGGGTCTGAAGACCTACCCGGGGACCAATGGCTTCGCCTCGGAAGACCCGCTGGGCCTTTCCGGGACCAAGACCTTCGAGTCGATGGTGGTCCTCGATTCGCCGTCGATCCGTTTCCTGACCTTCGAACCCTATTCCTTTTTCGATCCCGAGACGGGGCGCTACTCCACCGTCACACCCCGGCCGATCGCGGTGACGGTCCGGCCCGAACCCGGCGGGGCCGCCATGCCGGCGACGCCCGTGGCCGCCCCTGAGGCTTCCCGTCCCGCCGATCATCGGGAAGACCTGATGTCCCTCTCCCTGAGGGGCGGGCGGCGGGTTCCCACCCTGCTTCCATGGGATCGCCACCCGATCTGGCTGGCCCTGGCCTTGCTGCCGGTGGCGACCCTTGGCGGGATCGAGGGGTGGAAGCGGTGGCGAGAGCGTCGCTCACTGCGTCATCAACCATCCCAGGCGTCGCGCATGCGCGAACTGGTCGCCTCGCATCAAGCGGCTCTCGGGGCCGCGGCCGGAGAGTCCCGCTCCCGCGAGTTCTTCGCCGCCCTCGACGGTCTCCTGCGGGTCCAGTGCGCGGTCTCGCTCGGGTTGGCTTCGGGTGACGCCCTCACCGCGCAGATCATCGACGAGGGCCTGGTGCCTCGCGGCCTGGACGCCGAGACCGCCGAGTCGCTGCGCAGGCTCTTCGCCGCCGTCGATGCGGCCAAATTCGCCCCGGCTGCCGAGGCCGCAGAGCTGTCCCAGCTGCAGCGGCAGGCCGATGCGGTCGTGGAGGCGTTGAAGGCGCTGGAAGGAGGTCGTCGATGAATGGAGCCGATCCGGTTCGGTCGATCCGCGGCCTCTGCCTGAGAGCGTTGCTGGCGCTGCTGGCGGCCTTCTTCGCCCTGTCGGTCCGGGCCGCCTCGGAATTCGACCAGGCCCGCAAGGCCTATGAGCAGGGGCGGTATGACGAGTCCGCCGCGGGTTTCGAGCGGGCGCTCAACGGCGCACCGGGCGGAGTGGGCGTCCTCTACAACCTGGGCAATGCCCGTTTCCGTCAGGGAGAGCTGGGACGGGCCCTGGCGGCCTGGCGTCAGGCGCAGTGGATCACACCGCGGGATCCGGCGCTTCGGCACAATCTGGAGTTGATCCGCCGCCGCTTGGGGCAGCCGGAGGCGCCGCTCTGGAAACGTGGACTGACCTGGTGGACCTTGGACGAGTGGGCGGTCGCGTCGATCGTGCTCGTCTGGGCCTGGAGCGGTTGGCAGATCTTCATCCGGATCAAACCCGAGCGCGCGAGTTCGGGTTCCGGAGTGCGAGGATTGCTGGGCGCGGTCGCCTTCCTCGTCCTCGGGGGCTGGTCGGCCTCGTGGGTCTTGATGCTCCGGGGGCCCAACGCGGCCATCGCCGGCAATCCTGTGCCCGCCCGCTACGGTCCGCTCGACGAATCCGACGTGTCGGTGAACTTCGCCGATGGCACCGAGGTCCGTGTCGAGCAGTCACGCAACGGGTGGGTCCGGGTGGTCGATGCGGAGGGCCGGGGAGGCTGGGTCCCGGGCCTCAAGGTGGCCCGCTATCATTCGCGGATCCCGTGAACCGCCCGCGGCCGGGGCGCGGGACCCGCTCCTCGGTGGGGAGTTTTTTTGCTCATCCACGGGGCCCGGACTTGAACCCCTCTCGCGGCTTCGGGATGATGGTGACATGCACTTCACCCGACCGATTCCGCTCTCATGGCGTTCTCTGGTGGCCGCGTTGGCCCTCGCTGCTTCTCCCATCCACGCCGAGACCTCCTGGATCTGGGCTGACGGCCCCGACAGCAAGGCCGCGGCGAATCTCCGCAAATCCTTCGAGGTGGCCGGCGCGCTCAAGGAAGCGGTGCTGGTGGTCACCTGTGACAATGGGGCCAAGGTGTTCCTCGATGGCGAACTGGTCGTCACCAACCCCGACTGGAGCGAACCCTCCAAGGTCAACCTGACCCGCAAGCTGAAGGCCGGACGCCATGAACTCCGCGCCGAGTGCAAGAACGAGGGCGACATCGCGGGCTTCGTGGCCCGGCTCACCCTGAAGGACAACGAAGGCAAGCAGACCGTCATCGAGACCGACGGTTCCTGGGAGGCCTCGCTGCCGGGCAAGTCCGACTGGAAGCCCGCGAAGGTGCTGGCCAAGTACGGCGACCAGCCCTGGGGCAACGCCCTTTCCGGGGCGGCCGCTCCCGGCAAGCCTGCCACGGCTCCGGTCATCGCGGCCTCCGACATCCGGCTGCTGCCCGGGTTCCGGGCCGAATTGATCTATTCCGTTCCCAAGTCCCAGCAGGGCTCGTGGGTGAGCATGACCGTCGATCCCAAGGGGCGCCTGGTCGCCTGTGATCAGGGCGGTGGTCTCTATCGCCTGACCCTGGCCGCCCCGGGTTCCTCGGCTCCGGCCACGATCGAGAAGCTCAAGAACGCCGTGGGCGGGGCCCACGGTCTGCTGCACGCCTTCGGCAGCCTGTACGTGATGGTCAACGAGCAGGGCGGTCGCCAGGGACTCTGGCGCCTGCGCGACACCGATGGTGACGACCAGTACGACGAGGAGAAGATGCTGCGCCGCATCGAGGGCGGTGGTGAGCACGGTCCGCACGGCATCGTCCTCTCGCCCGATGGCAAGTCGCTGTACGTCGCCTGCGGCAACCACACCAAGCTTCCCGACCACATGGAATTGTCGCGTGCGGCCCGTGCCTGGAATGAAGACCAGGTCGTGACCCGCCTCTGGGACGCCAACGGCCATGCCCGTGGCATCCTCGCTCCGGGCGGCTACATCTGCAAAACCGACCCCGACGGCAAGACCTTCGAGCTGGTCAGCTACGGCTACCGCAACGAGTACGACATCGCCTTCAACGCGTTGGGCGACCTGTTCACCTACGACTCGGACATGGAGTGGGATGCCGGCGCCCCGTGGTACCGTCCCACCCGCGTCTCCGTCGCCACCAGCGGCAGCGACATGGGGTGGCGGTCGGGTGCGGGCAAGTGGCCCACTTACTATCCCGACAGCCTCCCGGCGCTCGTGGACATCGGCCCCGGATCGCCCACCGGCGTGACCTCCGGTCAGGGTGCCAAGTTCCCGGCCCGCTATCAGAACGCCATCTTCGCCAACGACTGGACCTATGGCACGATGTACGCGATCCATCTCACCCCCGATGGCGCCGGCTACAAGGCCGAGAAGGAGGAGTTCGTCAGCGGTCGTCCGTTGCCCCTGACCGATCTGGTGATCCACCCCAAGGATGGTGCGATGTATTTCGCCATCGGCGGTCGGGGCACCGAGTCGGCTGTCTACCGGGTGACCTACGTCGGCAAGGAGAGCACCGCCCCGGCCCCGGCGCCGAAGTTGACCGCTGCGGCCAAGCTGCGGCGTGAGCTGGAACAGCTCCACCTGGAGGGCGCCGGTTCGGAGGCCGTCACCAAGGCCTGGAAGAGCCTGGGCCACGAGGATCGGTTCGTCCGCTATGCCGCGCGGGTGGCCATCGAGCGTCGTCCCGTGTCCGAGTGGGCTGATCGCGTCCTGTCCGAGACCCGCCCTTGGGCGGCGATCGAGGGTGCGGTGGCGCTGGCCCGCATGGGCACGCCCGAGCACCGCGACCGGCTGCTGGCCTTCCTCAACAAGCTCGACTTCCGCAAGCTCGACGAGCCCGCCAAGCTGGCGGCGGTCCGCGCCTATCAGTTGGCGTTGATCCGCCAGGGCAATCCCGAGGGCGAGCCCCTTCAGGCGACCCTGAAACGGTTGGAGGCTCTGTATCCCTCCGCCAGCCGCCCGCTCAACCGCGAGTTGGTGGGCACGCTGATCCGCCTGGGTTCCCCGACGGTGGTCGCCAAGAGCGTGCCGCTGATGCTCACGGCCAACGACTCTGATGTGCGCTACGCCAGCGACGCCCTGCTCGAGCGCAACCGCGGTTATGCCGGTGCCTTCGCCCAGGCGGCGGCGAGCCGTCCGAACCAGGAGCAGATCGCCTACGCCTACCTGCTGCGTGAGGCCAAGGTCGGATGGACCCCGGCGCTGCGGAAGTCGTTCTTCAGCTGGTTTCCCCGGACCGCTCCGTGGCAGGGAGGCAACAGCTTCCGCGGCTTCATCGAGAATATCCGCAAGGACGCCCTGGCGACGGTGACCGACCCGACGGAGCGCAAGACCTACGAGGAGATCTCCACGCGCCGGGCCAGCGGTGGTGACCCGACCTACGCCGCGCCCAAGGGGCCGGGCAAGGCCTACACCGTGGAGCAGGCGCTGGCGCTGGCCTCCGGTGCCATCAAGGGACGCAGCTTCGAGAACGGCAAGGCCATGTACAACTCGGTCGGTTGCGCGGCCTGTCACCGCTTCGACGGTGCCGGTGGCGGCGTGGGCCCCGACCTCTCCGGCGTGGCCTCGCGCTACACGCTCCGCGACCTGATGGAGAACATCATCGAGCCCTCGAAGGTCATCTCCGACCAGTACGGTTCCGAGGAGGTGCTGCTCGCCGATGGTTCGACCCTGGTCGGCCGTGCCTATGTCGAGAATGGCAAGCTGGTGGTGACCGCCGACCCGCGGAACCCCGAGGAGTTCACGGCAGTGGCCCTCGACCAGGTCAAGAGCCGCAAGCCCTATCCGGTTTCGCTGATGCCGGCCGGCATGATCAATCCGCTCAACCAGGAGGAGTTGCTCGACCTGATCGCCTACCTGCAATCGGGCGGCAATCCGAAGCACAAGGCCTTCGTCAAGTGACGGGGTCGCGATGAACCGGGGATGACTCCGGAATGATCTCAGGCGGGGGCGACGGTCGGATCCGACGGTCGCCCCCGTTTTACTTTCAGGGATGTCGGGCCTCGGACAAATCAGGGCCACAGTTTCCCATCGCCTCGATTGAAGAGAGGCCCACAATCGACGTCGTGATTCCCATGGCCTCCATGCGACCGCTGCAGCGTTGGGTTCTCGCAGGTCTCCTCTTCGCCGGGTTGGCCCGCGCGGCCGAGATCGACTTCGCCCGCGACATCCAGCCGATCCTCTCGGAGTACTGCTACCAATGTCATGGACCCTCGACCAGCAGCCGCAAGGGCGGACTGCGATTGGACGTCCAGGAAGGTGCCTTGGGTGCCGGCAAGAGCGGCAAGACGGCCATCGTGCCGGGCAAGGCCGAGGAGAGTGAACTCATCCGTCGCCTGGGCAGCGCCGACCCGGAGGAAGTCATGCCCCCGCCCGAGACCGGCAAGAAACCCAGCACCGAGCAGGTCAAGCTGCTCAAGCGATGGATCCAGGCGGGGAGTCGGTGGGGTCAGCATTGGGCCTTCGTGCCGCCATCGCTGCCCCCGGTGCCCAAGGCCAAGGTCTCGAAGAGCGGCAATCCCATCGATGCCTTCGTCTTGGCCCAATTGGGGTCCGGGAAGCGATTGGCTCCGCCGGCTGAACCCGGACGACTGCTGCGTCGCTTGTCGTTGGATCTGACCGGCCTGCCCCCGACTCCCGAGGAGATCGTGGCCTTCGAGCGGCGCCCCACTCAGGAGCATTACCTCCAGGAGGTCCAGCGGCTCATGGGATCCCCGCGCTACGGCGAGCGCATGGCCACCGACTGGCTCGACCTGGCCCGTTTCGCCGACACGCACGGGTTCCAGGCCGATCGCTACCGGCCGGTCTGGCCCTGGCGCGACTGGGTGATCGGGGCCTTCAACCGGCACCTGCCTTTCGACCGGTTCGTGCAGTGGCAGTTGGCGGGCGACCTGTTGCCCGACGCGACCCAGGAGCAACGCCTGGCCACGACCTTCAACCGCCTGCACCTGCAGAATGAGGAGGGCGGCATCGTCGAGGAGGAATACCGCGTGGCCTACAATGTGGATCGCGTGAACACCTTCGGGACGGCCTTCCTGGGCATGACTTTCGAATGCGCCCGGTGCCATGACCACAAGTACGACCCGATTTCCCAGAAGGAGTTCTACCAGCTCTTCGCCTTTTTCCAGAACATCGACGAGTCGGGGCAGAGCGTGTATTTCGGCGACATCATGCCCGTGCCGACGCTGCTGCTGAGCACGCCGGAGCAGGACGCCAGGCTCAAGGACTTGAATGCCCGGATTCGGGCGGGCGAGGCCCGGTTGCTGCAGGTCGCCGACCAGGCTCGCCCGGCGTTCACGGAGTGGCGCGCCCAGTCGACGGGCAAGGCTCCGGAAGTGTCGGGGGCGGTGGCCCGGTTCTCCTTCGACACCCTGGTCTCGAACGCCTTCCCGAGCGCGGTGGGAACCCATCGGGCGCAACCGTTCGAGGCGCCCCAGTCCGTGGACGGGCGTTTCGGCAAGGCGCTGCTGCTGAGTGGGGAGAATGGCGTCTCCATGCCGGGCATCGGGCATTTTTCTCGCGCCGACCCGTTCTCGCTGGCCCTGTGGATCCGCCCGGCCATGCACGTGCCCCGGCAGACCGTGATCCACCACAGTTCGGCCTGGATGGACGCCGGCAGCCGCGGCTACGAGATCCTGCTGGAAGACGGCCGGCTGGCCGTGGGGCTGCACCACATGTGGCCGGGCAACGCGTTGAAGGTCCGCACCCTGCGGGCCGCGCCGTTGAATGCCTGGACCCACGTGGCGTTCGCCTACGATGGCTCCAGCCGGGCCGCCGGCCTGAAGGTGTACCTGGACGGTCGAGAGGCCGAGGTCGAGGTGGTTCGCGACAATCTCTGGAAGGACATCACCTACGGTCAGCCCAACCTCACCATCGGCCAGCGCATGCGCGACTTCGGCTTCAAGCAAGGGTTGGTCGACGAGTTGCACGTCTTCGACCGCACCCTTTCGCCGGTCGAGGTCTCGGTGTTGGCGGGGCGCGCCGAGGCCCTTGCCGATGAGGGTGCGGCATTCCAGCACTTCCTGCTGACCCGGCACGTGCCCCATCGCGAGGCGTCCGAGGCGCTGCTCAAGCTGCGTCGCGAGCAGAATGCCCTGGTCACCTCCATCCCGGACATCATGGTCATGGAGGAGATGGCCCGACCCAAGCCGGCCCATGTCCTCCTCCGTGGTGCCTACGACCAACCGGGCGAGTCTGTGACCATGGACACCCCGGCCGTGATGGGCCGACTGCCTGCGGGCGCTCCCCGCAACCGGCTGGGGCTTTCGCAGTGGCTGCTTGATCCGTCCCACCCGCTCATGGGCCGCGTCACCGTCAATCGGGTCTGGCAGCAGTTCTTCGGTCGCGGGCTCGTGGAGACCTCCGACAACTTCGGGCTCCAGGGCGCGGCCCCGACCCACCGGGAGCTGCTCGACTGGCTGGCGGTGACCTTCGTGCGCGGCAACGAGTCCCTGGGGATCCGCCCCTGGAATCTCCAGGATCTCCAGCGACTCATCGTCACCTCCGACACCTACCGACAGACCTCGAACGTGAAGCCCAAGGAGTGGTCCGCCGATCCCGACAACCGTGCTTTGGCCCGTGGGCCGGCTCGACGTTTGTCGGCCGAGATGCTCCGGGACCAAGCGCTCTTCGTGAGCGGCCTGATGGTGGACAAGGTCGGCGGTCCGAGCGTCAAGCCTTACCATCCGGATGGCCTGTGGGAGATGACCATGGGAGGCGGGCATTATCAGGTGGGCAAGGGGGATGACCTGTACCGTCGCAGCCTCTACACGTTCTGGAAGCGGACCGTGCCGCCCCCCTCCATGATGACGCTCGACGCGGCCGACCGCAGCTACTGCGTGGTGCGTCGGCAAGCCACCAGCACGCCCCTGCAGGCGTTGGTGCTGCTGAATGATCCCCAGATCGTGGAGGCCTCGCGGCATGTCGCCGGTCGGATGCTGCGTGACGGTGGGCCCGGCGCGGAGCAGCAGGTGCGGTACGCCTTCGCCCTGGTGACCGGGCGCAGGCCTTCCAAGAGCGAGGTTTCCATACTGATGCGCCTGCTCGATGAGCAGGTGGCCCATTTCCAGAAGGACACCGCCGCCGCCGAGCGACTGCTCAAGGTCGGTGAGAAACCAGTCCCGGGTGAACACCCTCCGGCCCGGTTGGCCGCGGCGACCGTGTTGGCCCAACTGCTCTTCAACCATGATGAGGCTGTCATGCGCCGCTGAGCCTGATCCGACTGAAGATCCCTCATCCTGAATGCTCCGCCGACCGAGACCGACGCCCAGAGACTCCGCTGAACCATGAATTGCACCCAAGTCGATTTCCGCATGAACCGCCGGGATTTCTTCGGCCGCTTCGGCCTCGGCCTTGGCGGTGCCGCCCTCGCCGGTTTGATGGCGGGCGAGGCCCGCGCCGCCGCCCCCGGCCCCTTCTCGGGCATCCTCCCGGCCGGACACCTCGCTCCGAAGGCCAAGCGGGTGATCTACCTCTTCATGAGTGGCGGTCCCTCGCAATTGGAGACCTTCGACTACAAGCCCGAACTGGTGAAACGGACCGGCGAGGATCTGCCGGCGAGCGTGCGGATGGGCCAACGATTGACGGGGATGTCGGCCAACCAGGCCACGCTGCCGATGGCCGGATCGATCTTCAAGTTCGCCCGGGCGGGCCAGTCGGGCACTTGGATCAGCGAGTTGCTGCCTTGGACCGCCAAGGTTGCCGATGACCTCTGTGTCATCCGCTCACTGCACACCGAGGCCATCAACCACGACCCGGCCATCACCTTCTTCCAGACCGGGTCCCAGATCGCGGGGCGTCCGAGTTTCGGTTCCTGGCTCAGTTATGGTCTCGGATCGGCCAACCAGAACCTCCCGGCTTTCGTGGTCCTGATCTCCAAGGATCGCATCGACCAACCCTTGTATTCCCGCCTCTGGGGCAACGGGTTCCTGCCCAGCCAGCATCAGGGGGTGTTGTTCCGCTCCGGCAAGGATCCGGTGCTGTATCTCCAGAATCCCGACGGGGTCTCCGGCGAAAGTCGACGCAAGTTGCTCGACCGCTGGGCCGAGATGGAGCACCTGCAATACCGCGACCTGGGCGATCCGGAGATCAATGCCCGGGTCGCGCAGTACGAGATGGCCTACCGGATGCAGACCAGCGTGCCCGACGTGATGAACCTTTCGGGCGAGCCCCAGAGCGTCCTCGAATTGTACGGTCCCGAGGTGAAGAACCCGGGCACCTTCGCGGCCAATTGCCTCCTGGCGCGACGCCTTGCCGAAAGGGATGTCCGGTTCATCCAGCTCTACCATCCGGGATGGGACCAGCATGGAGGCCTTCCGGGCGGCATCCGACGCCAGTGCGCCGATGTGGACCGAGCCTCGTATGCCCTGATCACCGACCTCAAGCAGCGCGGGATGCTCGACGACACCCTGGTGATCTGGGGCGGCGAGTTCGGGCGCACCAACTACTCGCAGGGCAAGCTCACCGCCACGGACTATGGGCGGGATCACCATCCCCGGTGTTTCTCGGTCTGGATGGCCGGCGGCGGCATCCGCGGAGGCGTGAGCTACGGGCAGACCGACGAGTTCGGCTACAACATCGTCGAAGATCCAGTGCACGTGCACGACCTCCAGGCCACGGCCCTGAATCAGTTGGGCATCCATCATGAGCGCCTGACCTTCCGGTTCCAGGGACGCGACTACCGGCTCACGGACGTCCACGGCAACGTGATCAAGCCGATCTTGGCGTGAGATCCTGGCGGGATCGTTCGAGTTGAAGCCGGATCGAACCGTCCGGCCGAGCCGCATCGCTTTCCGACACGCCTGCACGATGGCCTCCGTCGATTCCGACGGACCGGTCCGTGGGGCGGTGAAATCCGGTCGATCCCGACAATCGGGGCAATCCTGGGCCAAGAGCAGGGATCGGTCTCGGGCAGGGCGGGTGAGGTTGTTCCGGAGCGGTCAGAGAGGAGGGGGTGATGGGCGAAGCCAGGTGAGACGGGCCGGCGTCGCCGGTGACGCCACCCGGTGGACCGACGCAGGCAAGCGGCTTGAAGCCCGTTGGAATCCCGAAAAAACCTGAAAACGGCTTGCCTGCGCGTCGGTTTCGGACGATCTAAGGGGCGGCTTTTCGATCTTTTGAGTTTTCCCTGCCCGGTGCGTGTATCGAGACAGTGTCCCTCGACCTTGTTTCCCAATACGGGAGCATCAAAGCGGTTTTAAGTGCAACAAAGCCATGCCTCCTCTACAGGAAGGCGGCGAAGCACCCGCTGCTCCCACCTGGTTCCTTCGGTAAGAAGGGGCCCGTCTCCAACGGCCATGGTGGGGTTTCTTTC
>CAYLTF010000052.1:12472-22720 GCA_964386625.1 uncultured Akkermansia sp. | reverse complement strand
GGTTGGTGGCGAAGCCCGGGTGGAAGGCCAACCCGAGCGCCTGGGCGAAGGGATTGTGGGCCTTGGAGAGATCGAGGGCGAGGTCGGCGGCGGCCGATTCTGGCTTGGGTGCGAACGACACCAATCGACCACCGACCTCCAGCACCCACAGGCGAGCTCCGGCGGGATCGAAGGCCAACTCGACGGGATCCTTGAACTGGAGCCGGGGAAACACGCGCTCGACCTGGGCCATCGGCGGGGGTTCCGGCGAACCTCGGACCTTGCCCGAGGTCCAGGGCGCGCGCGACTCGGCGCGGACCATCAGGATCATCCAGCACGCGAGGGCCGAGGAGAACCAGCTGCGGGAAAACATGGGCCGACCCTAGAGTCGTCGCCCGGCGATTTCAAACGCCCGAAGCCGGGGCACCAGCGGTGACGGAGACACCGGCCGACCCGCGACCGGCGCAGGCGTTCACTTCGGACCGCCGGACCGGATCGGCCCGACGATGCGCACCTCGAAGGGCTCGAGGGCCGGCATCCATCCATCGGCGTCGATGGCGATCTCGTCGCCGGTCCGGACATCGGGCAACCGGATGTCGGACCATTGGGCGTCGGTGAGCCGAAGCTGCTGCAGGCGCTCGGTGGTGTTGACCAGCACCCAGTATTCGCCTGCCGCGACGAAGCCGTTGCCGCGCTCGACGGAATTCACCGACCAGAGCACCGGCGGCTCGAGGGCCTCGTTGCGACGGTCCGTCATCATCTCGGAACGTGGCGGACGCGTCGAGGTCGCCGGCGCGGCGAAGATGGGTTCCCACCGGCGGATCTCCTGGACCACGCGAGTCAGGGCCTTCCAGGTCTCCGGGTGGCGCGGCATCTCCCATGAACCATCGCGGTAGGGATAATAGACCACGCCGTCGGCCCCGAGCACCCGGGCGCCCCACGTCATGCTGCGCAGCTCGGCCTCGGTCGGGGGGCGTGGCGAGAAGGGCGGCGGGAACGGCTCGACCGCCTGGTAGGCTCCCCAGTCCATGGCCTGGATCACCGCATAGAACCGTTTGCCACCGACCCGGGCCGCGGTGGCCCCGTGGCGCATGTGCTGGAAGAAGGCCGGGACTGGAATCCAGCCGACCGGATAGAAGTCGACCATCAGCAGGTCGGCCGTGTGGAACTTGGCGAGGTTCCAGCCGCGGGCGACCACCAGGGCCGTCGGTTTTCGCGCCCCGGCCGCCTTCACGGTGTCGTGGGCCAACTCGACTTGTTCGGCCGGCACTTCGTTCAGGTCGGGCTCGTCGATGAGATACCATCCGGCCAACGCGGGGTGACGGTCCCAGCGTCGGACGGTCTCACGCACCTTCGCGGCGTCGAACGCCTTGCCGGCCGAGCTGCCCGGGGTGGCGATCACCCCCAGGCCGAGGCGGGCGGCGGCATCCATGTACTCGGGCTCGAGTCCGCCCATCACCAGCGAGAAGCCGACGTCATGGACCGCCTTCAGATCGGCGACGCCGGGCACTCCGTAGATGCCCACAGGGAAGACCTGCGAAGCCTCGGTCCGCGGGGGCACAGGAGCCGGGGCGGCGGGTTGCGAGGGCGCGATCCGGCAGGCCGACAGCGCGGCGATGAGGCACATCAGGGCCGGCCACCGAAACCATCGGAAACCTCGGTGCCCGGGTTGCGGCTGCGACCGACTCGTGGGTGTCGTCATGGGCTGGGGCGGCGGACCGGGAATTTCAGGAGCCGAAGATCTTGTCCCGGATCTGCGCGACGGAGGCGGTGCCGGTGGTGCCGAGTTGGTGGATCACGCAGTTGGCGGCGGCCATGGCCAACAGCATGGCCTCGGGCAGTTCGGCTCCCGCGGCCAGCGCGGCGGTGAGGTTGGCGCTGACCGAATCGCCGGCCCCGACGATGTCGATCGGGCCGCTCACCGGATAGGCCGGCACCTGGGCCACGGCGCCCTCGGCCGAGGCGCCGATCATCCCCTGCTCCGCCAAGGTGATGAAGACCGGGCGGCCGCACGCCATCGCCAGCGACCGGGCCGCCACGACCACGGCCGACGGATCGGCCAGGCTCCTGCCGGTGAGGCGCGCCAACTCGGCGGCGTTCATCTTCCAGTGCGCCGCGGGCCAGCCCTCGAGGCCGCGCCGACTGTCGGCCACGATGGGCAACGAGGGGCGTTCGGCGGAGAGTCGGCCGATGCGCTCGCGGACCCGCGCGGTGACCACGCCTGTCTCGGCGAGGTCGACCTGGTCCATCACCATCCAGGCGTCGGCACCGTCCGGGTCGGCGGCGACGCGATCCATGGAGGCGATCACGGCCTCCTGCGCCTCGGCCGGCGTCGGCGTGAAATTCTTGAGGTCGAGTCGATTCAGCTCCTCGGGCGGCTGGCCCGGCCGGTGGAGCAGCGGCTTGGTGTAGGTGAAGGTGTTGCGGCCCGGGACGGCCACGAATCCAGATAGGTCCACCCCGCTCCGGGCGGCCAGCGCCCGGTTCAGCTCGAAGCCCTCGCCGTCGTCACCCCGCAGGCCGAGGCAACGGATGGTGCCCACGCCGAGCGCGACGAGATTGTTGAGCACGGTGCCGGCGGCCCCAGGCAGGCACCGCACGCCGGTGATGTTGTGGACCGCCAACCCGGTCTCGATGGAAATCTCGGAGCGAGCCGGATCGATATCGAAATACCGGTCGAGGCAGAAGTCGCCGAGCAACGCCACCCGCAGCCGGGGATACCGGCCGGTGATCGCTTCGAACCGTTCCAGGGTCATCCCGGGCTTCATCGAAGGCATGGGGCGGTGCGATGACGGCCTCGGGGACGAGGGCCCCCGAGGACCGGGAGCGCGTCTATTCCTTGAAGATCAACTCGCCATCGTGACGGGTCACGCCTCGGAAGGCGGCCAGGAGCTTGCCGGTGATCGGGCCGGGCTTGCCGTTGCCGATCACGCGCCCGTCGACCTTCACGACCGGCACCATCTCGGCGGCGGTGCCGGTGAGGAACATCTCGTCGGCGGTGTACAGGTCGTAGCGGGTCAGGTTCGGCTCGGCGACCTCGATGCCCATGTTCTTCGCGCAGTCGATCACCGTGTTGCGGGTGATGCCATAGAGGGCGCCCGCGCTCAACGGCGGCGTGTACAGCTTGCCCTTCTGGATGATGAAGATGTTGTCGCCCGTGCACTCGGCCACATAGCCCTCGGTGTTGAGCATGATGGCCTCTTCCACGCCGATCAGGTTGGCCTCGATACGGGCGAGGATGTTGTTGAGGTAGTTGAGCGACTTGATGGCCGGGTTCACCGAGTTCACCAGCATGCGCGTGGTCGGCACGGTGGCGATGGTCATGCCGTCACGGTACACCGACTCGGGGTAGAGCTGGATGGTGGCGGCGATGATGATGACCGACGGTTTCGGGCAGCGGCGCGGGTCGAGACCGAGGGTTCCCTTGCCGCGGGTGACGATGAGGCGGATGTAGCCCTCGCGCAGGCCGTTGGCACGGCAGGTCTCCAGGCAGGCCTCCATCATCTGCTCCGGGGTCATCGGGATCTCGAGCAGGATGGCCTTGGCCGACCAATACAGGCGCTCGATGTGCTCCCGCAGCTTGAAGATGCGGTTGTGGTACATGCGGATGCCCTCGAAGACACCGTCGCCGTAGAGCAGACCGTGATCGAAGACGCTGATGGTGGCGTCGGCTTCGTCGCGCAACTGACCGTCGATATAGACCTTCATTGGTTTTGCTGTCGGGACGCTACGTGAGCGCAGCGTGCCGCCGCAAGCGCCGCGACTGTCCGGTGTGGCGGACGATCCTCGGCAAAACTCCGGACAGGGCGTCCCCGGCAATCCGGTCCGGCGAAGTCAGGCCAGACGGGACGGAACAGGCCTGCCCGTGGAGACGGGCGGGGACGACCGCGCGAGGTTCAGGGAGGCAGGATCTCGAGGATGTCGGCCAAGGGAAGACCTTCGGGGTCGGAGAGCGTGTTGCGGCGGCCGTAGAGGCTGACGGACCCCGGCAGGCCAAGGGCGGAGCGGATGCGCTCGTCGCCGCCCGTGCGGAAGAAGGCCGAGGGGCGACTGCGGTAGGCGATGCCCCAGGCGTTGAGGATGCCGCCGAGGGGGCGTTCACCGGCCAGGATCAGGCCACGCCAAGGTTCGGGAAATCGATCAAGATGCACCCGGGTGGCGCCGAACTCGACCGGACGGCCGGAATGCTCCAACTCGAGGGCCACCATGCGGCGGTAGATGCCGTTGCGGGTGCCGCTGGCCCAGGTGCGCAGGCGGATGGCGTCGCCATGGTACGCCTCGAGGGTGCGGGTCATGTCGCGATCATGCACCAACAGGCCGCGGTAGGGCTCCGGGATCTCGGCACCGGGCAGGACCTCGAGGCGAGGCAAGGACTGGCCGTCATCGCCGTAGATTTCCCTCAGCGGTTGCAGCAGGTCCGATTCCGTCGAGGCGGGGCTCATGGAGGAGGTTCTGGACAGTCCGGGAGCCGACGCGCGGCACCGCAGGATCCTTCAAAGACTCCGAGTCTTCAGCGTTTCTCCAACTCGGTGAGACGGGCGGTGATCTTGCGGATCATGAACTTCTGGAGGGGTTGCTTCTTGGGGTCGGCCGTGGCGAGCGCGGCCTCGATCTTGGCCAATTGGGCGCGGAGTCCGGCCGCGTCCTTCTCGCCCTGGATGGCCGCGGTGATCTGCCGGGCGACGGGCTTCTGCTCGGCCGACAGCCCGGCCATGTCGGGATCTTCGGCCGCCCCGCCGGAACCGGCCTTGCGGGTGTACACGGCGACGGCCCGGTTCTCTTTCTTGAAATACTGGCCCATCACCCGCCGCACGTCGGCAGCCGTCACGGCCTGGATCTTGGCGCCGGCGGTGTTGACCTCGCGCCAGTCGCCCAGGCCCTCGTTGAAGATGAGCTGGAAGAGGATCGGGGTGTTGGCGGAGAGCTTGCGGTACTCGGCGGCGGCGAAGTTGTTCTTCACCTTCTGCAACTCGTCGGGCGGCACGTCCTCGTTCTTGAGGCGGTCCAACTCCTTCTCGATGGCCTTCTCGACCTCGTCGGTGGTGTGGCCTTCCTTGGCCTCGGCGGAGATGTTGAAGGCCCCGGCCCACTTGCGTGAATCTTGCTGGGCCGACACGTCGGTGGCCACCTGCGCCCCGAGGACCAACCCCTTGTGCAGTCGGCCGGTGCGCCCGAGCAGGAGCTGCTGGACGACCTCGAGCGGGTAGCTGTCTTTGTGGGCGAAACCCACGGTGCGCCAGAGCATGTCGACCTGCGGATTGGTCTCGGCCTCGGCGTGGTAGCGCTTCTCGCCCAGGGAGGGGATCTCGAGGGTGGTCACCTCGGGCGGCGGTTGGGTGCCGCGGGGAATGCGCCCGAAATACCGTTCGGCCATCGGCACGGCCTCGGTGGCCTTGAAGTCGCCCACCAGGATGAGCGTGAGATTCTGCGGCTGATAGTAGAGGGCGTAGAACTCGTCGGCCTGCTTCTTGGAGATGGCCGGGATGTCGCTGGGCCAGCCGATCACGGGCCAGTGGTACGGGTGGGCGTCCCAGAAGAGCGCGTTGAACTGCTCGGCGAACTTGCCGATGGGGGTCGATTCGGTGCGCATCCGCCGCTCTTCGAACACCACGTCGCGCTCGGCGTAGAACTCGCGGAACACGGGCCGGAGCAGGCGCTCGCTCTCCATCCACATCCACAGCTCCAGCTTGTTGGCCGGCACGGTGATGAAGTAGGCCGTCATGTCCTTGCTGGTGAAGGCGTTCATGCCGGAGGCGCCCCCGGTGGTGTAAACGCGATCGAACTCGTTCTTCACCAGCACCTCGCGCTGGGCGTCGATGAGCTTCTTGAACTGGGCCTCAAGCTCACGATGGCGGGGGCTCTTGGACTCGGGACTGGTGATGTCGGTGACCTCGCCCCGGCGCAGGGCGGCCCGCAGCTTGGCCTCTTCGGCACGGATCTCGTCGCGCAGGCGCTCCTGCTGCTCCATGATCTCGCGATCCTTGACCGCATCCTTGGTGCCCAGGGTCGGCGTGCCCTTGAACATCATGTGCTCGAAGAGGTGCGCGATGCCGGTCATGCCGGGCTTCTCATTGGAAGATCCCACATGGGCCACCCAACCGCCGGAGATGCGCGGTTCGCCCGAGCGCCCGACCATCAGCAGTTTCATGCCGTTGGACAGGGTCTTCTCGGTGACCGGAATCTGCTGGGCCTGGGCGACGGCGGTGAGCGCCCACGACACGAGGGCCGTGACCACAACCTTGTGCGCCCCCGCCCACCGACTCCCCTTCGAAATCATCGCCATCACGGCCCCAAGGAAGCAGCGCCATCGACCCGAGGCAACGGCAGAGATGGGGCCAAACGACGCCCCGGGCCGGCCCGCTGGGGATCCGGGCCCCCGCTCTTCCATCCGGTCGGCAGGACCTCGGACACGGCAACGAGCGGGGAGGATCGGAAGTCGACCCAAAATGAGTCGGCTTCGGGTTGGTCTGAATGCACGACGGTGAGGGGGCGTCGGGTAAGAGACAACGCCCCAGTGGGCCCGCGACCCGAAACCCGAATGAAACCTCCCGACCTGGACCTGGAATCCGGCTCCGCCGCCCGGCCGGAAGGGGGGCTGGTTCAGGTTCCGGGAACCGGTGTCACCCCCCTCCAGACGGGGGTCGATCGTCGGTTTGGGGCTTCCGTTCCCCGGAAAGCGTTGCAATGCTCGCCCGCAGTTCCGTCACCCCTGCGTCAGTCGGGTGCGGCCACGGTGAACGTCGCCCCAGCAACATCTCGAACTCGGGTCACGGTGGACGGAAAAGGCTTCCGGCTCGGCCCGATCAAGTTCCACGCCAAGGGGGTCACCTACGGTCCACTGGCCCCCGGTGCCGACGGCCTGACCTTCGCCACTCCCGAGGCCACCCGGAGGGATTTCACCCAGATCGTCACGCTCGGGGCCAATCTTCTCCGGGTGTATCATGTGCCTCCCCGCTGGTTCCTCGACCTGGCCCATGAGCACGGATTGAAGCTTCTGGTCGATGTGCCGTGGAATCGCCAGCAGTGCTTCCTCGACTCCGCGGAGGCGCGCCAAGAACTGGTCGAACTGGTCCGCGACGCCGCCCGCCGCTGCGCGGCTCATCCGGCGGTCTTCGCCCTGAGCGTGGCCAACGAGATCCCCGCCGACATCGTCCGCTGGAGCGGCGCGAGCGCGGTGGCCTCGTTCCTCGATGAACTGATCCGGGCGGCCAAGGCCGAAGACCACGAATTGCTGTGCACCTTCGGCAACTTTCCCACCACGGAGTTCCTCCAGGCGGAGTTGGCCGACTTCCTCTGCTTCAACGTCTACCTGCACGACCGGCAACCCTTCGAGAATTACCTCGCCCGCCTGCAGATGCTCTCCGACACGCGGCCGCTGATGCTCGGAGAGATCGGCATCGATACGATCCGCGAAGGGGAATCCCGCCAATCGGAGGTGCTCCACTGGAAGATCGAGAGCGCCTTCCGCAACGGCTGCGCCGGCGTGGTCGTCTACGCCTTCACCGACGAATGGTGGAATGGTGGCCGGCTCATCGAAGACTGGGCCTTCGGCCTGACTCGCGCCGATCGGACTCCCCGCCCCGCCTTCGAGACGGTGCGGCGGCAGTTCGCCATCGCACCCTACTTCCCGTTGCCCACGACTCCGAAGGTGTCGGTGGTGATCGCCAGCTACAACGGGGCCGCGACCCTCAAGACCTGCCTCCAATCGCTCGAACACCTCAACTACCCCGACTACGAGGTCATCCTGGTCGATGACGGATCGACCGACGCCACCCCTTCGATCGCCGCCCTCTTCCCCGGGATCGTCAGCCTCAGGCACCCCAAGAATCTCGGCCTCAGCGCGGCCCGCAACACAGGCATCGAGGCGGCGACGGGCACCCTCGTCGCCTTCACCGACTCCGACTGCCGGGCCGACGAAGACTGGCTGTACTTCCTCGTCGGCGACCTGCTCCGCTCGCGCTTCACCGGCATCGGCGGCCACAACCTGCTGCCGCCGGACGACTCGCCGACCGCCGCCGCGGTGATGGTGTCGCCCGGAGGGCCCGCCCACGTGATGCTCAACGACCGCATCGCCGAGCACATCCCGGGCTGCAACATGGCCTTCTATCGGTGGGCCCTGCGAGAGATCGGTGGCTTCAACCCCATCTACCGCAAGGCCGGCGACGACGTCGACATCTGCTGGCGACTCCAGCAGCGCGGCTACCAGATCGGGTTCAGCTCGGCCGGGTTCGTCTGGCACTACCGTCGCAACACCATCGCCGCCTACCTCAAGCAGCAGACCGGCTATGGCGAGGCCGAATCCCTGCTCGAGCGCCGTCATCCCGAGAACTTCAACCGCTTCGGCGGATCCATGTGGCATGGACGGATCTACACCGCCGCGAAGATCGGCGTGGAGACCCGTCGGCCGGTGATCTACCACGGCATCTTCGGCAGCGCCCCCTTCCAGAGCATCTACACCCGCGATGCCAGCCTCACGCTGGTCGTGGGCACGAGCCTCGAGTTCCACGTGCTGGTCACCCTGCCCCTGCTGGTCGTCAGCGCCGTGGTGCCCTTCGTCTGGACGCTCGGCGTCGCCAGCCTGCTCTTCTCGCTGGGGCTTTGCGTGACGGCCGCGCTCCAGGCCGAGATCCCCGCCAGCAAGTCGCGCTTCTGGTCGCGCCCGCTGGTGGCCCTGCTGTTCCTGCTGCAGCCCATCGTCCGCGGTTGGGCCCGGCACCGCGGCAATCTCCTCGGAAACCAGACCCCGCTCAGCGCCCGCGAGACCCTGGATTCCCTCAGCCTGACCGACCACTCCGGCGAACTCGACCACCTCCTCTACTGGGCCGAGCACGGATTGGACCGGATGACCTTCCTCGCCCACATCCTCGAACGACTCGACTCCCTGGGTTGGCAGAACAAGCCCGATGCCGGCTGGAGCCGCTTCGATGTCGAGATCTACGGATCCCGCTGGTCCCGACTGCAGTTGCTCACCGCTGTCGAATTCCACAGCGGCGGCCGTCGCATGCTCCGCTGCCGGTTGCATTCCGAGTGGAGCTCCTTCGCCCGCGTCATCTTCGCGACCGTCGCAGGAACACTCTTGGTCTTCATCGGTGTCCTCAGCCGCCTCCCCTTCCCGGAGTCCGTCGCCGCGAGCCCCCTGCGATTCTGGCCCTGGTTGAGCCTCCTGGCCCTGTGGCCGTTGGCCTGGAAACTCAACTCCGCCAAACGCGACCTCCACCGCCTGGTCGTCTCCTTCCTCGACGGTTGCGCCAAGGAATTCCATTTCGTCCGGGTCCCCCAGACCCGCGAGTGATCCCGGGCCTCGATGGTCCACTCTGAAATCCTGCTGGAACTCATCGGTCTGTTTTCAGGGGCCTGTCCCTCTTCCCGGCTTCGCACCCACCGGCCCCTGGCGGCAGCGGGAACGGTTCGGAGCGAGCTCTGGAAGCGAACACCAAAAACCCCCGCGCGCAGCGCAATGGCTCCTCCTTCAGAGCTTCCCTGCGAGCGCAGAACCGTTCCCGCGGAGCCCCCCGGAGACCTGGAAACCCATCCGATACCCACCCCCATGGCGACCGCAGGACCGACATCGCATGGCGGAAACGGACGGGAACGCTCCCTCCCGCGTAACTATGTGGGACCGCCCCCTTCGACCTGACCCGGCGGCAGCGGGAACGGTTCGGAGCGAGCTCTGGAAGCGAACACCAAAAACCCCCGCGCGCAGCGCAATGGCTCCTCCTTCAGAGCTTCCCTGCGAGCGCAGAACCGTTCCCGCGGAGCCCCCCGGAGACCTGGAAACCCATCCGATACCCACCCCCATGGCGACCGCAGGACCGACATCGCATGGCGGAAACGGACGGGAACGCTCCCTCCCGCGTAACTATGTGGGACCGCCCCCTTCGACCTGACCCGGCGGCAGCGGGAACGGTTCGGAGCGAGCTCTGGAAGCGAACACCAAAAACCCCCGCGCGCAGCGCAATGGCTCCTCCTTCAGAGCTTCCCTGCGAGCGCAGAACCGTTCCCGCGGAGCCCCCCCGGAGACCTGGAAACCCATCCGATACCCACCCCCATGGCGACCGCAGGGCCGACATCGCATGGCGGAAACGGACGGGAACGCTCCCTCCCGTGTCAATATGTGAAACCCACCCCTTCGGCGGACTCTTGCGGGAAGGGCCGAGCTCTCGGCAGGATTGGAAGCGTGATCGCCGCCTCGCTGTTGCCAGCCCCGAAACTGTCGCCCGTCCTCGATCCCGGATTCCGGCCCGCCGCCCTCGCCCGCCGTGCCTTCGC
>CAYLTF010000052.1:0-12372 GCA_964386625.1 uncultured Akkermansia sp. | reverse complement strand
CGCCCGTCCTCGATCCCGGATTCCGGCCCGCCGCCCTCGCCCGCCGTGCCTTCGCTGCCGAGGCCAGGATCCCTGTCCTGATCGCCCTCGAACAGGCCGACGGGTCCGTCTTCCACCACCGCACCGCCGTGCTCGAAGACACCCACCCAGAGGCCCGGGCCAACGGCTTCTTCATCGAGCGTCTCTGCAAGACCTTGCTCTGGGCCTACGGCGGCCGCCGCCTCTGGATCGACGGCCCCGCCAGCCTCGCCGCCGGACTCCAGGCCCATTACCGCGACACCGCCGTCGGACGCTTCGACTCCGAGATCATCGGCGAACGCATCTACGGCGGTCCCATCGAAATCGTCCACACCGCCACACCGCCCCCCGCCAAGGCCACCTCGGCCCCGCTCGGCCGTCACCTCGAAGGCTGCCGCATTGGCTTCGACCTGGGCGGCTCCGACCGCAAGGTCGCCGCCGTCCAAGACGGCAAGGTCGTCTTCAGCGAAGAGATCGTCTGGGACCCTTACTTCCAGTCCAACCCCCAGTATCACCTCGACGGCATCCAAGACTCGCTCCGCCGCGCCGCCGCCCACCTGCCCCGTGTCGATGCCATCGGCGGGAGCGCCGCCGGCGTCTACGTCAACAACCGGGTCAAGGTCGCCTCACTCTTTCGCGGCGTCTCCAAGGAAGACTTCGCCACCCACGTCCAGGACCTCTTCCTCACCCTCCGCAAACAGTGGAACGGCATCCCCTTCGACGTGGTCAACGACGGTGAAGTCACCGCCCTGGCCGCCTCCATGTCGCTCGGCGTCAACTCCGTGCTCGGCGTCTCGATGGGCACCAGCACCGCCGGCGGCTTCGTGACCGCCGAGGGCAACATCACCAGCTGGCTCAATGAACTGGCCTTCGCCCCGGTCGATTACCGTCCCGACGGCCCCGCCGACGAGTGGAGCGGCGACCGCGGCTGCGGCGTCCAGTTCTTCAGCCAACAGGCCGTCGGACGCCTCATCCCGGCCTCGGGCCTCGACATCGCCTCCACCCTGCCACTGCCCGAGCGCCTGGTGAAGGTGCAGGAGCGCATGGCCGCCGGCGACGAACGCGCCGCCCGCATCTACCAGACCATCGGCACCTGCTTCGGCTACGCCGTCGCCCATTGGTCCGACTTCTACGACCTGCGCCACGTGCTCATCCTCGGACGCGTCACCAGCGGCGCGGGCGGAGAGGTCATCCTGGGTGGTGCCCAGGCCGTCCTCGCCGCGGAGTTCCCGGCCCTGGCCGCCCAGGTCCGTTTCCACATGCCCGACGAGAAGGACAAGCGCCACGGCCAGGCCATCGCCGCCGCCAGCCTGCCCGCCCTGGCATGATCGGAGCGTCCGGATCCATCGACCTCCATCGGCGCCCGGGTTCCGCGACCGGCCGTCCATTCCCCATTGAGCCCGGGCAAGGACTGGTCCACCGTGCAGCGATGATCGCTCGCTGGTGGAACCCCCTGCTCCGGGCCTCGGTGCTCTCCACGCTCCTGGCTGGCGCCGTGCATGGAGCCGCAACCGAGTGGCCCGAGTTCCGCGGCCCCGACCGTCAAGGGCGCTCGCAGGCCCGCAATGTTCCGCTGACCTGGTCGCCCACCGAGAATGTCGCCTGGGCGGTGCCGGTCGAGGGATCCGGATGGTCGTCGCCCGTGATCTCCAAGGGGCGGATCTTCCTCACCACCGCCACCGGAGGCACCGGCACGGAACCCCTCCGCCTGAAGGTGTTGGGCTTCGAGGCCGCCTCGGGCAAAACCCGCTGGAGCGCCACCGTTTTCGAGCACCCGCTCGACAAGCTGCCGTCCATCCACGGCAAGAACGGCCAGGCCAGCCCCACCGTGCTGGTCGATCCGAGCAAGAAACGCCTCTACGCCCATTTCGGCCACCTCGGCACCGCCGCGCTCGACCTCGATGGCCGGGTGCTCTGGCGCCAGTCCGACCTCCAGTACACCCCGATCCACGGCAACGGCGGTTCGCCGGCCCTGGTGGACGGCCTCCTGGTCTTCTCCTGCGATGGCGGCAGCGATCCGTTCGTCGTCGCGCTCGACGCCGCCACGGGCAAGGTCCGCTGGAAGACCCCGCGCAACACCACCGCCAAGCGCACGTTCTCCTTCGCGACTCCCCTGGTGGAGACCGTGGGAAAGAATCGGCAGGTGATCCTGCCGGGCAGCGGATTCGTGGCCGGATATCAACCCGCCGACGGGCGGGAACTGTGGCGGGTGCGCTATGGCGAGGGCTATTCGGTGATCCCGAGACCGGTCCTCGCCGAGGGCATCCTGCTCATCGGCACCGGCTACGACACGCCCTCGCTCCTGGGCATCCGGCTCGACCAACCCCAGGGCGATGTCACCGACACGGCCATCGCTTGGCGCGTCAACAAGGGTGCCCCGAACACCCCCTCGGTCATCGCCCACCAGGGGCATGTGTATTTCGTGTCCGACGCGGGCATCGCCTCCTGCGCCGAACTCGCCACCGGCAAGGTCGTCTGGAACGAGCGCCTGGGCGGCGGGTTCTCCGCTTCCCCGGTCCTGGCCGAGGGACGGATCTACTTCCTCAACGAGGCCGGCCTGGCCACGGTGGTCAAGGCCAGCCCCACCTTCGAGGTGCTCGCCCGCAACGACCTGGCTGAACGCACGCTTGCGTCACCTGCGGTGGTCGACGGCGCCCTCTTCATCCGCTCGGCCAACACCCTGCGGCGCATCGGCAGCCCTGCGGCCCGATGAACCCGAGCCCCCTTTCCGGAACCCCCGCATGAACGTCACGCTCTTCATCCCCTGCTTTGTCGACACCTGCTACCCGCAGGTGGGCATGCACATGGTCCGCATCCTCGAACGGCTGGGTCACCGCGTCACCTGCCCCGAGGCGGTCGCCTGCTGCGGCCAACCCGCCTTCAACTCCGGCTACTGGGACGAGGCCCGCGTCGTCGCCGGCAAGACTCTGCACCACCTGCGTGATGCCGAGGCGGTGGTCATCGCCTCCGGTTCCTGCGGGGCGATGCTCAAGGTCTTCTATCCCCAGCTCTACGCCGGCCGACCCGAAGAGGCGGCCGCGCAACGCCTTTCCGAACGCACCTGGGAGTTTTCCGACTTCCTGGTGAGCAAGCTCGGGGTCACCGATCTCGGCGCCCGTTTCCCGGCCAAGGTGACCTTCCATGACGGATGCCACGGGTTGCGCGAACTGGGCATCAAGTCCGGCCCCCGGAAACTGCTCGAGAAGGTCCGCGACCTGGAGCTGATCGAGATGACCGACGCCGAGACTTGCTGCGGTTTCGGCGGCACCTTCTCGGCCAAATTCCCGATGATCTCCACGGCCATGGGCGAAGTGAAGTGCGCCAGCGCCGCGGACACCGGGGCCGAGTACATCGTGTCCAACGACTCCAGCTGCCTCATGCACCTGCAAGGCCTGCTGAGCCGCCAAGGCAAACCGCTGAAGACCCTCCACCTGGCCCAGATCCTGGACTCGCAATGAGCAACGCCGCCCAACAGTTCCTCGAGGCCGCCGGCACCATCACCCGCAACCTGCGACACCGCGGCCTCATCCAGACGGCCCTGCGCAAGTACGAGGTGGCCCGCGACCGCAAGAAGTCGGCCTTCAACGACTGGTCCTCGGCCCGCCAATCGGCCGCCGAGACCAAGTGGGACGCCATCAATCACCTCGACACCTATCTCACCGAGTTCACCACCAAGCTCGAGTCACGGGGCACGAAGGTGCACTGGTGTCCGACCGGCCCGGAGGCCCGCGACACCATCCGTGGCATCATCCGGGACGCGAAGGCCAAGTGCGTGGTGAAGTCGAAGGCCATGACGGCCGAGGAAATCCACTTGAACGAGGCCCTCGAGAAGGACGGTTTCGAGGTGGTGGAATCCGACCTGGGCGAGTTCATCGTCCAGCTCCGCAAAGAGCCGCCCTACCACATCGTCTTTCCCGCCATGCACCTGACGCGGGACGAGATCAGCGACCTCTTCGAGCGCGAGCTGGGCAGCGCTCCCACTCAGGAGCCCGAAGAGTTGACCATGATCGCCCGGCGGGCCCTGCGCCGGAAATACATCCAGGCCGACGTGGGCATCACCGGGGCCAATTTCGCCATCGCCGAGACGGGCATGGTGTCCATCACCGAGAACGAGGGGAACGCCCGGCTCACGGCCGCATTGCCCCGGGTGATGATCACGCTCCTGGGCATCGAGAAGGTGCTGCCCAAGCTGGAAGACCTCGCGCTCTTCCTGCCGCTCCTGGCCACCGCCGGCGCGGGCCAGACCGTCACCGGCTACAACACCCTGTACGGCGGCCCCCGCCAACCAGGCGAGGTCGACGGGCCGATCGAGTGGCATGTGGTGCTGCTCGACAACCGGCGCACCGAGCTGCTGGCCGATCCCGAGCAGCGCGATGCGTTGCACTGCATCCGCTGCGGCGCCTGCCTGAACGTGTGCCCGATCTTCCGCAACGTGGGCGGGCACACCTACGGCACCACCTACAGCGGCCCGGTCGGCAGCGTGATCACGCCGCACCTCCGGGGCCTGCAGGACTGGAAGCACCTCAGCAATGCGTCGTCGTTGTGCGGGGCCTGCACCGAGGCCTGCCCGGTGAAGATCGACCTGCATCATCACCTGCTGCAGAACCGCCGCAACGCCGTGGGCGAGACCCCGTCCTGGATCGAGCGACTGGCGTGGCGGGCCCACGCCTTCGCGGTCAACACGCCCGCCCTGTACCAGTTCGGCCAGGAGGTCGCCCGCATCGTGGAGCCGCTGCGCAAGCGATTGCAAGGAACCCCGCTGGACCCGGTGAAATCATGGACCCGCACGCGGGACCTGCCGCCGGTGGCCCCCGAAAGCTTCAAGGAATGGTGGAGGAATCGCCGATGAACGCCCAAGAACGCATCCTGGCCCGCATCCGCGAGGCCCTCACCGTCCCGGCCCCCGTGCCCGGGTCCCATGGCCATGGTCCAGGCCATGGTCCTGAAGAGTCCCATGCCCCGGCCTTCTCGTTCCAGGGTCGGCCGGTTCATGTGGCCCGCGCGTGGTTGCCTCCGGGTGGTACCACCCCGGACGAACAGTTGGCCCGCTTCGCCGCCGCGTCGGCCGAGTTGAAGACCGACTTCCGCTGCGTGGCCTCGGAGGCCGAGGCCCACGCGCAACTGCGCCAGATCGCCGATGCCGAGGGCTGGAAGCGGGTCGGCAGCCACCACTCGGCGCTGACCGATGCCGCGACGACCGCGCTGGGACGGCCCACCTTGTTCACCGACGGCGGCTACGCGCCCGACGACCTGGAATCCTGCGAAACCGGCATCACCACCTGCGATGTGCTGGTGGCGCAGACCGGGTCGCTGGTGGTCAACAGCCGCACCTCCGGAGGCCGGGCCCTCAGCGTGCTGCCGCCGCACCACGTGGTGCTGGCCCGGCGCGATCAACTGGTCTGCGACCTCACGGCCGCGTTCCAGCGGGTGGAGGAACTCCATGGTCGCAACTGGCCTTCGATGGTCTCGCTGGTGACCGGCCCCAGCCGCACCGGCGACATCGAGCGCATCCTGGTGCTCGGCGCGCATGGCCCGAAAAAGCTCACCGTGCTGATGTGGTGATGGCCTGAACGGCTCTGGGGAGGTTCCCGCAGGGAACCCAACCCCGGCCGAGGTCAACGGGCGACCGGTTTGGCCCCGAGGGTGGTGCGCACCAACAGCTCCATGGCCAGGGGGGCCAAGCCGGGCAGGTCGGCGATGTTGGTCATGACCCGACGATTGATGTTGAGGGTGGCCACCTTCTCCGACAGCGGGTCCTTCAGGTCCACGAACCGGACGCGGCCGAGGGTCAACTCCAGCCGATCGATGCCGCGGAAGGTCGCATTTCCGACCCGCTGGGCGCGGTCGAGATCGACGCGGTTGGTCAGTTCGCCGAGCCGGTTGGTGTAGGCGGCGATGAGTTCCGAGTAGCCCTGCATCCGCTGGAACATGTTCGTCTGCCCGCCGGCGAAGCCGTCCATGAACGTGAGTTCATTGAGGCGAAGGCGCACCAGCCGGAGCTTGAGTTCCTTTTGGTTCAGGGCCTCGCGATCGTACTCCACGCGCAATTCGGGCAGATCGAGCAACTGGACTCCGCCGAACTGGGACTGCCCGAAGACCTTGAGATTGCGCACCTCGAGGTGGGGGCGCAGCAGGCCGATGTCGAGGCTGCCGATCTCGACCTCGGCCACCCCGCTGGCGTTCACTCGGGACTGGATTGTCCGTTTGACGATCCAGTCGAAACTCAGGAGCCCCACCAGCAACAGGGTGACGAACACGGCCACCCCGCCCAGCACCACCTTGAGGACGAGGCGCAGCCAGCGGGGCGTCCGCGAAGCGGCGGGCGTGGGGGCGCTGCCCGGATCGCCGTTCACAGCACCACGTCCTCCGGGCGCACTTCGAGGCACTCGTCCTGGTCTTCCCAGATGACGGCCGGGTAGAGCTCGAGCAGCGGCGGCATCAACTCGGTGGCCGCCTCGATGAGGAGCTTCTCGGCGTCCTGCGCGGCGTCTTCGAAGGCGGCGTCATAGTCCTTGGACTTGCGGCGCTGCTTGTCGTCCCAGTGGGCCACCTGGTGGGCCTCTTCGTACTGATGGGCCCAGCGCTCGAAGCGGAGGCGGAAGGTCTCGGGGATCTCTTCGAAGGGCACGCAGGTCTCGCCGCAGTGGTGGCAGCGGAGACCGTTGGCCACGATGTCGCGCGTGAAGAGCGGCAGCAGCGGCGCGCGGCAGCACGGCGCCTCGATGTAGCCCGCGGGAATGCTGACCAGGCGCTTGAGCCAGATCTGCCGATCATGGGCCAACTGGGAGCCCAACCGGTACGCTCCGACCAGCGGATGCGACAGCCGCCAGACCTGCCCGTGCAGCTGCCCGAGGGTCTGGGAGCACCAGCGGGCCAGTGTCAGATCATCGAAATGACGGAAGGTCCGCGCGTACTCTTTCCAGAGCCGATCCAACGGTGAATCTTCCTGCATTTCGGACATAGACGAGCTACCGTAGCGGATCGATGCCGGGATTCCAAGAGCGGTCCGAAGAGGGGCCTGTCGGATCCACCCGGATACGGCCATGCGGCAAAATCCTTGGAGCCCGACGGCCAAGCCGAGGTGTTCATCAGCCTCGCCACGGGCTGCAACTCTCTGAGCCGGCAGCCCAAGCGGGTTCGCGGCAGAGTCCGCTGGCCTCGGAGCGCGCCGGGGTTGTAGCCTGACGCCATTGCCCGCCTCGGACTCGAATTGAACCTCGACCTGCCCGGTCGGTGGTCCCTGAGAAGCCTCGCCCGGGCCGACACATGCTCACCCGAATCGCAGCACCTACCATTCGGTGGTTCCTCGGAGGGATCTTGGCCTTCGTGGGGCTCTGGGTGGGCTCCTGCCTGTCCGCTGCCGAGGCCTATGAGGGCCTGCTGAAACCCCTGCTGCGGGAACGGTGCTTTTCCTGCCATGGCGCGCTCCAACAAAAAGCCGGTCTTCGCCTCGATACCGTGGCCTCCATGATCCGCGGCGGAAAACACGGGCCCGCGTTGGTGCCTGGAAAACCCGGCGAATCCCCCCTCGTGTCCCGCGTGGCCAGCACCGATCCGGAAGAGCGCATGCCGCCCGAGCATGAGGGGCAACCCTTCAACGCCGACCAGATCGCGGTGCTGAACCGGTGGATCGCCGAGGGGGCGAAGGCTCCCGCAGGCGAACTCCCGGAACCGGACCCGCGCGATCACTGGGCCTTCCGCCCCCGTTCCCGGCCTGCGGTGCCCACCGCGAAGCAGTCCGACCGGGTGCGAAACCCCATCGACGCCTTCCTGGCACGGGGCCATGAGTCGGCCGGACTGAACCCGCGACCGGAAGCGCCGCGACGGCTCCAGATCCGCCGGCTGTACCTCGACCTGATCGGGCTGCCGCCCACCGAGGCCGAGATGCGCCGGGCCCTGGCAGACGGTTCCGATGAGGGCTACGCACGCACCGTGGACCGCCTGCTCGACGACCCTCGCCACGGGGAACGCTGGGCCCGTCACTGGATGGATGTGTGGCGCTACAGCGACCCGTGGGGCCTGGGCGACCAGCACCGCAACAGCGCCAAGCATCTATGGCACTGGCGCGACTGGATCATCGAGTCGCTCAACGCCGACCTGCCCTACGACGAGATGATCCGACTCATGCTCGCCGCCGACGAATCGCATCCCGACGACCTCGGCCAGCTGCGGGCCACCGGTTTCCTGGCGCGGAATTACTTCCTCTTCAACCGCAACCAGTGGCTCGACGAGACCGTGGAGCATGTCGGCAAGGCGTTCCTGGGGCTGACGCTCAATTGCGCCAAGTGCCACGACCACAAGTACGATCCCCTGCCCCAGACCGACTACTACCGGATGCGGGCCTTCTTCGAGCCCTATCAGGTGCGGATGGACCTGGTGCCGGGCGAGGTCGACCCGGCCCGCAATGCCATCCCGAGGGCCTACGATCGCGATCCCGGGACGCCGACCTACCGCTTTGTCCGGGGTCAGGAAACCCAGCCGGACCGCTCCAGGGTGATCACACCGGGCGTGCCCGCGCTGCTGGGCGTGGCGCTTCCGGACATCCGTCCCATCGACTTGCCCGTGTCCGCCTGGCAGCCCGAGCGCCGGCCCTGGGTGTTCGAGGCCCAAGTGCGCGCAGCCCGGCAGGAACTGGAGTCGGTGCGCGCCGAAGTGGCCCGGGCTTCGGGAACCGTCGCCGCCCCGGCGATCGCGACCGCGAAGGTCGCCGTGGCCGAGGCCCGGTTGGAGAGCGTCATCCGGCGCGCCGAGGCCCAGCGGGCTGCCTGGAATGAGGGTCCGGCCCCGGCCCAGTCGACCCGGTCGACCCGGCCGCACACCGCCACCGAATCGGCCAGACGCGCCGCCGTGACGGCCGAACGCCGCGAGAAGCTCGCCCGACATCAACTGACCCTCGCCGAGACCCGGCAGAAGCTGGCCACCGCCGAGGCCGGCAAGAAAGACGCCCTGACGCAGGAACTGGCGACGCAAACCGAACGACTCGCTTCTCTTGAGAAAGAGGCCGCGCAAGAGCCGGCCGCCTCGGACAGCTTTTCACCGCTGCTCGGGACGACCTGGGTTGCCACCCGATTCCTCGATTCCACGAAAGACGACCCCGCAGTGCCGGCTGTGCCTCACAGCACCGGACGCCGCACGGCCCTCGCCCGCTGGATCACCGACCCGGCCAATCCCTTGACCGCACGCGTCGCGGTGAACCAAGTGTGGCACCGGCATTTCGGCACGGCCCTGGCCCCGGCCCTCTTCGACTTCGGCCGCAAGGGCGGCACGCCCGAGCACGCCGACCTGATCGACTGGCTGGCCAGCGAACTGGTGGACTCTCGCTGGAGCCTCAAGCACCTGCACCGGCTCATCGTCACCTCGGCCGCCTACCGCAGGGACTCGAGCCTCGCCGGCGCCGGCGCGGAGATGGCCCGCGATCCCGACAACCGGCTGGGGTGGCGTCGCACGCCCATCCGCCTCGAGTCGCAGGTCATCCGGGATGCGCTGCTGGCCCAGGCCGGACGCCTCGATGCCACCCGTGGCGGTCCCTCGGTCACCCCGTCAGAACAAGCACAGTCCCGCCGGCGCAGCCTGTATTTCCACCACTCCAACAACGATCGGAACCTCTTCCTCACCACCTTCGACGAGGCCCTGGTCAAGGAGTGCTACCGGCGCGAGACCAGCATCGTGCCCCAGCAGGCGCTGGCCCTGCTCAATGGCCGACTGGTCGGCGACTGCGCCCCGGACATCGCCCGCAACCTGACAGCCTCGGCCCCGGCCCCAAGCGACGAGGCCTTCGTGGGACACGCCTTCGAGCAACTCCTGGGATTCGAGCCCAGCCCCGCTGAACTCCAGGCGGCCCTCGAGGCGCTGCGCGGATCCTTCGCAGGGTCTGCCGCAGAGGCCCAGAAAGCGCAGGCCCAGGCTCAGCCGGAGGCCCCGATGCCCGCCCGAGCCCGGCTGGTGTGGTCGCTGGTCAACCATGGTGATTTCGTGACGCTCCGATGAACCCCAGGCCGATCATCCCCTCGCTCTCGTCCGCCGCGTCCCTGCGGCCGGGACCACGCCCCCGCCGGGCCTTCCTCGCCGACCTCGGCATGGGCTTCACCGGCTTGGCGTTGGGGGCCTTGATGCAGCGCGAAGCCAAGGCCAACACCGGTGCCGTGTGGACGCCTCCGGACGGTCGCCCGCACTTCACGCCCAAGGCCAAGAGCGTGATCTGGCTCTTCATGAACGGCGGGGTCAGCCACATGGAGAGCTTCGATCCGAAGCCCATGCTCACGAAGTACGCGGGCAAGACCATCGCCGAGACCCCGTTCGCCTCGGTGCAGGATCCGAAGAAGCTGGCCATCGAACGCCTGGTGGTGCCCGACGCCAACGGCAACCAACGCAACACCCTCTTCCCGCTCCAGGTGGGCTTCCGCAAGCACGGGCAGAGCGGCATGGAAATCAGCGACTGGTTTCCCCACATCGCCGCGCATGCCGACCGCTTGGCGCTCGTGCGCTCGCTGTGGACCACCGACAGCAACCACGGGGCGCAGACGCAGTTCCACTCCGGCCGCCACCAGAACGACGGCGACTTCCCCAACCTGGGTGCCTGGGTGCATTACGGGCTGGGATCGCTCAACGAGAACCTCCCGCAGTTCGTGTCGATGGGCACGCGGGAGTACTGGAACCAGCGCGATGGCCATTACCTCGGGCCCGCGCACGACGCCGTACCGCTGCGGATCGACCCGGCGCGCCCCCTCGACTTCGCCCGGGCCGAGCACTCCCTCATCGGCGAGAACCAGCGCGGAGGCGTCGACCTCATCCGCCGGCTCAACGAACTGCGCGGCATCGAGTACCCCGACGATCCGGCCATCGCCGCGCGGATCGCCTCCTACGAACTGGCCTACCGCATGCAGTCATCGGTGCCCGAGGTGGTGGATTTCTCCAAGGAAACGGCGGAAACCCAGGCCCTCTACGGCCTGGACTTGCCGCACTGCCGCGAGTTCGGCCGCCAACTGCTGGCCGCGCGCCGGATGGTCGAGCGGGGCGTGCGGTTCATCCAGATCCAGCATGGCGGCGGAGGGGCCGGGGCCTGGGACGCGCACTCGGGCCTCAAGGCCAACCACGAGGGGCTCGCGCGGGCCGTGGACCAACCCATCGGCGGCCTGCTCACCGACCTCCATCGCCGGGGCCTGCTCGACGAGACGCTGGTGGTCTTCGCCACCGAGTTCGGCCGCACCCCGGGCACCCAGGGCTCCGACGGCCGCGACCACCACATCTTCGGCTTCAGCGTCTGGATGGCTGGAGGCGGATTGCGGCAGGGCATCGTGCACGGCGCCACCGACGAGATCGGCTTCCACGCCACCGAAAACCGCCACTACGTCACCGACATCCACGCCACCCTCCTGCACCAGCTCGGCCTCGACTCCCGCCGCCTCGAGATCCCCGGCCGCAAGCGCCTCGACATCGACCACGGCCAACCCATCCGCGAACTCATCGGGTGAGGGCCGCCGGCACAACAACCACGTCCTCACCGAACGTCAGTCAGAAGCCCGCTTCGTCGCTCGCCCGCACCGGGGCAACCCGGCCCGCGGCCGAAAACTGCTCGAGGAGATCCGCCAACGCCTCTCGCAGAAATCCGATTAACTACAGGTCGACTGATCGATCGGAAGTGTGCGAGTGGTGAACCATCGACCTTGATGCCAACCTGCAACCGCAGGGGTAATTCTCGATCATGAGAACAACGCGATTCGCACCGTTTCAGGCATCGTTCCAGAACCCTCTCCCCGGCAGGAATTCGCCTACGGCCGCTTGGGCGCATTGGCCAGTGTGGCAGTACCCGCCTGTTCGAACTCGCTGAAGTCCCCATCGTCTCGGCGGATCCACTGCACGGATCCGTCGGCCATGCAGTAGACCCGTTCCCAGGCACCATCGGGCAAACGACGGGCGCTTTTTTCCCGGAACAGGATCATCTGCGGCTCGCTTTCGCTGATCATCCGTTCCTGTGGGAAGAACTCGAACAGGTCAGCTGGAACACCGCCAGGAAAGTTGCCCTCGGATGTCAGTCCCATTTCGTTCTTCATGTCCTCGAACTTGGTGGGAAACCGGTCTGCGTTCTCGGTCGCGAACACGCGCGCCGCCAGACCCAAATTTTTCATCGCGTTGACGATTCTGGTGGAGGTCGCCTGGGCGAAGAGCATCTGGTTGGCAAGGACATCGGCATTGCTGGCCGAGGTTGCTGGGGCAGTCTGACTTGTCGCCACCGACGAGCGTGCAGTCCGACGCAGTTGGGCGACCTCACCTCGCAATCGGAGCAGTTCTTCCTGCTGTCCCCGCAATTGAGCGAGCGTTTCAGACACGGCTGGGTTGTTGGTGGCGGGGGGTGGT
>CAYLTF010000051.1:0-22741 GCA_964386625.1 uncultured Akkermansia sp. | reverse complement strand
GCCTTGGGCTTGCCCTCGACCTCGACCTCGATGTGGGCGTCGCCGTTGGAGGCGCGGACCACCTTGTAGGGTACGCGCTTCAATTCCTCTTGGACTTCGTCGAACTTGCGGCCGATGAAGCGCTTGACCGAGTAGATGGTGTTCCGGGGATTGGTGACCGCCTGACGCTTGGCGGCTTCACCGACCAGGCGCTCCCCATTCTTGGCGAAGGCGACCACCGACGGCGTGGTGCGCTTGCCTTCAGAGTTCTCCAGCACCAGGGGTTCGCCCCCTTCCATCACGGCCATGCAGGAGTTGGTCGTGCCGAGATCGATTCCAAGAACTTTTGCCATAGTCGGTTTGCGTTAGACTGTCGTTGGATGACTCCCTGCAAACCGGATGCCGATTTCTCGAGTTTTGAAAGAAATCAAAAAACTCCAAAAAAGGCCGGAAAAGCGAGTCTGCGCTTTCAGGTACGGGGGCGAGGCGGCCACGGCGTCGCACGGTTGGGTTCGTCTGGATGTGCCACTGTGACGCGATGGCACAGTGTTTTTGGCTCACCTGTCCCACCTCCGTCTCGCCTGAAGGAACCTCCCCAGCCCTGGTGGGGAAGCGTTCCCAGGGGTGGGTCGGGTTGAACCTTGGGCAGGTTCCGAGAAGCAGCAGTCGGACCCTGGGAAGCACAGGGATCCAGGACCGGATCGGCCAGGTCGCGGTGGCTCGGCGATCTCAGATCACGAAGTCCGCGTCGGCCGGGGCGATCGATCGGAGCTTTTCTGCGCGGGCGACGAGGTCGGCGAGTGTGGTCTTTTCCAGAAGGTGAGCGATTGAATCGCGGACCTCTTTCATGATGGACCGCAGGGCGCAACGGGCCTCGTCGGGACAATTGCACTTCTCGTAGTAATTCTCCGAGACGCAGCCGATCGGGGCCAGGGCTCCTTCGATGTGTCGGATGACCGCCGCCATGACGATTTTCTCAGGCGGTTTGGCGAGTCGGTATCCACCAGCGACTCCGCGTCGGCTTTCGACGAATCCACCGGTCCGAAGATCGTTCAGGATCTGCTCGAGAAAACGCTTGGGGATGTTTTCGGCGGCCGAGATCGCGGAAATCTGGATGACCTTGGGCGAGTACCGAAGCCCGAGGTGGGTCAGCGCTCGCAGGGCGTATTCTCCGCGCACAGTCAGCTTCATCGCGGGTGACGGTAGAATCCCGATCTTTTCAATCAAGGATTCGATTCTGAGAACTTGCCCCAGGGAGTTTTCCGAATGCGGGTCCTCCGGAGAAAGACCGCCCGGCGCAAAAAAGCCCTGTTTCGCCGCCAAACTCAACAGAGTGACAGGTTCAGGGTTTTCACTCGTCGTCGCCGATCCGGTGTCTTTTGCCGAAAAAGAGGGGAACCCGAATCGATAGGGTGACAGGTTCAAAGTTGGCCGGGTCAAGGTACGCCTCGGCGGGGCGCTTGGGATTCCCCCGGACAGGCTTGACCCGTCCGGGGCCTCGGGCGCTTGATCGGCACAGCATTCCACTGATCCGATGATGGACTCTCCCCAGCCTCAGTTCCTGTCCGGCGTGATCGAGGGGTTTTATGGCCCTCCATGGACTCCGACGGAGCGACACCAATTGTGGGATTGGATGGTGCTCAGCGGCCTCAACACCTATTTCTACGGCCCCAAGGACGATCTCCACCAGCGGGCGATCTGGCGGGAACCCTATGACGAGGCAGGGTTGAAGGAGGTGCGTGATGCCGTGGAGGGATGCCGCAGCCGGGGGCTCCGGCTGGTGTACGCCTGCAGTCCAGGGCTGGATGTGACCTACTCGGATGCCGCCGACCAGAAGGCCATGCAGGCTCGATTGACCCAGCTGATGGAGGCCGGGGTGGGCGATTTCTGCATCCTGCTAGACGATATCCCCGATGCGATGCGGCCGGCGGACCTGGCCCGTTGGGGCTCGTTGGCGGCGGCTCAGGCAGACTGGGTCAATGCGGTGTATCTTTGGAGTCGCTCAAGGACTCAGGGGCGCTTCCTGGTGTGCCCGACCCCCTACTGTGGGCGGATGGTGGCCGCCCGGCATGGAGGCGAGGGGTACTTGGAGACCCTGGGGCGCGATCTTCACCCGGAGATCGACATCTTCTGGACGGGGCCGGAGATCATCTCTGAACGGTTGGACCTCGATCCGATCGGTCGATTGACCGCAATCCTGCGCCGACCTCCGCTGATCTGGGACAATGTGTTCGCCAACGACTACGACGGCCGGCGGTTCTTCTGCGGGCCGTACGCGGGGAGACCTTTGGGACTGAAGGAGGCGGTCCGGGGCATCCTGCTGAATCCGAACACGGAGTTTCCCCTGAACTTCGTGCCCATCCATTCGTTCGGTGCCTATCTGTCGGCGGGGGAGGGGTGGGATGCGCGAGCGTCCTTCCTGGAGGGCCTTCGGGCCTGGTGGCCAAGATTCGCCACGGTGGGTACGCCCTTGGAATTCTCCGATCTGGTGGTCTTCGCCGATTGCTTCTACCTGCCCTATGAAGAGGGCCCCGAGGCCGACGCCTTGGCTCGCGACATCGCCCGGTGCCTGGCGTCGCCCCAACCGCCAAACGACCCGGAATCGATGGGGGTCCGGGCGCGGATGTTGCGATTGAAGGAGTTCTGCGCGCGGATGGTCGACTTGATCGACCGACCTCTGTTCCACGCCTGCCACCGGAGGGTCTGGGAGTTGCGGGAGGAATTGGACCTCATCGACCGATGGTGGGCGCATCGGATCGATCCAAGTCGGGTGGGCAAGCCGTTCGAGTCGGATTTCCATCGGCCCAAGACCTACCGCGGAGGATTCGTCCCGCGGTTGCAGTCGCTCCTGCGATTGCACCCCGACGGCCGTTTCGAGGCGGTTCCGGGAGTTCGAACCGCAGGAGATTCCCGATGAGCGAGACGATCGCGATCCCGGAACCTTTCCGCCTGAGACCTCCGCAACGCGGGGATCTCCCGGGTGCCTACCATGTCTGTCTCAAGACCGGCGATTACGGAAAGGACGGTGAACCGTTCTACTGCGACGATCCGGATGCCCTGGGGCGAGTCTTCGTCGGGCCCTACCTGGCGTTCGAACCGGACCTCGCGCGGATCCTCGAGGACGATGCGGGCATCTGCGGTTATGTGATGGCGGCGATGGATTCCCGCTCGTTCTATGCCCGCTACGAAACCGATTGGCGCCCGGAGCTGTGTCGCCGGTTTCCGGCCCCGACCGGGGACCCGTCCGGATGGAGTCGCGTCCAGCACGTCCACCAGATATACCACCAGCCCGATTACTTCTGCCCGGAGCCCTACGCGCAGTACCCGTCGCACCTGCACATTGATCTGCTGCCTCGGGCGCAGGGCAGGGGGCTCGGCCGGGCGATGATGGGGCTGATGCTCGACCTGCTGCGCCAGCGTGGATCCCCCGGGGCGCACCTCGGGGTGAGTCTGCCGAACGTCTCCGCCCAAGCCTTCTACCGGAAGCTGGGGTTCCAACCGCTGGTCCAGGTGGGTGAAGGTGAGGCTGGCTGCCTGTACCTCGGATACCGCCTGGACCGACCGCGGACCGCGCCCGGCGATTCCGCCCAAGCCGATCCGACATGAACTCGCTCTCCCGCTTCCTTCACCGTTGGCTGATCCCTTGGATGACTGCGGTCAGCGAAAACACCTACCTGGCGTCGATCCGGGCCGGGATGGTCTCGGTGGTGCCGCTGACGATCCTCGGCGGCTTGTTCATGGTGGTGGCGTACCTGCCCATTCCCGGATGGGAGGCCCGGATGGCCCCGCACCTGCCGCTGCTACAGATTCCGGTCACGGCGACCTTCGGCCTGCTGGGGCTCTTCGTGTGCCTGGCGATCGGATACGACCTCGGGACGCGCCTGAAGCAGGAGGCGATCCTGAGTGCCACCCAGTCGGCCCTGGTTTTTCTGCTCATCCAGTTGGAGATGAAGGATCAGGTGCTGGTGATGGATGGCCTGGGATCCAAGGGGCTGTTCACCGCCATCCTCATCGCCATGGCCACCGTGCGCATCCAGAAGGCCTTCACCGATGCGAATTGGGTGATCCGCCTGCCCGATTCGGTGCCCAAGGTCGTTTCCGACACCTTCGTTTCGCTCACGCCGACGGTGTTCCTGGTGGTGGCGTTCTGGGTCCTGCGTTTCGTGCTCGGGCTCGACATACACGCGGGCGTCCAGGCGCTCTTCAAGCCGCTGGTGTTCGCGCTCAACACCCTGCCGGGCATCCTGGTGTACGCCTTCCTGGTCACGCTGCTGTGGTCGGTGGGGATCAACGGTGACAACACGCTCGACGCCTTCGTGGCCCCCATCTTCCTGCAGTTCCTCGCCGAGAATGTCGAGGCCGTCGGCCGGGGGCTGCCGATGCCGTATGTCACGGCCAACGGGTTCTTTTCGACCTTCGTCAACGTCGGGGGCACGGGGGCCACGCTGGGGTTGGCTCTGATCCTGGCGATGTCGAAGGATCCCGCCTACCGCAAGGTCAGCCGACTGTCGTTGCCCACGCAGTTCTTCCAGATCAACGAGCCGATCTTCTTCGGCATCCCCATCGTCCTGAACCCCTGGTTCATGCTCCCGTACGTCGCCAATGCGCTGCTCCTCACGGCCACGACCTATTGGTTGATGGATTGGGGATGGATCCGCAAACCCTTCGTGAATGTGCCGTGGACCACGCCCCCGGTGATCGGCCATTTCCTCCTGACGGGCGGCGATTGGCGGGCGGCGGTCTGGGGAATCGTGTCGCTGCTGATGGCCATGGCGGTGTATTGGCCCTTCGCCAAGGCGGCCGAGCGGCAGCGGTTGGCGGCGACGAGCGCACCGGACCCGGCGACGAGCCCGTCGATTCAAGAGACTCAGCGATGAAGACCTGGAACCCCTGGAGACCCGCGGCCTGGATGGCCATGGGAGTGGCCTGCCTGCAACTCCGTGCCGCCGATGCCAAGCTGGGCGCTCCGCCGCAGAAGACGTTGCCGCTGCCCGGCGAGGTGATTTCCGTGGCCGGGCACACGGCCTTCGTCCTGGTTCCCTCCGCGACCCGGTCGGGCAAATCGACTCCCTGGGTCCTCTATGCGCCTACCTTGCCGGGGCTTCCGGGACCTGAAGAGAAGTGGATGTTCGAGCGCTTCCTCGAGGCGGGCATCGCCGTCGCCGGCATCGATGTGGGCGAATCCTACGGCAACGCCTCGGGCCGGATCGCCTACTCTGCCCTGCACGAGGCACTGACCACCCGCCGCCGGTTCGCCCGGAAGGTCCTGCTCCTGGGCCGGAGCCGTGGCGGCCTGATGACGTTGTCGTGGGCCGCGGAGAATCCAGACAAGGTCGCCGGATTCGCAGGGATCTATCCGGTCTGCAACCTGGCGAGCTACCCCGGACTCACCAACGCGGCCCCCGCCTTCGGATTGAAGCCCGACGAGCTGGCGGCCCAGCTTTCCCGGCACAATCCGGTCGATCGCCTCGAGCCGCTGGCCCGTGCCAAGGTGCCGCTCTTCGTGATCCATGGCGACCAGGACAAACTCGTGCCACTCGAGGCCAATTCGGGCCTCGTCCGTTCGCGCTACCAGGCGCTCGGCGGCACCATGGAATGGGTCGTGCCGGCAGGGCAGGGACACAACATGTGGACGGGATTCTTCCAGTCCGAGGCACTGGTGGGGTTCATCCTGCGCGAAGCCCAGAAGCAGCGAGACTGATTCCCCGGCATGGACCTCTCCTGGGAATGGTATCCGGTCCTCTTCCTGACCGGTCTGGTGGCCGGATGGGTGGATGCCATCGCCGGCGGCGGCGGCCTGCTGACCGTGCCCATGCTGATGGCCACCGGGATGGACCCGCAGGACGCCCTGGGCACCAACAAGTTCCAGTCCTCGATGGGCACCACCATGGCCACGGTCCAATATGCGCGCCATGGACTGCTCCGCTGGCGCGAGATCGCCCCGGGTGTGGCGGCCACCGGCGTGGGGGCCTTGCTTGGGGCGGCCTGCGTCACTCGTGTGAATCCGCAGGCACTGCGTCCGGTCATCCCGGTGCTCCTCATGGGCATCGCCGCATACCTGGCGCTCAGACCGGAGGTCGGGCGCGACGCCCGTCCGTCATGGATCGCCGGGGTGCTGCGTCGCTGGCGGGAATCCGGTCGGGGTGGGGATTGGATCTCCGAGGACGCCCAACGGGAATCCAGGACCTTCTTCGCCTTCGGATGCGGGCTGATCCTGGGATTCTATGACGGGTTCTTCGGGCCGGGCACCGGAACGTTCTGGACCATGGCCGGGCTGGTCTTGATGGGATGGAATCTCCTGGCGGCCACGGCCCACACCAAGGCCATGAACCTGGCCAGCAATCTCGCCTCGCTGGCGCTGTTCCTGTCCACGGGCCATGTGCGGTTCGGCGTCGGCGGGGTGATGGCCCTGGGACAGATGATCGGGGGTCGATTGGGGGCCGGTGTGGCCGTTCGGGGTGGAGCAAGGTTCATCCGTCCCATCTTCCTCAGCATGGTGGTCCTCCTTTGCGGGAAACTCCTCTGGGATTTCCTGGGACGACTGCGGTCCTGAATCGGAAGTGGCCTCGGGCGAATCCTTGTCTCCGATCGGGCAATCCCCCAAGGCGACCCAGAAGTGCCCGAGGGCCAAGGTGGCGAGGTGGACGAGCCAACGGACTTGCCGGTCCTGCCGGTCGCGGGAACCGGGTTCCAAGGCATGCGTCCGCGATCAGCCTCCACGCCTATGAACCCCAGTCACATCCCTCGATGGTTTCCGGTTTCTCACCGCCCTGTCTCTTCTCCATGCTTCCCGGTCATCAAGAGGGTATGGAGCCGAGGTGTCACAGCCGCCTGCTGCTTGGCCGCCTGGGTTTTGGCGGCCGGATCGTGTGGCCGGACCTGGGCCTTGGAGGCGCATCCGGTGGACAAGGTGGTGCCGTCGGTCCCGCGCGTCGGTTGCCCCGATGCGATCCAGCCTGGACTGTCCCTCGAAATCGCCTGCTCGACCAATCGGGTGACGCCCGGGGGCGTCCGGGTTTTCACTGGCACCTTGAGGAACCCTGGGAACGTCGAGATCCGGAACATCACCGTGAACCGGATCTTTCCCGATTCCGGCCTGACATTGAGGGTTCTGAGCGGTTTGCCGCCTGGGGGATCGGTGTCCTTCAGTGGTGAATACCCGGTGCCCGGCGTGGACAGTTGTCTGCCCTTCGTCCGGGTGATCGCCACCGGCACGGATGCCTGTGGTGGACAGTCGGTGGTCGCCTCGGAACCCGTGAACTGCCCCGTGGCCACTGCGCCGCAGTTGACCGTGACCCTGGAAGGCCCGTTGAGTCCGCCATCGCCCGGACAAGAGGTCGTCTGCTCAGGGGCCGTCCGCAATTCCGGGGACGTCACTCTGAAGCAGGTGGTGGTGAACGACCCGAGGGTGCCTGCAGGAGGAGCGGTGCTGTTTTCCCGCGAGCGCCTCGATCCGGGGGAATCAGCCCTCTTCGCGTTTCGACTTCCCAGTTCGGTGGATGATTGTCATGTGACGGCCCGGGCCGAGGCCCGCGGAGTGGATGGTTGCTCCGGCGCGACGGTTTCCGCCGCGGATGCGTTCGAGTGTCGCCTGGCCGTCGCCGGCGGATTGGAGATCTCACAGACCTGCCTGTCCGACCTCGACTCGTTCGACGGCACCTCGGGTTATGGTGCCGTGCTTCGGAACTCGGGCACGGTGGCGTTGACCCGGATCGCCGTCCTGGAGTCGCAGGTCGGAGGCTGGAGCGGCCAGGGCACGGAACTCTGGTTCGATGAGCAACTTCCGGCCGGGGTCCAGGCCGAGGCCGTCGGTGGGGACTCCTGGGAATCGGCCCGGGTCCCGTCGCCGCGTCTCAGCGGGTACTCGGCTTGGCAGTCGGGGTTGGCCGAGGGATTCCACCAACTCTTCTTCACCGGAGACGCCCGGGGATTCGCCGTCGCCGAGGGCGAGGTGCTGGTGGCGCACGTGTTCCTCGATCCGCAGCATCCGCCGCGCGAGGTCATGCTGCAATGGTATGACGGCAGTTGGGAGCACCGCGCCTATTGGGGTGAGAACCTGATCCCCTTCGGCATCGACGGCTCGGCCGCGCTGCGCCCGATGGGTGAGCTTCCCAAATCGGGCCAGTGGGTGCGCTTGGAAGTCCCCGCCCGCTTGGTGGGACTGGAGGGCAGGGTCTTGCGAGGGGCGGCTCTGTCGCTCCATGGAGGTCGGGCCACGTGGGACGCCTTGGGCAAACGCCCGGGAGGCGAGGAGCCGCCCGTCTTCACCGTCGCCCGGCTGGAACCCGGCCAGAGCGTGAGCTTTCGACGGACCGGTCTCCGCCCGCCCGATGGGGCCTGTGCCGTGACCACGCTTCTCAGCGCGGCAGCGACCGTCGCCTGTTCTTCGGAGACGATCCAGGCCTTCACCACGGGCACCTGCAGCCTGCCGACCCGGGCCGTCTTGGAAGTGGTGCAGATGGAGCCCGCCTCGACTCCCGTGCCGGGCGGGGCGCTGACTTTCCGGGGTGTCGTGCGCAATGCGGGGCCGGTGGCCCTGACCCGGGTCGTCGTGACCCACCATCGGGCCGGAGCCGCTCCCTTGATCGAGGTCCCGACCCTCCTGCCCGGAGAGTCCCGCGAATTCTCCGGCAGCTTCCTCGTTCCGACCAACGCGTGCCGTGTCTCCGGGACCCTGGCCGGGGCGGCCACCGATTCGTGCAGCGGCGAACGCATCTTCGACTCCATGACATCCATTCACACCGTCGCCGCGAATCCTCAGATCTCGGTGGCCAAGAATTGCCCCTCGGGCATCCCGGTGGCGGGACAGCGTCTCGAATACGAGGGCGTGGTCATGAACACCGGCGACATCACCCTGGTCGACGTCTACGTGCGCACCAGTCGATCCGGGGATACGCCCTTGCTCGGCCCCTTGGTCCTCGCTCCGGGCGAGAGTGCCGCGTTCTTCGATGCGTTCGTGCCGGAGGTCGGTGATTGCGGGAAGGACAGCGTCACCGCGAGCGGCTTGAGCCTGTGCCAAGACGTGGTGAGCGCCGGCATGTCGACCCGGTGCCCGCACCTGCCGGTGCGGCCGGCCATCCAGGTCACGCAAGGATGCCCCTGGGAGGCTCCGTTGTATGGCATGCAGTACCGGGCGCTCGGCACGGTGAAGAACACGGGCAATGTCGCCTTGGTGGATGTCCGCATCACCCACAACGCGCCGGCGGAGGGGACACCGATCCTGGGTCCGATCACGCTGCTGCCGGGCGAGTCCGTCGAGTACACCGTGACCGGCACGGCACCGCTGGAAGCGTGCGAACTGGTGGATACCGTCACGGCGACCGCCGTGGATCGGTGCGACGGGATCCGGGTCGCCGACACCGCCACCACGGTCTGTCCCCTCCAGAGCTTTCCGCGCCTGTCGGTCGGCAAGGTCTGCCCGTCTTCTCCGGCGTCGGAGGGGCGTCCCTGGGTGTTCGGGGGCGGCGTGACCAACACCGGAAACGTCCTGCTCACGAATGTGCAGGTGTTCCAGGCCCGGTTGGGTGGCGCACGCCTCCGGGTCTTCGGTCCGATCCATCTGGCCCCCGGTGAGGCGGCGCATTTCGTGGCGACGGCTCCCGAGGCGAACGGGGCGGATCCGAGTCTCGATGTGCTCGAGGCCGTCGGTGAGGACGCCTGCCGTGGGATCCATGTCGCGGTCCGGGCGAATTGTCGGGGTGTGTTGCCTTATTCGGCACCGGTCCTGCGGAATGTGGTCCACAATGAGGGAGGTACCAGGGTGACCTGGTCGTCGGAACCGGGGGTCGCCTACCTCGTGGAGTACGCCGAGACCCTGCCGGCCAGGGCTTGGAAATCGCTCCCTGGAAAAGTGAACGCCGCGGGAGACTCCGCCACGTTGCTGGACACCTCCGCGAAGGACACCCGTAGGTTCTATCGCGTGGTGATCGCCGATTGAGCGACGAGCGCAGGAGCCCGCGGGTCAGCCTTGAGGATCGGCTGCCCGGCGGGCTCCGAGCGTCTTGTGCCTCCACCTCCCGTGTCCGAGGCGACCCCGCGTTCGCTCGGGATCCTTGACCCGCTTCCGCATGGGGATCGCGGCAGACGTTGAAGCCCCCGAGGCTTGCCGAATCCGACCGTCGAGGAGATGGTAGGGAGCGTGCATTCCACCGGTCGTTTTCTAGAGGGGATCCTTCGTCGGTTGTCGGGCCCGATCCGGTTCGCCGGGTTCGCCGGGGCGTGGGTCTCGAGCATGGCCACCGGCGTCTTCGCGGCGGCGCCGACCGCCGATGCCATCCGGAACCTGCCTCCGGCCGTGGGGCGAACCGTCGATTTCCGGAAGGACATCCAACCCATCCTCGAGGCCAGTTGCGTGAAATGCCATGGCCGCGGCAAGGCCAACGGCGACTGGAAGCTCGACACCCGGGAGGCCTTCCTCCAGCCCGGCGAATCCGGTCCGGCGGTGGTGGTGGGCGACAGTGCCCGGAGCTATTTCATCCATCTGGTGGCGGGCACCGACCCCGATTCGGTCATGCCCAAGAAGGGTTCCAAGCTGACCCCGGAGCAGGTGGGGGTTTTGCGCGCTTGGGTGGATCAGGGGCTGAGGTGGGATCCGCAGGTCTCCTTCGCACAGCCTCCGCCCAACAACCTCAAGCCGCGTCGCCCGGAGTTGCCCGGAGGGCGCTCGGCCCATCCGGTGGATCGGCTCACCGAGGCCTATTTCTCACGTCACGGAATCCAGCCCCCGAAACCGGTCGACGATCGGTTGTTCCTCCGGCGGGCGTCGCTCGACATCACCGGCCTCCTGCCCACTCCGGAGGCCCAGGAGGCGTTCCTGAAGGATCGGGGCGCCGACAAGCGGGAGCGTCTGGTGCGTCGCCTCCTCGATGACAAGCCGCGCTATGCCCAGCACTGGCTGACGTTCTGGAACGATCTGCTCCGCAACGACTATGCGGGCACCGGTTACATCGATGGTGGCCGCAAGCAGATCAGTCCCTGGCTCTACCAGGCCCTGCTCGACAACAAACCCTACGATCAGTTCGTCCGCGAGTTGGTCAACCCGGTCGCCGGCAGCGAGGGGTTCACCAAGGGCATCGTCTGGCGCGGGACCGTCAACGCCTCGATGACGCCCCCGATGCAGGCCGCCCAGAACATCGGTCAGGTGTTCATGGGGGTGAACCTGAAGTGCGCCTCGTGCCATGATTCGTTCATCGACGACTGGAAACTGAGCGATGCCTATGGGTTGGCCGGCATCTATGCCGAAGGGCCGCTGGAGATGGTGCACTGCGACAAGCCCATCGGGAAGGTCGCGCCGCTGAAGTTCCTGTTCCCGGAACTGGGGTCGGTCGATGCCAAGGCCTCGAAGAGCAATCGGCTCGAGCAATTGGCCCGACTCATCACACAGCGCGAGAACGGCCGTCTGTCGCGGACCGTCGTCAACCGGCTCTGGGCCCGCCTGATGGGGCGCGGTCTGGTGGAGCCCCTCGATGTGATGCAGAACGTCGCCTGGGATCCCGACCTGCTGGATTGGCTGGCCGAGGACCTGGTCGAGCACCGGTGGGATCTCAAGCGCACGCTGGAACTCATCGTGACTTCCAAGGCCTACCGTTTGCCCTCGGTGAACCTGCCGGAGAAGCCCGAGGCCGAATTCACGTTCCGGGGACCGGGGATCCGGCGATTGACGGCCGAGCAGTTCCGGGATGCGCTGGGATCGATCACCGGGGTCTGGGCCGACAAGCCGTCGGGCGATCTTGACCGACTGCTGGCTGAACCCGGCCGGGCAGAGAAGCCTCCGGCCCAGGCCTATTGGATCTGGAGCGAGGCCCAGGCCGGGACGACCGGGGTCTCTCCGGGGACCAACGCGTTCCGCAAAGACTGGATCGTGGAGGCGATTCCCACCGAGGCGACCCTCTTCGTCCATGCCGACAATTCGGCCCGGGTCTTCCTCAATGGCCAACGGGTCCGTGGCACCGAGGCCTCGGAATGGTCCCAGTCGAGCGTCTATGAGGTGCGCGGCCAACTCCGTGTGGGCACCAACATTCTGGCCATCGAGGCGATCAATGGCGGAGACAGCGTCAATCCAGCGGGACTGCTGGTGTACGCCCGGGTTCGTCAGGTGCTCCCGAAGGGCAGGAAGGCCGACGGTGCCTTGGCCGAGCGGATCCTCGATTTCGGCAGCGATGCTTCCTGGACGGTCAGCCTGAAACCCCCGGCCGCATGGCAATCGGCGAGCTCCGTCCAAGGATGGGGGACCGCGAGCATCCTGGGAGTCCCGGGAATGGCCCCGTGGCATGTCGAATCCACCCTGGCCCGCAACATCACGGGTCGCCAGGTGCATGGTTCGGTTCGGGCCTCGTTGATCCCGGCCGATCCGTTGGCGCTGGCCCTGGGGCGGCCCAATCGGGAACAGGTCATCACCACTCGGCAATCCTTGGCCACCACCATCCAGGCTCTCGAGCTGACCAACGGCGAGACCCTGGCCAAGCTTCTCAAGCGGGGCTCGGAGAAGCTCGTGGCCTCGCATCCGGACGGACGCTCGTTGGCCGAGCAAGTCTTCCGACAGGGCCTTTCCCGTCCTCCGACCCGGCAGGAATTGGCACTGACCCTCGAGATGGTGGGTCAGAAGCCCAAGACCGAGGGGGTGGAAGACCTGCTGTGGAGCCTCGCCCTGCTGCCTGAATTCCAACTGACGTATTGACCGATCCCTCATCCGCCGATCGATCCGAACTCCTCCGACTCCGCCATGAAGACTCCTGATTTCACCCGCCGCGACTTCGTCAAAGGATTGAGTGCCGCGACGCTGGGCGCCCTCGGCGCCGGGTTCCCCCGCGCCTTGGCCGACGACGAAGGCCAATCGCTGCGCCCTCCGGCCACGGCCGACACGATCATCGTCCTCTGGATGGGCGGCGGCATGGCCTCCACCGAGACCTTCGATCCCAAGCGCTACACGCCCTATGAGAAGGGCATGAACCCCAACACCGTGCTCTCGACGTTCCCGTCGATCCCGACGGCGGTCGACGGGATCCGCATCAGCGAGGGTCTCGAGAAGGTGGCCAAGGTGATGGACCGCGGCACGCTCATCCGGACCTACACGGCGGGCGACCTCGGCTTCATCCTCCATTCCCGTCACCAATTCCACTGGCACACGGGCTACGCGCCCCCGCAATCGGTCGCCTGCCCGCACATCGGGGCGATGATCTCGCGCACCCTCGGACCCAAGAACCCCGCGGTGCCTGCATTCATCAACATCGGCCAACGCCTCGATGTCGGCGAGGGCGAGGAACTCAAGGCCTTCACCTCGGCGGGCTTCCTGGGCAGCGAGTTCGGCCCTTTCAATGTGCCGTTCCCCGATGCCGCGAAGGACGTGGTCACGCCTCCCCAGGGAATGAGCCCCTCGCGCTTCGAGAACCGCGACCGCTTCTACCGGAGGTTGGTCGAGGCTTCGCCGGTCGGCCAGCTGGGCAGCGGATACCAGAAGGAGTCGTTGATGCGCTCGCTCGACAATGCGCACCGGCTGCTCGCCTCGCCCTCGGCCAAGGCGTTCGACCTCACGCTGGAGTCCCCGGAGACCATCGCCAAGTACGCCCCGGGAGGTTGGGATTTCAGCCGGCGCCTCGGGGGCGACATGAACCGTGAAGGCGTCTACGAGAAGGCCAATATCCAGCGCTTCGGTCTGGGGTGCCTCTTGGCCCGACGTCTGGCCGAGGCGGGCGCGCGCTACATCGAGGTCACCACCGAGTACATCCCGTTCCTGAATTGGGACACCCACGAGCGCGGGCACGAGAAGCTTGTCCACATGAAGATGGCCATCGACGGTGCCATCGCGCAGCTGGTCCTCGACCTCGAGGAGCGCGGCATGCTCGACCGGACCCTGGTGGTCGTGGCCAGCGAGTTCAGCCGCGACATGATGCAGGAGGGCAAACCGGACAAACCCATCCAGGACCAGGTGCCGGTGCCGCAGCGCATCGATTCCCCGGTCAACTACGGAATGCACCGCCATTTCACCGACGCGGGCAGCGTGCTGCTCTTCGGCGGCGGCATGAAGCGAGGGCATCTCCACGGGGCCACGGCCGACGAGCGGCCCTGCAAGACGATCCGCGACCGGGTGGTCATCGAGGATCTCCACGCCACAGTGTACAGGGCGATGGGCATCTCCCCGAAGCTCTCCTACGAGATCGAGAAACGACCGTTCTACGTCACCCGCGACGGTGTCGGCAAACCCATCGCGAGCCTCTTCAGCAAGGCGATCTGAGCGGGCGACCCCGGGTGACTCAGGTCTCCGCGCGTGACACCGGGAACAGCAGGCTGATGGTCGTGCCGCGCCCCGGGCTCGATCGAACGCGGGCCTGGCCCCGGTGCGTCTCCACGACCCGGGCCACGATGGCCATGCCCAGCCCGTTGCCGCGGGGTTTGGATGTCTGGAGCAGCGAGGAGAAGGCGTTCTGCGCCTGTTCGCGAGTCATCCCGACCCCGCTGTCGCGGAAACGCACCAGCACATGGGTGGCCGTGCCGCGTCGATGGAGTGGCAACGCCCGGGAACGGATGCTGAGTCGTCCCCCGTCCGGCATGGCCTCCACGGCATTGAGCGTGAGGTTCAGGAACGCCTGCTCCAGCTGGGTGGCATCGGCCATCAAGGGCGGAAGGTCGGAGTCGAGTTTGCGCAGCAGCTCGATGCCCGCCGAGCGGAGCTTCACCCGGGTGAGCATCAGCAGGTCGTCGAGCACCTGGTTGACGTTGACCTCCTCCAGGTGAGGTTCGGCTCCCCGGGCAAAGTCGAGCACCCGATCCACGATGCGGTTCAGGTGATCCATCTTCTCGCCCATGATGCGGACGTCGGTCTGCCTCGGATCCCCCGGTCCGAAGTGCAGGTCGAGCGAGTGGTGGAGCATCTTCATGACCGTCAGCGGATTGCGGATCTCGTGGGCGATCTCGGCCGCCAAGAGGCCCAGTGCGCTGAGGCGCTCGCTCTGCCGGAGGGCCTCCTCCACCGAGACGATGCGGTCGTAGAGGCGGGCCTTCTCGAGGGCGAGCGCCGATAGTTCGGCGTAGGCCGACAGGGTGCGCACTTCCTCGTCCGAGAAGAGATGGGGTTCTCCGGAGTAGATGTTGAGGGTGCCGATGGCCTTCCCGGTGAAGAGCAGGGGCACGCTGAGGAGCGAGACCAGACCCTCTTTGCGGGCCACCCCGACATTCTGGTACCGGCCCGACACCTGCACGTTCTCGATCTGCAGGGGTTTGCGCCGGCGTGCCACGATGCCCACCACGCTCTCGGCGAGACTCACCCGGGGCTTGGAGGCATAGGCGTCGCCGGCTCCATCGTGGGCGCGGAGGTCGAGCCATTCGCCCGTGGGGTCGACCATCATCAGGGAGCACATCTTGGCCCGGGTGAGGGCCCGGGCCTCGCGGGTGATGACTGTGAGTGCGTCATCCACCGAGAGGGTCGAGTTGATCAGTTGGCCCACCTTGAGCAGGGACTCGAGCAGTCCCGCCCGTTGACGGGCCGACTCGTAGAGCCAGGTGTTGCGGATCGCCGGGGATGCCAGGGATGCCAGGGATTCGAGGAGCGTCTGGTGCTCGTCGGTGAAGGCGGAGAGCCGGTCGGCATCGACATTGATCACCCCGCGTACCTCGCCACCCATGCGCAACGGGACCGCCAACTCCGAGCCCACTCCTTCCCGCAGGGACACGTAGCGACGCTCCTGGGAGACGTCGCCGATCCGCAGCGAGCGCCCCGAGCGGGCCACCTCGCCGGTGATGCCCTCGCCCAGGCGCAGGCGCAACCGTTGGGCCTGCCGCGGAAGCCCGTGGGTGGCCTCGATCTCCAGGAAACCGCTGGTCGGGTTGATGAGGCAGATGGACCCGGAATCGGCCTCGACCAGGCGCACGGCCTCATCCAGCAGGATCTGCAACGATTCCTTCTGATCGAGGGTCGAGTACACCCGTTGGGCGATCCGGTGCAGCGATTCCAACCGGGCCAGTCGGGCCTGGAGTTCGGGTGTGGGATCAGGTCGGGCCATGGGGTTCGAAATGGGTCAACGGACGCGCGCCGTGAGCACGAGCCCGGTCAGGCTGAAGGCCAGGTTGGGCAGCCATGCACCCAGCCAGGCTGGCACGAGGCCATTCTGGCCCAAGGCGAAGCCGACGCGTTGGACGACGAAGAAGATGAAGGCCAGTCCGATGCTGCCGGCGACCCCGAAAAAGAGATTCCGTCGCCCGGAGGGTGCGGCGAAGGGCACGGCGATGATCACCACCACCAGGCAGGTCCATGGGGCGGCCAACCGCGCATGCAACTGCGTGTCGAGCCAGGATCTCAGGTCGGGCTTGAGGACCGGGTGCAGTCGCTGATAATCGAGGATCTCCTGGATTGTCAGTTGGGGCCGCTGCATCGCCTTGGCCCGGTTGAAGTCGGCGATCCTGAGTTCGCTGCGGATGATGTCGGGGGTCTCGCTGAGCTCGCGCAGGGTCTCGACTCCGGGCAGCCACAGGGGTTCGCGATCCTGGTGGTTCCGGAAGAGGTACTCGTTGCCGTTGGTGAAGCGCCAAGTCGAGCCTGTCCAAGCCGCACCGTCGGCCAGGAATTGGCGCTGGGCGCCCGGGCGGATGGGTTCCCGGATCACCAGGCCCGAGAGTTCGCCGCTCCGCGAATCGAACCAGGCGGCCGACCATTCCACGCGGGTGGTCGCATCGGTGTGGGTGATGTTGCTCTTCAGCACCCCGTTGGTGAAGGACAACAGCGACCCGGGCCACGCCAGCCATTGGTTGGTCGAGGGCAGGGGAGGGGTGGGTGTGAAGCGGGTCTCCCGGAGGGCGGGATCGGCATCGTCTGCGTTCCGCCACAGGCGCTCCCGGGCCGTGGCATAGTTCCAGGCGCCGTTGGTCCATTGGAGCGAGGGGATTTGCACCTCCCGACGGGCCTCGGGACCCAGGGGCATGAGGAGCCGGATGCCGACCATGTCGCCCGTGGCCGGCAGGAATCGGCTGATGCTCCAAGAACGCCGATCAGTCTGGTTCTCGAAATGAAATTGGGAGCGCCAGGCCTCGGTGGGTTTCTCGGTGGCCGACCGGCCGGAGAGCAGGTGCTCCTGCCGCCGTTTTGCTTGGGGAATCAGGTTTTCGCCGCTCCAGTAGAGCGCGAGCGACAGCACCAGGCCCACCGCCAAGTATGGCACGATCGTGCGCCACAGGCTGATTCCCGCCGCCCGGATGGCCGTCAGTTCATGGTGCCGGGCGTGGTGGGTGAGCGTATACAGCAGCGACAGCAGCAGCGCGATGGGCAGGGTGGTGTTCAGCAGTTCGGGCAGTCCCCACAGGTAGAACTCCAGCACCCCGGACAACCCCATCCCGGCCTTCTGGAATCGGGTCATGTCGCCGAGCAGGTCGAAGGCGATCCAGAACAGCGTGAAGCCGCTGAGGCAGACGCCCAGGGGCAGCAGGAGTTCACGGAGCAGGTAGCGGTCGAGGAGGCGCATCGGACGGGCCGAGCCTATGCGGGATCGGATCGGTTGACCAATCCGCTTTGCTGGCCCGAAGCCGGCCCGCGGTTCCGTTGACGGCGGTCGGCCGTGTCCGTAGGTTGCCGCGCCATGTCCGCGTTGCTTGATTCGCTGGTTGAATTGATCCGCCGCACCTCCGCCGAGATTCCCGATGACGTGAATGCCGCCCTGGTCCGGTCGCTGGAATCGGAGAAGAAGGGCACCATTGCGGAGAGCGCCCTCAAGATCATCGAGCAGAACATCGAGTTGGCGAAACGGAAGTCCCAACCGCTGTGCCAGGACACCGGCAGCGTGCTCTTCTACGTGGACTGCCCGGTGGGCTTCGACCAGATCACTTTCGAGGAGACCGCGCGCGAGGCCGTCACGCTCGCCACCCGGAAGGGCTTCCTGCGCCAGAATTCGGTGGATTCGGTGAACGGCAAGAACGACGGGACCAACGTCGGTCCGGGTTCCCCGTCGGTGCATTTCCACCAGCATCGTTCGCCTTCGGTGCAGGTCCGCCTGATGCTCAAGGGGGGTGGTTGCGAGAACGTGGGCGCCCAGTATTCGCTGCCGCTGGAGAAGCTTCACGCCAGTCGCGATCTCGACGGATGCCGGAAGGTCATCCTCGATGCCGTGCTGCAGGCGCAGGGCAAGGGCTGCGGCCCTGGCATCCTGGGGATTTGCATCGGGGGCGACCGTTCCACCGGCTACGCGCTGAGCAAGACCCAGTTCCTGCGCACTCTCGACGATCGCAATCCCGATCCCGCGCTCGACGCCCTGGAGCAGGACATCCTCAAGACGGCCAACGAACTGGGCATCGGTCCGATGGGTTTCGGCGGCAAGACGACACTCCTCGGAGTCAAGATCACCGCAGCCAACCGGGTTCCGGCCTCCTTCTTCGTGAGCGTCAGCTACATGTGCTGGGCTTTCCGGCGCCAGGGCGTCGAGCTCGACGGGGCTTCCGGCATCAGCCGCTGGCTGTATTGACGCTCGGTCGGGTCGCTCCGGTGGAGACCTGGCGGCATGGAAAAGCCCGGGCGATGGCCCGGGCTTTCGCGTTCATGGAAGCGCTCCGGTCGTGCCTTGGGGCATGCCCAGGCACGGTCCGAGCCGTCCGCTTCACTTCTCCGGTTGATCGTATTCGCCGAGCGGGCGGATCCAAACGTTGCGGAAGCGGACCGGATCTCCGTGGTCCTGCAGGCGGATGGGACCGGTGCCGTCATACTTGAAGTACTTCGGGGTGTTTTGATGGCCGCTGGGGCCGTTGAACTCCTGCTTGTGGTGCAGCACCACGCCGTTGTGGATCACCGTGACCGACGCCTTGCGGGTCACCTTGCCCTCGGCGTCGAACAGCGGCCCCTCGAAGATCACGTCGTAGGTGTTCCACTGGCCGGGCTTCTTCATGGCGTTCTGCAGCGGCGGCCACATGCCGTAGAGACCACCGGCCTGACCGTCGGCATAGGTCTTGTTGTTGTACACGTCGAGCACCTGCACCTCGTAGAGGCCGTGCAGGAAGAGCCCGGAGTTGCCGCGGCCCTGGCTGTCACCTTTGGGCGGATTCGGGGCGGACCACTCGATGTGCAATTGGAAGTCCTTGAACTTCTCCTTGGTCTGGATGTCGCCGGTGCCTTTCACCACCTCGAAGTAGCCGTTCTCGACCTTCCACGGGGCCTGGCCGTCCTTGCCGCCTTTCCATTTCGAGAGGTCCTTCCCGTCGAAGAGCACCACGGCGTCGGCCGGGGCCGGGGCCTGGTGGCTGAAGGTCTCACCCGGTTCCACGATGGGCGGATTCGGGCGGTTCTTGTCGTGGACTTTCCACTTCTGACCCGGGATCTGCGGGGTGTTGTCGTAGCCGACGCCGGCGGCGAAGGCGGTGGCCGTGGCGATGGCCAACGGCAGTAGGCGCGAGAATGTGTTCATGGAAACGAATGGCACTTGGATCTGCAGAGCCTCTGGACCCGTTCGGGAAAACTCAACGCCGAACTCCGGTCCGGAGTTCGGGCATACGATGTCTCCGGAGGTTGGTTTCGGTCCGGGTTGCCTGGACGAAAGCGCTTTTCCGGGGCGCGCCGCTGTCCGAATCTGTGGGCCGCATGAATCACTCGCCCGGTTTTCTCGCACTCGTCCAAGATGCCCAGACCCGCATCCAGGAACTCTCGATCGATGCGCTTCGCGAACGTTTCAAGGCCAACCCGTCGTTGGTGCTTCTCGACGTGCGCGAGGAGAGCGAATGGGCCGCCGGTCACGCGGTGCAGGCGAGCCATCTGGGCAAGGGCATCCTGGAGCGCGACCTCGAGGTGCGCTATCCGGACAAGTCGGCGGAGATCGTGATGTACTGCGGCGGGGGCTATCGCAGCGCCTTGACTTGCGATGCGGCGCAGAAGATGGGCTATACGAACGTCCGCTCGCTCATCGGCGGCTACAAGGGCCTGGTGTCTGCCGGTTGGCCGATGACCCGCTGAGCCTGCTCCCCCACGGCCCGCTAGCGGACGAAGGGGATCCGCAGCAAGCGTGGCCCCAGGCAGGCGACGGCACTCTCGAAACGATCGGCCTCGTCCAGGCCCTGGGGAATTCCACGGCGGTCCACCGGGCTGCCGGCGGCCATCTCCGAGAAGGCGGGCAGCACCAATCGACCCGGGGCCACGAGGAAGCACGGGACCTTGGCCCGGGTGGCGACGCCGTCATCGAGGACCAGGGCCGGGTGCAGATGCCCCTGGATCCTCCAGGTTCGCCTGGGGTCTCCAACGGGGGACGCCTCCGGAAGCCGGTCTCCGTGGAAAAGCAGAGCCTCGGGCAGGGTCACTTGGCCGGTGGTCCGCACCGGGATTCCCCAGCGGGCCAGTTGCCGCACCAGATGGCGGTCGTGGTTGCCCAGGCACCAATCGACGGCGAGTCCTTCCTTCTCCAGGCCAGCAAGTTCCTGCACCGCCGATCGGATCCCCTCGAGGGGCAGGGCGGCATGGACGATGTCGCCCAGGAGGATCAATCGTTCGGGGCGGTGGCTTTCGACCAGGGATCGCAATCGTGCGACGGTGGTGTCGACCACGCCGATCGGCACCAATTGTCCCCGCGCCCGACGCGCCCATGCTTCCCCGAGATGCAGGTCCGCCACCGCCAGGCACCGACTGCGCGGCAGCCAGGCCGCCCGTCGGGCGTCGAGTTCGACATCGTCATGAAGGAGGAGCCGGTCGGCCGTCACGATGGGCCGACTCTGCCAGCCGCCCGGGCTCCTGACGAGGAGACCCGGACCGGAGACCGCGGTTTTGGCTTTCGCCACGGACGCTTCACGGCATCCTTCAGAGCCATGAATCCCGTCCGCCTGGGCCTTCTGGCCAGCTTCGTCCTCGGCAGTGTCGCCTTCGCCAAAGATTTGACCATCGCTGTCATTCCCAAGGGCACCACCCACGAGTTCTGGAAGTCGGTCCACGCCGGTGCCGTGAAGGCCGAGCGCGAGTTGACCGCGGCCGGCACGCCCGTGAAGCTGTTCTGGAAGGGCCCCCTGCGCGAGGACGACCGCGACCAGCAAATTCAGGTGGTGGAGAACTTCACGGCCCGCAACGTCAGCGGGATCGTGCTGGCTCCGCTGGATTCGCAGGCGCTGGTGAACCCCGTCCGCAGTGCCGTGAAGGCCGGTGTGCCGGTGGTGATCTTCGACTCCGACCTCAAGAGCGACCAGCAGGTGAGCTTCGTGGCCACCGACAATTTCAAGGGCGGCCGGATCGCCGGCGACTACCTCGCCAAGCGGTTGGGCGGCAAGGGCAAGGTCATCCTGCTGCGGTACCAGGTCGGCAGCGCCAGCACCGAGGCCCGCGAGGCCGGTTTCCTCGACGCCCTCAAGGCCTATCCCGACCTCAAGCTCATCTCCGCCGACCAGTATGCCGGCCCCACCCGTGAGACGGCCTACCAGGCTTCGCAGAATCTCCTGAACCGCCATGGACAGGCCGTGGATGGCGTGTTCTGCCCCAACGAGACCGCCACCATCGCCATGACCAAGGCGCTCCGCGAGATCGGTCGTGCTGGTGGCAAGGTGACGATGGTGGGTTTCGATTCCGGATCGCAGTCGGTGGCCGACCTGCGCAATGGCGATGTCCAGGCGCTCGTGGTGCAGGACCCCGTGAAGATGGGCTACCTCGGGGTGAAGACGCTGGTGGAGCACCTGCAGGGCAAGCCGGTCGAGAAACGCGTGGACACCAGCGTGATGCTCATCACCACCGAGAACATGGGGCAACCGGCAGCGCAGGCGTTGCTCAACCCGCCGTTCAAGCAGATCCTGGGTGAGTGACTCGGCAACCCAAGGTGGTCACACGGCAATAAACTGCTTGTCCCACCGGCCCGATTGACCGGAGAACAACGCCACAGATTTCAACGATGAATCCGCTCGAGACCGAAGCCGTGAAGAAGCCCCTGCAACACATCGGTGAATGGGAAGACTTCGTCCTGCAACACTATCCGGAGCCTGGCGGGCCTGCCGCGAACTCAGCGGAGGCCTCGGATCGAAAACCGGCCGTGGGGTACGCTCCCGACAAGAAGGAGGCCGAATTCCGCAATTACGAGGCCGACGCGCGGCCCACGGTTCGGGAGTTCTATCGCCTGAACCACACCTATCAGACTCATGAGTTCGCCCTGGCCAAGCGGAAGGAATACCTCGGCCTGAACCGCATGAAGATGGGGGTCTGGGAGGCGGCCGAGTACCTGAACCAACTGGTGGATGATTCGGATCCCGACACGGACATGTCGCAGTTGCAGCATCTGCTCCAGACGGCCGAACACCTGCGGCGGGACGGGCAGCCGCGCTGGATGATCCTCACGGGCTTTGTTCACGACCTGGGCAAGATCCTGTGCCTGTGGGGTGAGCCGCAGTGGGCCGTGGTCGGCGATACGTTTCCGACCGGCTGCGCCTATTCGCCGAAGATCGTCTTCCCGAAATTCTTCGAGGCCAACCCCGACAGCAAGGATCCTCGGTACAACACGCCCAACGGCGTCTACGAGCCCGGCTGCGGTCTCGACAAGGTGGCGCTCTCGTGGGGACACGACGAATACATCTACCACGTCTGCCGCGACTACCTGCCCGAGGAAGGTTTGGCGATGCTGCGCTACCACAGCTTCTACCCTTGGCACCGCGAGGGCGAGTACTCGCACCTGTTGAACGACAAGGATCGCGCGCTGTTGCCGTGGGTGCTGCGCTTCAACCCCTACGACCTCTACACCAAGAGCCACAGCAAGCCCGACGAGGTGGCCCTGCGCCCGTACTACGAGGACCTCATCCGCGAGTTCTTCCCGGACAAGATCCGCTGGTGATCGGCGGTTGC
>CAYLTF010000050.1:0-22983 GCA_964386625.1 uncultured Akkermansia sp. | reverse complement strand
GAAATCGGCCCGGTGCTGCTGGGCGTCGTACTCGCTGCCCAGGTCGTGCCGGGCGAAGACCAGGGCTCCGCCGGCATGCTCCTCCTCGACCATGCCGAAGAGGTTGGCCGCGTAGCTGATCTGGGTCTTCACCTCCTTCTTGCAGTACCCGAAGTAGTTGTCGGAGATGAGGGTGACGATCACACCCGAGGCGTCCCGCGCGGTCAGCTTGAAGGCATTGCCGTCGTTGTAGAGTTCGCGGGGATCGGACCAGCACATGCCGTCGCGACGCTGCCGCTCGGTGGCCTCGTCCCAGTGCGGGAGGCCGACCTCCTTCTTGGTCAATCCGTTGAGGTGCGGCGCCAGGATCACGCACCCGGTGTGCCCGCTCCAGTGCTCCGCATCGAGCGCCGCGTCGTTCTCCGGGAGCAGCGGATCGCCCGCATTGCCGAAGATGCTTTCGACGAAGTCGAGGTTCGCGACCAGCGATCCGGGCACGAAGAAGCGGATCTCCATGCTCTTGCGGGGCATCACGCCGGCCACCTCCGGGCAGACGACCGGGCGGATGAGCAACGAGACCATGCAGGCGGCCGGCGTGCCGGTCGATGCGGTGAACGGCAGGCGCAGGAGTTCCTCGGGCGGTTGAAGCGCCCGGGCGAGCAGGTCGGCGAACACGGGCTTCGGAACGCCCTTCTTGTCATCGGGGATCGGCAACCCTCCCTCGGTCACATGGAAGATGCCCGCGGTGGTCCGTCGATCCGATTTGGGGTTGTGGAGGATGCCGTTGCGCAGGCGGTAGGAGCGCAGCATCGGCGAGGCGACTTCGTCCCGGTCGGGCGGCAGGGAAAGGACGCGGGCCAGGCCGTATTGGTCGAGCACGAGGGAGTTCCTGGGCAATTCCCGGGGCACGGCCGTGTCGGAGAGGTAGTCGTGCAGGAAGTTGTTGATCCGCCGGTCGACCGGGCTGGCGTAACGGGCCAACAGACGATCCTTCTCGCGACCCTGTGCGATGAAGTTCTCGATCAGCGGATCGAGAGTCTTCGACTCGCCCGGGAGCGGAACTCCGGTCAGTCCCAGCTCGGCGAGCTTCAGATTGATGTGCCGATGCAGTTCGGCAGGATTGGGTGGATTCAGTCCGATGGAACGAGTCATGGCCTAGGCAAAGGGGTGTCGGATCCGGATGGACCGACCCCGTTACTCTCAGCCTCGAATGCTTCGCCTTCAAGTCCCGAGACGGGAGCCCCTCGGGAAGCGGCACCGGAGCCCCGGATATCGGGCGCTTTCGCGGGATTCACGGGATCTCATCGCCGTCATCGCCACGGAGCCGGGATGACGAAGAGGCCTCAAGGTGAAGGAAATAGGCGCTGGCCTCGGCAGGGTCGAGGCTCCACCGCCGGGCGAGCAGCGGCACCCGCTCGACGTTCTGCTGCTCCGCGGTCCCGCCGCACGGTCCGACTCCCTCGACAGTCTCCCCGTATTCCCGGCACACGAGTCCGAGGAGGCGTTCATCCAGCGAGAGTTCCCCTTGATTCCAGAGCGTCTCTCCGGCCCAGGCATAGGCTCGGACGACCTTGCCGTCGCGATGCCAGGCCCACGCGTGGTGATTCAGGACGCGGTCGGAGTGGAAGAACTGGATCTCGCCGACCACCCCGCTGAATCGGGCCAGGAATCGGTAGAGATGATCGATGTCCGACGCGGGGTCCGGGATGGCTCCCCCCACGATCAGCGACCACCCGCGCCAGGGGGGCGAAAGGAAGACCGCTCGCTCCCGGGCGCGGACGAGGGCCTCGGACCAGGGAGGACTGTCTTGAGCGGAGATCCCGAGGACTCCCTGGAGGTAGGCGGTGTTGGAACTCCGGACGGCCAGCCACCGGTTGGGCAGCGGCAGCGCGAGCGCCGTCCGACCGGAGCCCACCAACGGGGCCAGCGGGTCGATCCAGCGCTGGGATCGACGCAGGGATCGGAGGTGCCGGCGGTAGAGCGAGGCGAAGACGATGGCGATGCCGACCACCACACCGAAGCTGACCAGCAGCCCGATGGCGAGACCATGCATCACATTGGGGTTCATCGCGTGGGTCCTTCCGAAAAGCACCGTCCCCGACCGACAGGGAGAGCAAACACCGTGGCCGGCGAATGGCAAATGCGTTCTCGCCGGACCTCGGGGCGTCCCCGTCAACGGGGGCGCCGCCCTCGGCGCAGGGTCTGGACGGCGGCCTGGACACGCCAACCGGAGCCTTCCAGGGCGGCCCGGGCGATCTCCGGGTCGACGTGGGTGAGTTCCTGAACGATGCGCACCGCCCGATCGCGGAGTTTCACGTTCGAGGGATGGAGATCGATCATCAGGTTCTCCTCGACCTTGCCGAGGCGGACCATGGTCAGGGTACTGAGGATGTTCAGGACCAGCTTGGTGGCGGTGCCGGCCTTGAGGCGGGTGGATCCGGTGAGCACTTCGGGGCCGACATCGATGGCCAGGACCACGTCGGGCCGCAGCCCCCGGGCGAACCGCAGGTGCGGATTGAAGCAGATCAACGCCGTGCGGGCTCCGGCCTCGCGGGCGGCCGCCAGCCCTCCCCAGACGTAGGGGGTCCGCCCGGAAGCGGCGATGCCGACCACGACATCGTTCGCGGAGACCCGGAGCGACCGGAGGACCTCGCGCCCCTCCGGGGCGTCGTCCTCGGCTCCTTCCACGGAGGTGCGCAAGGCCTTGTCGCCACCGGCCATGACCCCCTGGACCCACTCGGGAGGGCTGCGGAAGGTGGGCGGGCACTCGCTGGCATCCAAGACCCCCAACCGACCGCTGGTGCCGGCACCGATGTAGATCAAGCGCCCGCCACGGCGGATGGCGGCCTCGGAGAAACCGATCAGTCGACCGAGGGCCGCGCGATGGCGGCCGATGGCCGGAGGCACGAGGACGTCCTCGGAAAGCATCAGGTCGATGGCCTTGCCCAGCGGCATCCGGTCGAGATGACGGGATCGCGGATTGCGCTCTTCGGTGGGCGAAACCCCGGTGGATTCGGGGCGCGGGATGGCGGGAGCGGCCGGACCGGCTTGGACGGCCGGGACCGGCCCGGTGGGAACCTCGCCCGAGCCCGATGCCTGCTCTGCCAGAACCACCGCTCCCCAGGCCGATTCGCGCTCCAGGCAGCGGATCTTCGCCTCGGGACGCGCCGCACGGAGAACCCGCTCGAGGTGCGGGATCCATCGCGGTTGCCTCAGGAACACGCTGCCCGCCAGGACGAACTCGACCCGTCCCCTGCCCGATCGATCCAGCCGGGCCGCGCAGACCAGGGCCAATTCCAGGAGCTCGCCCAGGCATCGCTCGACCACCCGATGGGCGGACGCATCGCCCCGGGCCGCGGCCGAGAAGACCTCGGGTGCCAGGGCGGCGATCTCGCGCTTGGAGGCCGACTGCATCCATCCCACCCAGGCCTCGGGATCCGCAAGCCCGGAGGCCCTCAGGAGGCGGCGCCCCAGTGGGCCGAGACGGCCCGTCCGCTCGAGCTGGCCGATGGACTCCCGCAGTCCCGCGTAGGCGATCGCATAACCGCTGCCCTGATCCCCCAATTGGTGCCCCCAACCTCCAGCCTTGGCGGTGATCCCCTTGCGGTTGCGGCCGAAACAGCAGGAACCCGTGCCACTCAGGATGACGACCCGGGCGTCGGTCGGACCCGAGGCGTCCAGCGAGGCCGCCTCGAGGGCGCTGACCAGGTCGTGATCGACGCGCACCGGCACCCCGGGCCAGACCCGTGCGACGCAGGCCCGCAGGCGTTGGCGATCCTCCTCGGTGCGGACCCCGGCCATGCCGATGCCGATGGCCTGGGGAACGGGCAGGCGGTCTCTCAAGGAGGCGAAATGCGCCTTGAGATCCGCATCCGAGACCAGTCGCAGGTTGGCCGCACCGGACTCGATCCGGGCGACCTGACGCCTCGACCCGAGCTCCGCAGCCAACGCCACGGTGCGGGTGCCGCCGCATTCGATGCCGATCACCACCGTCGACTCCTGGTCCGTCATGCCGTCGATTGGAAGGCGGGGACGGCCCGGGACAAAAGCCCAAAGCGCACGGCTCCCCCTGCCCCGACCCCGGCTGCACGAGGATTCCGACCCCGGAAATCGAAGGGTCCAAGGTTGGCAATCCCACGGTCTCGGAACAGGTTTGCGCCATGAAGAAGTCCGCGCGTGAGCTGCCCATGTCCCGCCCCCCGCTGGAGCGGATGATGCGCATCCACACGGCCATCGCCTCGGGCAAGTACCCGAACGCGTCCTTCCTGAGCCGCGAGTTCGAGGTGAGCACCAAGACCATCCAGCGCGACATCGACTTCATGCGCGACCGGATGGGCTTGCCCATCGACTACAGCGCCCAGCGCTACGGGTTCTACTACACCGAACCGGTGGACGCGTTCCCGACGATGCAGATCACCGAGGGCGAGCTCTTCGCGCTGGTGGTCGCCGAGAAGGCTTTGCAGCAGTACCGCGGCACGCCGTTCGAGAAGCGGCTGGTGACCGCGTTCAAGAAATTGGAGCGCTCGCTCCCCGACACGGTGTCGTTGAATCTGGCCGAGTGGACGCAGACGATCTCGTTCCGCACCACCGCCGAGCCGAACGTGGACCTCGGGATCATCGACCGGCTGGCCCAGGCCGCGGCGGCGGGTCAGACGCTCCGATTGACCTACCGCAAGCCCGGCGCGGCGACCGAGGAGCGCACGGTGGACCCCTACCACATCGGCAACGTGAACGGAGACTGGTACCTCTTCGCCCACGATCACTTGCGCAAGGCCATCCGGACCTTCGCGCCCTCGCGCATCGTCGAGGCGGTGCCGACCGGGAAGACTTTTCAGCGGCCCGCCAAGTTCGCCCTCGAACGCCACCTCAGCGACAGCTTCGGCGTGTATTCGCGCAGCGGCGATTTCGAGGTGCGCGTCCGCTTCACCCGGGCCGTGGCCGACTACATCCGGGAGAAGCGCTGGCATCCGTCGCAGACGCTGGTCGAGCTTCCCGACCAAGGGGTCGAGCTGCACCTGCGGCTGGGAAGCCTCGAGGAGATCAGCCGTTGGATCCTGGGATGGGGGGCACAGGCCACGGTGCTCCATCCGCCGGAACTGGTGGACCTCATCCGCGAGACGGCCGAGGCGCTGGTGAAGAACTACCCGCGGTCCTCCTGATTCCTCGCCCCAGGCTCCCTGCCGCAGTCAGGGCTTGGATCGTCGAAGATCCTCCTTGGCGGCGTCGGCGGCCCGCCAGAGATACCAGGCAGCCGTGGTCCGGAACGGACGCCAGCATTCACCGAAGGCCAGGAGATCCCTGGGTCGCGGCTGCGCGTCATGCCCGTAGGTCACCCGGAACCCCTCACGGACCCCGAAGTCGTCGATGGGCAGCACATCCGGACGCCCCAGCTTGAAGATGAGCAGCATCTCGACGGTCCATCGCCCCACCCCGCGGCAGGCGCTCAGGCGTTCGATGATCTCCTCGTCGGAGAGCGCTCGGATCGCGCGCGACGAGGGCACGGTCCCGTCGAGGGACTTGGCCGCGATGTCTCGGAGGGCCGCCACCTTGGCGGTGGAGAATCCGAAGGACCTCAGTTCGGCATCGGCCAGCCCCAGGAGATCCTCGGGTCGCGGGAAGCGACGGCCGGGGAACCGGGCCAGGAAACGTCCCAGGATCGTCTCGGCCGCCTTGCCGTGCAGCTGCTGGTGGGCGACGGCCCGCACCAGCGACTCGAACGGAGTCCGGCCCGGCTCCGGCTTCAGGGCACACGGGCCGATCCGCCGGATGAGCCGCCCCATCACGGGGTCCGCATCAGAGAGGTGCGTCAGGGCTTCGGGACTCATGCGGCGGTGGGGGATGGGGAATCCTTCGAACCTGGCCGCTCAGGGCTTGGGCCCGAGGCGGCGGACCTCGTTGGAGACCGTGTTCATCTTCTCGACGTCCCGCATCTCGCGCGCGAACTGCAACTGTCGGATGCGCAATGCCTGGAGGTCCATGTCCGGCAGCGCGGTGGCGATGAGCTGTTCGAGGCATCGGAACGCCTCGGCCGGCTGACCCAGCACACGGTGGGCCTCGACGCTGTCCGACAGCAACCGGCGCCGCTGCATCGGAGTGCAGTTGGTGAGGCCCAGAGCGGTGTCATACCACTCCACCGCCCTGCGGACGCGAAGACCCGACCAATACATCCGCCCGATCTTCTCGGCGACCGCGGCGTGGTTGGTCGCCCAGCGCAGCCCCTCCAATTGTTCGCGCACCGCCTCGGCCTGACGACCCGCCATCCGTTGGAGGTTGGCGTTGCGGACCAGGGCATAGGCGGTCCAAGGATCCTGGGTGGCCTCGAGTCGCTGGCCATCTTCGGCCACCGTCCGGCCGAAGGGGCGGTAGAGCGGATCCCCCACCACGACCGTCTGCCATGACAGCACGGGGTGGGCGGCGAGCGCCGCCTCTCCCAGGGTCATGCCGACATAGCCCCAGCGTTCCAGGAACATGGACGGATTGGGGGTGTACTCGAGGTAGGGCTCGGCCACGCACCCCATGCTGGCCGTGGCTCCCCGGGCCAACAGCGGCCCCACCCAGTTTTCAGAGGCCGATCGGAGATTGGCGGCGCTGAACGAGTGCAGATGGTAGGCGAAGGCGCCCGGGAGGAATTCGACCTTGGCCCGGTAGAAGGGCCCGGTGACCCCGCTGTCGTACCAGCCGAAATACAAGGCCACTTGGCTCAAGGGATATCCGACACCGAGCGTTGCCGGCTCGTTGTCCACGAAGGTCTCGAAACCCAGCCGTTTGGCCGCGGTCGCGGCATTGGTGATCATCCGGTCCCCCCACTGGTAGGGCCCGTTGGTGATGGCGCGCAGGTCGATGTAGGCGTGGCCCCAGAGCCCGCGCGACTCCGCTTCCATCGCCTTGTCGACCAACCCCTGGGCGATCTCGGGAGTGGGACCATCCAGACGGGTCACCATGAAGACCCCGTTGGTCGGGTGGATCCGCGCCGAGTTGGTGGCCCCCACCACGGGATTGGGGGCCGTCGCGATCGGGTCGTCGAATCCCAGCCGTGGCAGCAGCGCCAACTCGTCGTCCACCGAAGCGTCATTGCGCTGGAACTGGGCGGGAACCCCCTCGATGTCGCTGCGGAGCGAAGGATCGTGGGGAATGTACCACGGCACACCGTGGCAGAGCAGCAGGTAGCGGATCTCCGAGCGGACCAGTCTCAGCCGGACGCGCGGACCCGCCGAGGCGCCCTTCCGTCCCTGGTTGGGGGCACCCGGATCGTTCACCCATTCGGCCAGGCCCTTGTCCGCCAGATGCCGGCGGATCGGTTCCTGGAGCGACGAGACGTAGTCGGAACGGGAAAGATTGGCCCCGTCGGGCAAGGCGAGGCCGAGGACCTGGGATTCCGGCACCGACCTCTTGCGGGCATAATGGCGGGCGACGGCCTCGGAGGCCGGCATCCGCGCATTGTAGATGACCAGCACCTCGTTGCCGGCGGCGCGGACCGTCGTGAATCCGGCATCGGACCGCAGACCGAAGAGCATCCCCCAAAACACCCAGCCCGAGAGCAGCCTCGAGAGCCACCCGGACCGCGGCATTCGGAGAGCCGGTGTCATCGGTCAGCCCTTGCGGGGATTCTCCGGATGGGGGCCCAGGCGCTCGCGGACATGGCCCATGAAGACCGCGAAGGTCTCGTCCGGGGTCTGACCGGTGTTGTTGATCCGGATGGAATCCAAGGCCGGGATCAGGGCCCCTTTCTTGCGATGGATGTCCATGCTGTCGCGCCAGGCGCCGTCGGTGGAACCGCCCCGGTCGGCGATGCGGCGTTGCCGCTCGGCGGCGTCGGCCTCGAGGAAGAACTTCACGGGGGCCAGCGGGAACACCTCGGTCCCGATGTCGCGACCCTCCATCACCAAGGGGCCGAGGGCGGCGCAATCACGCTGCCGGGCCACCATCCAGTCGCGCACTTTGCCGATCTGGGCCACGACGGGCACCGCCTTCTCGACGACGTCGGTGCGGATCTCGGTCGCCGGGAAATAGCCGTCGACATGGATCCACGCCTGGCCGTCGATCACCCGGAGCTCCCACTTCCAATTGCGGAGCTGGCGGATGACGGCCTTTTCGTCCGCCTCGGTCATGGGCTTCTCGAGGCGGATGCCGCGCTGCAGGCAGTACCAGGCGAGGGTCCGGTACATGGCCCCGGAGTCGACGTAGATGTAGCCCAGTTCACGGGCCATCCTCCGGGAGAGGGTCCCCTTGCCCGAGGCGCTGGGGCCGTCGACGGCGATGACCTGTGGCAGCTTGAGTGTCTTGGCCTTCATTCGGCGTTGAGTTCGTTCAGGGGAAGCACACGACCGGTGGCGGCATCGAGGATGATCGCCCCGAGACCGAACGGGGGGCTCGCGGCCAGTTTCCGGAAGAAATTCGGGAAGGTCTTGCGGACGCAGCGGGGATTGCGCAGGCGCATGCCCGGAACCCTGAGCCCGAGCATCGCGAAGCACATGGCCATGCGGTGGTCCTCGTAGGTGTCGATCTCCGCGCCGTGGAGGATCGAGGGGCGGACGAGCAGGCAGTCACCCGATTCGGCCACGGTCGCGCCGCACTTGGTCAACTCGGTGCGCAGCGCCTGCACCCGCTCGCATTCCTGGAGACGCAGGCGCCCCAGGTCGGTGAAGCGCACCGGGTGGTCCTCCAGCGGGGCCAGGGTGATCGCCGTCATGATGCTGTCGCCCAGGTCGCGCTCACGCGACACCTCCGCCGGAAGGTCGAGGAAATCCGGATAGCGCGCATCGACCTGCCACCCGGATCCGGGCCAGCGCGTCACCTCGACCCGGTTCTTGCCGAGCAACCGGGAGGCTCCCCAGAAGTAGCTGCCGCTCGAAGCGTCGGGCTCGATCTGGAATTCACCGCCACCGCTCGGGAACACCTCGACCAGGCGTCGGGTCATCTCGACGTAGGGCAACTCGTCCGGATTGGCGCCGGAGATCTGGACCTCCCATCCGGCCAGTTTTCCGGGCAGCAGGAGCGCCGAGGCGAACTGGGAACTCTCGGCCACGCTCACGCTGCACGATCCCGGCCGCGGTCCCGCGCCGTGGATGACGGCCGGCAAGCGGTCGCGGGGGGCGTCGATGCGGTAGCCCAGGGAACGCAGCGCCTGGAGCAACGCCGCCTGGGGGCGCTCGTGCATCCGAGGAACACCCGACAACCGGTAGCATCCCTCGCCCAGGCAGACCATGGCCGCCAGGAATCGGGCCGCCGTGCCGGCATTGCCCACATGCAGTTCGAGGGGCGACGACTCCGTGCCGGCCTTGGGGATGCGACCGCCCAGGCCCTGCACCTGGATGACCCGGTTGGCCTCCTCGGCCAGGTCGGGCGCGACCCCCACCGCGAAGCCCATCTGCCTCAGGCACTCGACCATCACCTGGGTGTCCTCGCTCCAGAGCGCGCCGGTCAGGGTGACCGTGCCCGACGACAGTGCCGCCAGGATGAGAGCGCGATTGGTGATGCTCTTGGATCCCGGCACCGTGATCGACACGAAGGCGGGCGCAGGCGGGGGGACAATCTCGATGAGGTCGGGCAGCGGCATCGGCTCAGGCGGGTTTCTTGGGGTCGGTTCTCTTGGGATCGGAGTCGGGATAGCGCTGATCCCTCCGGGTCTTGGCCTGCCGGAAGAAATCCTCGATGGATTTCTCGTCGCCGGCGTCCAGCGCCAACCGGAATTCAGCCAGGTCTTCGATGAAGACTCCCAGCACCCGGGACAGGTGCCGGCGATTGGCCAGGGTGATGTCACGCCACAATTCCGGGGAACCGGAGGCGATCCGGGTCGTGTCACGGAACCCGCCGGCACAAAGGTCGGACTGCTCCCTCGGATGGACCGGGCTCAGGACGTAGTTGGCCAGTTCAGCGGCGACGACATGCGGCAGGTGGCTCGATCGGGCCACCAGATCGTCATGGAGGACCGGGGTCATCTGGAGGACTCGGGCACCGACGGCCTCCCAGAGGCCACGGATGGTCGCCACCGCTGCGGCATCGCTCGCCAGTGTGGGAGTGACCACGCAGACCGCGCCGTCGAACAGGTCGGACCGCGCATGGGCCGGGCCGCTCTTCTCGGCACCCGCCATCGGATGGCTGCCGACGAAGCGCACGCCGGCGGCCTGGGCCAGGGGCTCGAGTTCGGCCACCAGATCGGACTTCACGCTGCCGACATCCGTCACCAGGCATTCCGGCGACAGATGCGGAGACATCTCGCGGAACAGGCCGGGCATCTGGCCGACGGGGGAGCACAGGACCACGAGATCGGCGTCGCTCACCGCCTCGGCCAGGCTGCGTGAGCACCGGTCCACCACGCCCAGGGCGAGGCACTCGGCGACCGAGGAGGCACGGCGAACGAAGCCCTGGACCTGGTCGGCAAGGCCCCGGCTCCGAAGCGCCAGACCCAGCGAACCGCCCAGCAGGCCCACGCCCACCAACGTCACCTTGCGGAAATGCACGCGCCCAACCTACCGAAGCCGGGAGGCGCGAGGGAAGCATTGAACGGTCGACTCGGGCGCTTCAGACGATCTCCATCGGGCAGGAAGGCACCGATTCGAGAAAGGCCTTGCCGTACCGCTTGGTGAGCACGCGATTGTCGAGGATCACGACGATGCCGGTGTCGGTCTTGGTGCGGATGAGCCGCCCCACCCCCTGGCGGAACTTGAGGATGGCCTCCGGCAGGCTGAAGTCGCTGAAGGCGTTGCCGCCCCCCGCCTCGATGCGCTCGATCCGGGCCTCCACCAGGGGGTGATCGGGAACGGCGAAGGGCAACCGGGTGATGATGACATTGCTCAGGGCCTCGCCCGGCACATCCACCCCCTGCCAGAAGCTGTCGGTGCCGAAGAGCACCGAGTCGGTGTTCTCGCGGAACTTCTCCAGCATCGTGGACCGGGGCATGCCGGTGTTCTGGACATAGCATTCCACGCCCAACCGACCGAAGAACGCCTCCATCCGGCCCGCGACCTGGAGCATCAGTCGATGACTGGTGAAGAGCACGAAGGCCTTGCCATGGGTGCGGGTGATGAAGTGCTCGATCCAATGCACCAGGGCGTCTTCATAGCCCGGATCGCGGGGATCGGGCATCTTCCCGGCCACGAACAGCGTCATCTGGCGCGGATAATCGAAGGGCGAACCGACCTGGAGCCCCTGGGCCTCCTCGCCACCCACCCGCCCCGCCACATACCGGAGAGCCGGGATCGCCCCGGCGCGCGGCAACGCGAGTCCCGCCGGCGAGGAACCCTGCCGTGGCGCGCGGACCGCGGCAGCCGCCTGCGCCCCCGCCGGACCCGACGGCCCCGCCGTGCCCAGGGTGGCGCTGGTGAGGATCACGGATGTGCCCGACTCGAAGAGGCGCTGCCTCAGGAAATCGGCCACCTCGACCGGAGCCGCGTTCAGTGAAAGGTTCTTCTGGGTCTTGCCGGTGCGCTCCACCCAATAGACATGGTCCTCGGCCGTCTGGCTCAGGAAGGTGGAGACGGCGACCTTCAGGTCGGCCAGACGCCGGTTGCATTCCATGAGTTCCTCGCCCGTCTCCTTGTCTTCAGAGGTCTGGATGAGGTCGTGGATCTGTTCCCTCAGGCGCTGGAGCGGAAGGGTGAGACTGTCTTGGACGAGGTCCGGCCTGCGGATGCGCAGCTCTTTCCAGGCACGGGAGGGCTGATCCCCCTTGGACTCCCCCGGATTGGCCCGTTCGGGCTCCGACGACGTCGTCGACCGGGCCAGTTCCTGGCAGGAATCCTCGACCTTGAGGAAGAACTCGTCGGTTTCCTTCAGCACATCGGCCACCAACCGAACGTTCGAGGCCGAACGCAGTGTGGACAGCAGTCCCTTCTCGGTGCGCGGGTTCCACAGGCGCTGCAGCGCGTAGCGGACCTGACCGCTGCTCACGCTGACCCCGATGTGCCTCGCCGCCACCGACTCGACGGTGTGGGCCTCGTCGAAGATCACGAAGTCGTTCTTGAAGAGGACTCCGCCCTCGGGATCGGCCTCCACGCCGTTGAGCAGGGTGAAGAACAACGTGTGGTTGAGCACCAGGACATCGGCCCCGAGGATCCTCTGCCGGGCCCGCTGGAAGAAACAGACCGGCCCCATCTTGGCCTGTTCGCTCTGGAACCCGCACTTCTTGGGGGTGCAGAGGCCACGCTCCGAGCACACGTGCTCCCAGACCTTCGGATCGGGTTCGACGGAGAAATCGCTCAGAGACCCATCCTGGGTGGTCCGGCTCCATTCCTCGATCCGGCGCAATTCGGCGGCCTCGGGCGAGGTGAAGAGCGAGTCGCATTGCTGCAGCGCCTTCCTCAGGCGCCGCGTGCAGAGGTAATTCGAGCGTCCCTTCAGCATCGCATAGCTGAAATCGACCGGGAGCACCTGCTTCAGCACCGGCAGGTCCTTCTCCACCAACTGCTCCTGCAGGTTGATGGTGTGGGTCGAGATCACCGCCTTCTTCTTGCGCTCGACGGCGAAGAGGATGGCCGGGATCAGGTAGGCGAAGCTCTTGCCGACACCAGTGCCGGCCTCGACCAGCAGGTGCCTGCGCTCCTGGAGCGCGGCGGCCACCGACATGGCCATCTGCTGCTGCTCCGGCCGATATTCGAAATTGCTGGCCCGGGAGAGCAGGCCGCTCTGGGAGAAGATCTCCCGGACAGGCCCCACCAGGTCGGTGGGCTCATGCCCTGAGGAGGTGTCGGCCAGCGAAATCACCGGCGAAGCCTACGGGGCATGCGGCGTTTGAGGAAGAAGGCAATGCAGCGGAGGACGATGCCGTGGCCCGGGTCGGCCTCACTCCGGGGTCTGGACCGCCACCGTCTGTTTCGCTGTCTCGACCGCGGCCTCGTTCTCCGCGTTGAAGACATGCACCAGGGTGCGCATGAACCGCTCGTTCTCCTGTTCGAGCATCTCCAACTCGACGGTGACGCCGTTGATGTCGGCCCGCCTCAGCTGGGTCTCGACGCGTGTGATGGCCACCGAGAGCCGCTCGTCTCCCACCATCTGGATCGAGCCGCTCAGGGCGTTGATGCGGATGGTCGCCGCCTGCCAACGATCGCGGCTGATCGACGATCGGACGAAGGTGATCGACTCGCTGATGGCCCGCGAGAAGCCGGCCGACAATTCGAAGTAGGCCTTGTCGTCGAGGCACAGCCGTTGCTGGGCCTTGAAGAGCGCCGATTCCTTGCTGCTGACCTCCCGCAGGGCGGCCTCGATGGCGTCGGTGAGGTCTTTCCGCTCGAGGGGCTTGCGCAAGAACCGGGTGACCTTGAGCGTGGCGGCCTTGGCCACGTTGTCCTTGAAGGCGTTGGCCGAGATCATGACCACCGGCGTGTTGGAGAACCGCGGAAGGTCGCGGAGCCGCGCGATGAACTCCAAGCCGTCCATGTTCGGCATCAGCACGTCGCAGACGATGATGTCGGGATACGGGGGCTTCTCCATCATGCGGAGAGCCACCTGGCCGTCCTCGGCCTCGGTGATGTTCACCTTGAGTTCCTTGGGCAGCAACGCGCGGATGAGGCGTCGGCTGGTCTGGTCGTCCTCGACCAGCAACAGTCGGGTCGAATTGTCGCCGCCATGGGCCTCGATGATCTCCTCGACCTGGGGGCGGGCGAGTTTGCGGCCCAACGTATCGAGCATGCTCTGCACGCCATCGACCTCCTCCTTGGACAGGGCCAACCCCACCTCCAGCTGGGTGCCACCCGTCAGGGTGGTGGTCACGCGCTCGCCGGCCTTGTCGATCACGGAACGCAGGCCGTCGATGATGCCGAGCGGTTTGGGGCCCGCATCGGCCGCGATCGTCGATTCGAGGTCGCGGAGTTTGGACTCGAGCGAAACCGCCCGGTCCTGAAGGCGTTCATTCTGGGACTCCAAGGCCTTGGATTTCTCCTCGGCGGCCGCGACGGCACGCGACGCCTCTTCCAGCGCCTTGGCTTGGGCTTTGTCGGCATCGCCCGATGGGGATTTCTCGAAATCGATCAACGCGGTGCGCGTCAGGGACCCCAGCGCGATGAGGATCGGGATGGCCACCGCCACGATCCAGAGACTGGAATACTTTCCGACACCCTCTCCGAGCATCCAACGCACCGACACGGCGAGCACCGGGGCGACCACGGCGGAGACAGTCAGGATGAGAATGCGGTTGTGGACGGTTTGGATCTGCATGGTGCGAGCAGGTCGAGTTCGCCCTGCCCCCGGATTCCCGGGTTCTCAGGACTCGACCTTCCGGTAGTATCGCCCGTTGGCCGGAAAACTTTAGCGACTCTCCACTCCCGGGCATCGGTTCGTGCCACTGGACCGAAGGGTCATCCCTGCCGGCGGCAAACATTTCAGCCGGTCGTGGAGCCACCGCCATCGGCACCCGGAGAAGACGCGCATGCGGTTTCCTCGCGATGGACCCGGTCCCGGCAGGTGGACCACAGGCAGCTGACGGTCAATGCCCCCACCATCAGGCCCGCCCACACATCGGACGCCCGATGTGCGCCCAGGTGGAACCTCGCCCAAGCGACCGCCAAGGCGAAGGCCAACCCCAAGGCTCCGACCCGGGCGCCGAGCAGGAATGCCATGAATCCCACCCCGGCCGCGATGGAGGCATGCCCTGAGGGAAACGATCCGTAGGCGTGGCGTCCGATCAACCACTGCCCGTCTTTTCTCGGGCCGAACCACCCCTGCTCCACCGAGGCCTCGGGCCGAGTCCGCCCGATCATCGATCGCAGGGCGGTTCCCGCCAAACCCGACACGATCCCGGCCAGGAGCATGGCCGACAGCGCCCGGGAGATCATCGGGCGACCTTTGCGACGGAACCAGAACGCCAACCCCAGGATGGAGGGGATCAGGAAGAATCCATTGGCCGAACCGCTGATGAAGAGAGCCAGTCCGGACCAGTTCTTGCCGGCCAAGACGGACCGCTGGGCCCTCAACCAGTCATCGGTGGAAAGCAGGACACCCAGGATCGGCAGGCCAACCAGGAGCCAGGCCAGACAGCGGAAACCGACACCGAACCCGCGGTCGGTGCCGACCTCGCGGGATCCACCTGAAGATGGATCGATTGGGCTCGTGTCGTGCACTCCGAAACAGTGGGCGAAAGACGATGGAATGACACGAAACAAACCGGAAAAACCATGGCTGTTCCGGGAAGGACACCCCTGCACCCTCGTTCGAACGGGCCGGCAAAGCCTTCTTCCCGACGGCTTTCAGGTCGCCGCGGAGGAACCCGCCTTCGGCTTTGCTCCGACCGCCGGTTTTGTCAGCCTTCGGAACGATGGAAGGCTCGACCGGGTCCCCGAGAACGCAAGGCGACATCCCCTCATGGGCCTGGACGCTCTTGATGGCCGGCGCGCTGCTCTGCTTCAGCGCCGGCACCGGATGGCTGCCCCTGATGGACCGCGACGAACCCCGCTTCGCAGAGGCGTCCCGGGAGATGATCGAATCGGGCAACTGGCTGGTGCCATACCTGAACGGTCAATACCGCTTCGACAAACCCCCGTTGATCTACTGGCTCCAGGCCGGGAGCATTTCTCTGCTGGGCCCATCGGAACTGGCGGTCCGACTGCCATCGGTTCTCAGCGCCACCCTGACCGCGGGTCTGCTCGCCCTGTGGGGGCGACGATTGTCCGGAGACCGCGCCGGGATGACGTCAGCACTGGTCTGGGTCGCCTGTCCCCAGGCCTTCGTCCACGCCCATCTGGCCGTGGCCGACATGGCGATGGTGTTTTTCTTCACCCTCTCCTGCTGGTCCGGGTGGGAACTGCATCAGGCCCGGGGTGACCGCCGTGCGATTTCCCGATGGTTTCTGGTCTTCTTCGGCTCCCTGGCGCTGGGATTCCTGGCGAAGGGCCCGGTCGCCTGGCTGGCGGCGCTGCCGGCCATCCTCTGGGGTGCCAGCCGCAGTGACGGCTTGCCTCCGGGTCCCCCAAGTCCACTGCGCCGACCCGGATTGTGGGTGCTGGGGTGGCTGCTGACCCTCGCCGTGGTGGCGTTGTGGGGAATCCCCGCCCTGGTGGCGACCCGTGGCGAATTTTTCGAGGTGGGGATCGGCAAGCACGTGGTCGCACGGTCGGTCGGGGTGATGGAGGGGCACGGACTCCGTGGCCTGAAGGGGTATGTGGGCAGCCTGCCCTTCTACGCCCTGACACTGATGGTCGGTTTCCTGCCCTGGTCGCCGTGGTTGGTGACGTGGGGCTGGAGACTCCGATCGAGCGGGCCGCTCCTCCCCATCGACCGATACCTGGCGACCGGCGTTGCCGGGGTGTTCCTGGTGTTCACCCTGATCCGGACCAAATTGCCGCATTACACCTTGCCGGCCTTTCCGCTGATGGCCCTGTGGCTGGGCAAGACCATCGCCGAACGCCCGCAATGTCACCGGTCGTTCCGCCGATTCACGGCGATCACCCTGGCCGTGCTGCTCCTGGTGGCGCTGCCCGGGGCCTGGATGTTCTCGAGCTTGCTGCCGGTGCCGCGTCTGGCCCGGGAACTGCGCCCCTGGACCCACCCTTCCACGGAACTGGCATCCCTCGAATTCCACGAGCCCAGCCTCTACTGGTATGTGCGCCCCACCGGCGGCCCCTGGATCCGGCACCTCGGCGACGAGGCCGCCGCCCGGGAGTTCCTGGCGCAGCCCGGGTCCCGGATCTGCGTCCTGCCCGACGGCGAGGTCTTCCGTCGACTCGCATCGGCATTCCCGGAACTGAGGAGGGTCGGCGCCGGCGGCTTCAACCCGGCCAATGGCAAACGGGTCGAACTGCGGGCCCTGGTCCGGATCGGCCCTTGATTTTTGATCGAGCGGACACTTGAAGGCCGGCCCCTTCCCGTCCGATGGTTCTTGCATGTTCCGCCCGATCGTCCTCGCCGGTGTTTTGTTGCTGGTCCCGGCCGCCTCGCAGGCCGATGCCGCCGCCGACTCGGCCCAACGGCTTGAGACCCTCTCGAAACTCGTCCACGACACCCATCCTCGGGTCCGTCTGGAGGCGCTGCGGGCCCTGGCCAAGATCCCGGGAGCGCGCTCCGCGGAACTGGCCCTGGGCGTCTTGGACCACCCGATGGATCCGACCCTCGACTACGCGCTGTGGCTGACGATCAACGATCTCTCGGAGCCTTGGATCGCCGCCCTGGAATCGGGTGCCTGGAAATCCGAGGGTCGCGAGAAACAACTGGCCTTCGCCCTCAAGGCCATCCGGCCCGACCAGGCCAGCCGCGTCCTCGGACGGGTCATCCTGGAACGCAAGCTCCCCCGGGACGGATCCGGGCCGTGGATCGAACTCATCGGCCAGGCCGGGGGGGCGAAGGAGCTGGGAGCGCTGTTGCAGCAGACCGTGACCGGCGGCTTCGACGACGGTGCCACCGCCCGCGCCCTGGGTGCGCTGGGTGAGGCGGCCCGGACGCGGAAAGCGCGGCCGGAAGGCGATGCCCAGCGCATCCTGGCCTTGCTGCAATCGCCGAATGAATCGGTCCGGGCAGCCACCCTGCGCCTCTCGGGCGACTGGAAGACCCCTCCCCCGGCCGAGACCCTGACCCGCCTGGCCACCGATCCCTCCGAACAGGTCCGGACCACGGTCTTCGAGGTGCTTCGACTCCAGGGGGCCTCGAGCCTGCCCCTGATCAAACAACTCGCCGACGACAAAGACCCGGCCACCCGCCGCCGCGCCGCCCTGACCTGGGCCGCGCTCGACCTTGGTGGATCCGGCCCGTCGCTCGTCGGCGCCGTGCAGTCGCTCGACCAGGAAGCGGCCGCCCAGGATTTCTGGCGCTCGCTCCTGCCCATCAAGGGCTCCGGCAAGCACCTCGCGGCCCTGCTGCCCGCCTCGGGCATTCCGCAGTCGGCCGCGCGGACAGGCATGCGGGTCGCCCGCGAAGGTGGTCGCAACGACATGGACCTGGTGCTCGCGCTGGCCAAGGGCTCGGGATTGTCGGCCGACACCCAGGCCTTCACCGGTCAACTCATCCGTGAAATGGCCGCCAAGGCGGCGACCAGCGGCGATCCGCGCCGGGGAGAGCTCGTCTACCGCCGTTCCGACCTGGCCTGCACCACCTGCCATGCCATCGGCGGCGCGGGCGGCCGTGTGGGGCCCGACATGACCTCCATCGGCGCCAGCGCCCAACCCGACTACCTCGTCGAGTCGCTGCTGATGCCCAACGCCAAGATCAAGGAGGGCTACCATGGCGTGGTGGTCGAGACCAAGGACGGCCAGACACAGTCCGGGACGGTGGTCCGGGAATCGGGCACCGAGCTGATCCTGCGCGGGACCGCCAACCAGGAGATCGTCATCGCCAAGTCCGACATCGAGTCCCGCAATCAGGCGTCGGCCTCGCTGATGCCGGCCGGCCTCCTCGATCCGCTCAACGAGACCGAGCAGCTCGACCTGGTGGCCTTCCTCTCCCAGCTCGGCAAGCCCGGTGAATTCGATGCCAGCAAGGGCGGAGTGGCCCGCAAGTGGCGGCTGGCCAACGTCGTCCACACCGACCAACAGAATGGCCAAGCCGACTGGATGTGGAAGAAGCCGCTGCAGGACAAGCGCTGGACCGAGGTGCTCTCGCGGGTCAATGGCGACCTGACCCGGACCCTCATGGAGAACGCCACCAAGGCCAACATGTGGTCGTCCAAAATCGCCGTGCTGGCCGCGACCGAAATCCAATTGGCCCAGGCCGGAACCGTCCGGCTCCAACTCACCGCAACCAAGGGCACCGAACTCTGGGTGGACGGTTCGAAGGTGACCGGCCCCCTGTCGCTGAGCGCCGGCACCCATCGGGTGCTCGTGCGCATCGACCCGAACCACATCCCGGACAAGATCCGGCTGGAGACGTCGGACGCCGCCTTCGTGTTGAATTGAAATCCGGCAGTCCGGTGGTCCGGCATCCGACCGCGGGCGGCGGACCGACCGGTCAATCGCGGTGACCGGCCCGATGGCGGGCGGCCTTCACCGCCTCGACGACCGCGCGCTCGTCGTGTCCCCGGTCCCGGACCAGTTCCAGGAAACCGGGCAAGGTCATGCCCATGCGCCGCAGGAACGGCCGGTCGCCACCGCACCCGTACATCAGGTCCGCAGGCATCTCGCCGCGCAGCTTCAGGCGGGCCTTGGCGATCAACCGCGGCAGCCAGGAGATGCCGTCCACGGCGTCGGCCTTGGCCGGCAGCTCCGACATCGGCACCGTGATCCCGGTCCATTCACCACGCTGGACCCCGAGGAAATGATCGCGCCGGATGCGCTGCACTTCCAAGACGGTCGCGAAATCGGGTTCACCACAATCCACGGCATCCTCGATGAAGTCGTAGAGTTCCTGGACGGTGCATCCGCTGTTGCGCAGGAAGGCGGTGTCGGTCGCATCGCACAGGGTGGACGGCGAGCACCGCCCTGATCGATAGGCGGCCATGGCGCGGTCGTAAACGGCACGAAAATGGCCGTCCCAGCCTTCCGCATCGGCATCCTCGGCCAGGAACCTGCGGGCGCCATCGGCCTGATCGGCCGGCACCTTGACCTGGATGCCCCCGGTGACCAGCGAATAGCCCTCCATGCTCAATGCCGCATCCACCCCATGGATGAAAGGCGTGAACCCCGCCGATTCGAGACGGGCGGCCAGGAGATCGGCTTCAGCCGGGGCGAAAACCCGGGACAGGGTGACCAGTTCCATCCCGCCAAATTCCGACCTGGGGTCGCCGATGTCAATCAGGCCGGGCCCGGGCGGGCGTCCGGAACTTCCGCACCCGTGCGTCGATGCGCGGAGGCGCTCAGCGGAAAGGCCCACGACCCGGGTAGCCGGTCGTGTTGGTCAGCGGCTCGACCCGACGGGGTTTCCAGAAGAGACCATTGCGGGCGATGTTGCTCGACACCGTGTTCAGGTGCCCCAGCGTGGATCCCAGCTCGGCCTGCAGCCTCGGGTCCTTCAACAGCGCGCCGACCGCCCCCCGACCGGCCTGGAGGTCCTGCGCGAGTTCCCGGGCCGCCACCGAGGCGTCACGAAACCCGCCCAGGGCTTCGCGCAGGGTCGGCTCGTTGGTCGCCACCAACGCGTCGGCGCGCACCAGCAGCGAGTCCGCCCGGGACACCAGGGCACCCACCTGCCCCGCCAGCGGAGTCAGCGTCGCCGAGAACGCCTGGAGATTGCTGACCGTGGCCGAGACGACCGGCTTCTCCGCGGCCACCAACGATTCGACCTCGATCAGGGTCCGGTCGAGGCGCTCCGAGGTCCGGCGCAGGTTGGCCAGCGTGTTGGTCACATCCTTGAGGGTGGAGGCCGAGAGGATCATCCGGTCGACCCGCTCGACCGCCTGGTCCAGCCGGGTCATGAGCCCGACGGCGCTGCGGGCGGCCTCCTGCAAGTTGAAGGGATCCACCGCGGTCACCTCGGCCCCGTCCTGAAGCGGCGGGGCTGCGTTCTTGGTCGGGACGATGGCCACGAACTGGTCGCCCAGGAAGCCGCTCTGCTCGATCTCGAACCGGGCATCGCCGTAGATGGTCACCGGCCGTTCGATGCGGCACCGGATGGACACCCGCCGACCATCGTTGGAGAGGGAGATCTCCTGGACCGACCCGATGCGCACGCCGGACATGTTCACCGGGGCACCGACGGCGAGTCCTCCGACATTGCCGGCCGAGACCAGGATCGTGCGCCCGGACCGCCACAACGAGGCACCCTTGCTGAAGTGGATCAGCAAGCCGGCGATCAGCACGAGACCGACGAGCACAAACAGCCCGACCTGGATTGCGGGGGATTTTCGTTCCATGGACTCACTCATTCGGGTTTCTGGGGCGTCGAAATGCCGTTGACGAAGCGGTGGATCACCGGGTCGGTGGATCCCAGGATGTCCGAGGTCGGTCCCTCGGCATAGATCCGTCCTTCATGGAGCATCAGGATCCGGTTGCTGATGGTCCGGGCGCTCTTCATGTCGTGGGTCACGGCGATGCTGGTGACGTGGAGGGTTTCCCAGACGCGACGGATCAGGCGATCGATGTTGTCGGCGGCGATCGGGTCGAGCCCCGTGGTGGGTTCGTCGTACAACACGATCTCGGGCCGATACACGATCGCGCGGGCCAACCCGACCCGCTTGCGCATGCCTCCGGAAAGCTCGCTGGGCATCTTGTGGCCGATCCCGGGCAATTCGACCATCTCGAGGGCCTCGCCGATCCGGCGACGGATCTCGCTCTCCGATGCGAGCCCTTGCCGACGCAGGACGAATCCCACGTTCTCATCGACGGTGAGCGAGTCGAAGAGGGCCGCCATCTGGAACAGCATGCCATACTTGCGGCGCACGCGGAGCAGGCTGCGCTCATCCATCTGAGCGAGGTCTTCGCCATCGACCCTCACGATCCCGGAGTCGGGCTGGAGCAGGCCGATGAGGTGCTTGAGCAGGATGCTCTTGCCGCCGCCGCTGCGGCCGATGATCACCACGGCCTCGCCCTGATGGATGTCCAGCGACACCCCGCGCAGGACCTGCTGGTTGCCGAAGTTCTTGGTGACGTCGCGGACCTGGATCATGGCGTCAGCTCAGGCGTTGAAAACCCGGGCCAGGAACAGGGTCAGGAAGAAATTGACGATCAGGATGCTGATGCTGGCGGCCACCACGGCCTCGGTCGTCGCCCGCCCCACCCCTTCGGCTCCCCCACGGCAGGCGAGCCCCTTGTGACAACTGACCACCGCGATGATCCCGCCGAAGACGAGCGACTTGATCAGGCCGGTCAGGACGTCCGGCGGATCGGTGTACCGGCTCATGTTCACCAGATAGTAGGTACCATCGATGCCCAAGAGGTGCACCCCGACAAGCCAACTGGAGACGATGCCCACCACCACAGACTCCGCGGTCAGCAACGGGGCCGAGGCCAGCAAGGCCAGAAAGCGGGGCATCACGAGCGTGTCGACCGGGTGCGCGGCCAGAGTGCGGAGCGCGTCGATCTGCTCGGTCACCTTCATGGTGCCCAATTCGGCGGTCATGGCGGCCCCGACCCGGCCGGTCAGCATCAACGCCGCAAGGACCGGGCCCAGTTCACTGCTCATCCCGATGCTGACGACCGCGCCTGTCGCGGTGTCCATCTTCACCTTGTGGAACTGCAGGAAGGTCTGGGCGCACAGCACCATGCCGGTGGCCGCCCCCGTGGTGATGACCACGCTCTGGCTTTTGACGCCGATGAACTGCAACTGGTAGAGGAAATCCCTCCAGGATGGACGCTGGTGCCGGAAGGAACGCAGACACTCCACCAGCAATTGGGACATCTCGCCCAATTGGAGGATGAAGGATCGAAGCCGTTGATGGATCAGTTGGACCGGCACGCGGTGTTCTTGACGCGCCCAGACTAACCTTCCCCTTCGGACATTGCCAACCCTCCCGGTTCACGTTCACCGGGAAGGTCGGCCGGAGTCAGGAAGACAAGCTCGACGCGAGGCGAGGCTAGGAGCTGAGCGCCCCTTCGGCGGCCTCGTTGCGCTGCTTGAACACCAGCTTGTCTTGGTCGGCGGTGACCGTCACCGGTTCGCCGTCGATGAGGGTGCCGCGCAGGATCTCCTCGGCCAAGGGGTCTTCGAGGTGCTTCTCGATGGCCCGCCGCATCGGCCGGGCACCGTATTGAGGGTCGAAGCCCTTCTCGATGAGGAACTCGCGGGCCTTTTCGTCGAGCACGACCGTGACGTTCTTCCGGCGGATGCGCTCCAAGACCTTGGCCACCTCGAGGTCGAGGATGGTGTTGAGCTCGGGCTTGCCGAGCGACCGGAAGACCACGATGTCGTCCAAGCGGTTGAGGAACTCGGGCCGGAAGAACTTCTTGGCCTCGTCGAGCACGCGTCCGCGCATGGCTTCGTAGCTGGCGTCTTCGCTCGATTTGGCGAAGCCCATGCTCCCCTGCTTGCGCAGCGCCTCGGAGCCGACATTGGAGGTGAGCAGCACGATCGTGTTGCGGAAGTCGACCACCCGCCCGAGCGAGTCGGTGAGTTTTCCTTCCTCCAGGATCTGGAGGAGCATGTTGGTCACATCGGGGTGGGCCTTCTCGATCTCGTCGAAGAGCACCACGGAGTAGGGCTTGCGGCGGACCTGCT
>CAYLTF010000049.1:7115-23234 GCA_964386625.1 uncultured Akkermansia sp. | reverse complement strand
CGATCACCGAGGCTGTGAAACGGCAGAATCCCTCGGTCCAACGGAAGCGGAGGGCCTGCCCATGCACTCTGGGGGCCGGAGCCGCTGGGCAGGTTTCAAACAGGGCCCCGCAGTCGGATCGCCGGTCGGATCAGGTTCGGTGGCCAAGGGCACCTGGGAAGTCGGGACGTCGATGGAAACGGGCGATTGCCGACCCCGGGCCGCTGGCCACGGACCTGGGGATCACTGGCGGTGGGGCGAATACGAATCGCCGACTGGGTGCGGCCGGTTCAGACAGGCTCTCAGAGCGCTTCGCGGTAGAGGCGCTCGAAGTCGGGGGCGGTGATGGGGCGGGGGTTGAAGGTGGCGGTCCACTGGCGCGAGGCCTCTTCGGCCAACACCGGGATCTTGGCCGCATCCACGCCGGCGGCCGTGAGCGTCTCGGGGATCTCGGCCAGGCGCAGCCATCCCTGGAACCGGTCGGCCAGCTGAGAGGCGGCAACCTCGGGCGAGGTGCCCGGAGCGGTCCAGCCGGCGGTGGCCGCCAGATCGGCGTAGATGGCCTGAACCTCCGGAACGGCTGCATTGAAGCGGATCACGCGCGGGATCATGAGACCCACGGCGGCCCCGTGCACGACCCCGAAGTGCGCGGTCAACGGGTTGGCCGCCGAGTGGGCCGCACCCAACATCGAGTTCTCGATGGCCGTCCCGGCCAGCGCCGCCCCCAGGAGCATCCGACCGCGGGCCTCCAGATCGTCGGGCGCGCGCAGCACGGTTTCCAGGGCCCCGGCGCACAACCGGAAGGCCTCCCGCGAGAACATCGACGACCACACCGTGCGCCGCGTGGTGACGGCCGACTCCACCGCATGGACCAGGGCATCAAGGCCCGTTAGCGCCGTGACGCGCCGCGGTTGCGACACCGTGAGGGCCGGATCGAGCAGGGCGATGCGCGCCGCGGCCTTCGGATCGAGACAGGCCATCTTGTGGTGGGTGGCCTCGTCGGCGATGAGTGCCGCGCTCTGGCATTCGCTGCCCGTGCCCGCCGTCGTGGGGACGGCGATGAGCGGCAGCATGGGCCGGGTGGCCTTGCCGACCCCCTGGTAGTCGCGCATCTCCCCGCCCTGGGTGAGCAGGAAGTTCACGCCCTTGGCCGTGTCGATCGAACTCCCACCGCCCAGGCCCACGAAGAGATCCACCGAGGCGGCACGGGCGACCTCGAGGCCGCGGGCCACATCGAGGGTGGTCGGGTTTTCGCGCACCGCATCGAAGACGCTCACCTCGAGGCCGGCAGCCCGCAGCAGGGCCTCGGCGCGCGCCGCATGCCCGGCGCGGACGATCCCCGGGTCGGTCACCAACAGCACCCGCCGCCCGCCCAGGCCCGCGGCCAGTTCACCGAGCCGATCCAGGCAACCGGCTCCGAAGACCACGCGGGTCCGAAGAGTGCTGTCGAACGAGGGATGGATCATGAGTGGGACAAGACTCCCCGAGCGGGCGGGATCTTCAAGCCGGGCATTCGAGATTTGGATTGAACGCACACGCGATCCCGAGGTCTGTATCGGGAGTCATGACGATGAGGAATCTTCTTCCCGGCCTCGCCGGATTGCTGCTCGGGCTCGGCGGGATCGGCTGCATCTCCCATCAGGAGACCATCCGCCGCGACGAGGAACGCCTGCCCATCTCGTTCGAGACCGATGCCGCGGCCCGCACGTTCTACGAGGCCGTCGAGAAGATCCGCGCCGCGTCGACCCCGACGGAGAGCAAGACCGAGTTCCACATCCCGGTCATCCTCTCGCACAAGATCACCACCGTGAACGGCCCGCATCAGGTCTTCAACGAGGCGGTCCGACGAGCCGACACCGACCGCGACGGCAAGATCACCGAGAAGGAGGCCCGCATCTTCGCCGACAACGCGAAGTAGCCTCGGCCCGGGTCGTGAAACAGTTCGGGGCGGCGTTCAGTCCAGGGTTCGGGGATGTCGGGGATTGCCGGCACCGGGGCGAAGGATCATCCTGCCGGCCATGACGTTTCCCGTCTTGCTGGCGGTCGTGGCGCCCACCAATGGCGCGGTCTTGCCGAGTGCAACCGCGGCCGACGCTCCGTCCGCAGCCGGTGGTTTCGGGATCCTTTTCTGGCTCCTGACTCTCTTGGCGGGCGTGGCGCTCAGCGTGATCATCGAGCGACTCCTGTATTACCATCGGGTGCAAATCGATTCGGCCCAGTTTCTGGCCGGGGTGCGGAACGTGCTGAAGCGCGACAACGTCATCGAGGCCATCTCCATCTGCGACGCCACGCCCGGCCCCGTCTCACGCCTGGTCAAGGCGGCCATCCTGAGCCGCGATGCCGGTCGTGAGCGCATCCAGGAGGCGGTCGAGGAGGTCGGCTGGGTGGAGGTGCCCCGCCTCGAGGCCAACCTTCCGCTCCTGGCCACCTTCGCGCAGATCGCTCCGCTGGTCGGGCTCCTGGGAACGCTGGTGGGCATCGGCGGCACCTTCCGTCGCCTGCAGACCGGGCCTGGTTTTGCCGCGCCGGCCGAGCTGTTCGCGGGGGTCTGGCAGGCCCTCTACACCGCCGGCCTGGGCATCGCCATCGCCGCCGTGTGCTACGCGGCCTACAACTACCTCGTGGCCCGGGTCAACGCGGTGGTCCTCGACATGGAACGCGCCTCGGCCGAGGCGGTGAAGATGGTCACCCAGGCGAACGAGACGCCCGCCGCCAAGGCCGCCGGAAACCCATGAAGTTCACGCGGACCCTCAAACCGCTGAAAGGGCAGTTCGAGCTCGCACCGTACCTGTGCGTGGTGTTCGTGCTGCTCTTCTTCATGCTCTTCGGCGGCTATCTGGTGCTTCCGGTCGGAACCCGCCTGGAGCTGCCTGCGGGCGGTTCGCGCATCGGCACCTGGACCGGCGAACCCTTCCTGGTGGTCGCGGTCGACGCCGGCGAGCAATGCTACTTCGAGAACCAGATCGTGCCCGACCTGGGGACGCTCAAGACCCGGCTGGCCGCCCGGGCCGCCGCGGCCAAGGGCCCGCGAAGGCTGTACCTTCAGGCCGACCGCTCGGTGCGCTACGAGCGGCTGCAGGAACTGGCCGGCCTCGCGCGGGAGGCGGGACTGTCCGAGATCATCCTCGGGGGCGGCGGATCCGGGGGCACCGCCGGGACTTCCGACGCCCGTCGTCCGGCCCCATCACACCCATGACCACGCCCGCCCCAGGATGGAGCCCCCGGCAGTGGCTCGGCCTGACCGCACTGTTGGCGGCGGTGCATGCCGGGGGATTCTGGCTGGTCGCCCGCTTCCCGTCGGGTCCGCGCCCCGACCCGGCTGAGACCTTCGGCCTGGTATGGTCGCCCGCCTCCCCAGACTCGCTTGCGGGACTGTTCCCATCTCCCACGCGCTTCGCGCTTCCGGAGGCCGGCGGATTCTCGGGCGACGCGGCTCGGGCCCTGCCCCCCGTGGCCTACGGCTGGGGCCGCACCGAACCGCTCCCTTCGTTCCTGCCGGCCGATCCCGCCGGGGCCAACCTTGGTCCGGCTCCCGCGATCCCGGCCGCGCCGACCCGGGTGACCCGGGTCCTCGTGACCGCACCGCCCAGCCTACCGACGGCGAGGATGAGTCTGGAGGAGGCGCGGGTGGAGATCCTGGGCGCACTCGCGGATCGCCCGCTCGTCCGCCCGCTGAGGCTCGCGCCCTGGACCGAAAGCGATTCCCCCCAACCCACCCGCATCGAACTCGCGGTGAACGCCTGGGGAGAGGTGCTCACGGCGCGAGTCACGGTCGGATCCGGTTCCAGGACCGCCGATATGGCCGCCCTCGAGGCGGTCCGGAACGCGCGGTTCCGATCGTTGGCAGGACTCGGCCGCACCGACCTGCTTCGGGCCGACGCGCTGACTTGGGGCGTGGTTTGCGTCCATCCGCTTCCCGCCGTATCCGCCCCCGGCGCCGTGAGCCCGCCCTGAATCGTTTTCCCGCATCCCGATGCATCCCGAAACCGTCATCGCCCTATGGGTCGCCTTGCTGCTGGCGACCCTGGGATGCTTCGCGTTGGGCGACGAGTTCCGGCGGCGCCGGATCGGCTCCGATGTCTCGCAGGATCAGGTTTTCCGCTGTGTCCGGTGCAGTGCGGTCTACACCGATGATGCCGAGGTGGAACGATCCCGCTGCCCCCAATGCGGCAAGACCAATGCGGCATTCCGCTTCTGAGAGGGGCCGTGTGTCAGATCGGCCGCTGCGGGCAGGAACCTTTACCCTTCCTTCACAAATCGGGGCCCCATTCCACACACGGCCTTGATGTGGACCTGTCGCACTGGGGACACCGGAACGGAACGATCAGAAACCGATCGCGGCCGCGGCCGGTCACTCTTGAACACCATCATGAACACCGGAACCCTGACAGCACTGACCGCCACCCTTTGGTCACTGGCCCTGGCCCCCGACGCCCTGTCGCAGAACGACCCCGGTCGCCCGCCGGGGCCACCGCCCGATTTCGGTGGGCCGCCCCCGGATTTCGGCGGACCTCCGCCTGGCGGTCCGGGGGGATTCGGCGGCGGGCCCCGCGGCGGACCCGGCGGACCCGGCTCGACTCCCAAGACCCTGCTGGTGAAGCGCTTCGACAAGGACGGGAACCAGCGTCTCGATGCGCAGGAGCGTCAGGCGGCCCGCGAGTTCCTGGGGCAGGAAAAGGCTGCCGGACGGATCCGCGGCCGTGGTCCCGGCGGCCGGGGTGGTCGCGGAGGTCCGGGTGGCGGTGAGAGCGCCGCACCGATTCCCGGAAAGAAACTCACCCCGGCGGAGGTGAAGAACCACCCGGAGGCTCCCCTGTATGACGAAGGCGTGTTGCGCACGCTGTTCTTCCAATTCGAAAGCCCGGACTGGGAGAAGGAGCTGGCCGATTTCAACAACACCGACGTCGAGGTGCCGGCCACCCTCACGGTCGATGGCAAGACCTACCGCGAGGTCGGCGTCCACTTCCGGGGCATGTCGTCCTACTTCATGGTGGGTGAGGGACGGAAGCGCTCGCTGAACGTGTCGCTCGATTTCGCCCACAAGGACCAGGCCATCGGCGGCCACAAGACCCTCAACCTGCTGAACTCGCACGAGGATCCGTCCTTCCTGCGCACGGTGCTCTACAGCCACATCGCCCGGGAATACCTGCCGGCCCCCAAGGCCAACCTGGTCCGGGTGGTGATCAACGGAGAGAACTGGGGGATCTACGCCAATGCCCAGCAGTTCGACAAACACTTCACCCAGGAGTCGTTCGGCTCGACCCAGGGCCACCGGTGGAAGGTCTCCGGCAGTCCCAATGGCCGCGGCACCCTCGCCTACCTGGGCGACGACCCGGCGCCCTACAAGAAGATCTACGACCTCAAGGGCAAGGACAGCGAGAAGGCCTGGAAGGATCTCGTCCAACTGACCCGTGTGCTCAACCAGACGCCGGCGTCCCAACTGGAGGCGGCCCTGGCCCCGATCCTGGACATCGACGGAGCGCTGCGATTCCTGGCCGTGGAGAACGCCCTCATCAACAACGACGGCTACTGGATCCGCACCAGCGACTACGCGATCTACCAGGATCCGCAGGGGCGTTTCCACCTGGTGCCGCACGACATGAACGAGGCCTTCAGCCGACCCGGAGGACCTGGCTTCGGGGGTGGGCCGGGCGGACGCCGCGGTCCTGGCGGACCCGGTGGGCCGGGCGGGCCGGGCAGCGGAGGGGGAGGCGCGCGCGTCGACGGTGTGAAGCTCGACCCGCTCCATGCCGCCTCGGACAACGACAAGCCCCTGATCTCGAAGCTGCTGGCCGTGCCCGCGCTGCGCGAGCGCTACCTCGGCCATGTGCGCGCCATCGCCGAGAACTCCCTCGACTGGCGGAAGCTCGGGCCGCTGGCCGAGAAGCTCCACCAACGGATCGCCGACGACGTGCGGTCCGACGGCCGCAAGCTCGACTCCACCGAGGCCTTCGAGAAGAGCCTGACCCAGGATGTCGCCGGCAACGGCTTCGGCCCCGGCGGCGGTGGATCCATGGGCCTGAAGAACTTCGCCGAACAACGGCGGGCCTTCCTGCTCGAATATCGGCCCAAGGCGACCCACTCGACGCCCTGACGCCCAAGGGATTGCGGACGGGGTGGCCTCGCAGGACCACCCCGTCCGGCCGTGGCGCCCTCGAATGCCGACGATGCCCAAGTTGAACGGTTGGCTTTTCTCCCGGCCTCCACTCCACTCCTTTCATGAGTGAAACCGTCCGCTTCCTCCAAGCCTGTCCCTCGGATGAAGACATCGATGTCGTCCGCCTGGTGGACTGCGTGATCATCGACGCCGTGCGCTCCGGGGCGAGCGACATCCATATCGAGCCCTGGGAGTCGAGCATCGCCGTCCGGGTGCGCGTCAGCGGCGTGCTCAACGAATTGATCCACCTGCCCAGCGACCTCCTGCCCAAGGTCACCGGCCGGCTCAAGGTCATGGCCAACCTCATGGGCCACGAGACCCAGCTGCCGCAGGAGGGCCGCGCCAACACGTTCCCCGAGGCGGGCAACGTGGTGCTGCGCATCTCGACCTTCCCGACGATCCGCGGAGAAAAGACCGTCATCCGCATTTTCGACCCCTCGAACCGCGCGTTCAACCTCGAGGCACTCGGGCTTGAGCACGAAGCGCTCGAAACCCTCAAGGGCCTGCTGAGCCGACCCAGCGGACTGGTGCTCATGACCGGGCCCACGGGCTCGGGCAAGACGACGGTGATCTACGCCTCGCTCTGCCACCTCATCGAGCGTGCGGGGCCGAGCATCAGCATCGCCACCGTCGAGGATCCGGTGGAGTTCACCCTCCCGCTGATCGCGCAGTCGCAGTGCAACGCCGCACGCGAATACACCTATCCGGTGGCCCTGCGGTCACTGATGCGCCAAGACCCTCAGGTCATCATGATCGGCGAGATCCGCGACGCCGAGACGGCCCAGATCGCCGTGCAGGCGGGACTCACCGGGCATCTGGTGATCAGCACGATCCACTCCGGCAGCACCACCGGGGTGTTTGCCCGGCTCATCAACATGGGCATCGAGCCCTTCTTGCTGGCTTCATCGATCACGGGCGTGCTGGGCCTGCGACTGATCCGCCGCAATTGCCCGGTGTGTGCCGAGTCCTACCAACCCGATCCGTCGGTGCTGTCCTGCCTCCCGGTGGAGCTTCGTGAGGTCGGGACGTTCCGGCGCGGGGGCGGATGCCCGGCCTGCAACCACACCGGCTTCAACGGCCGGGCGACCGTGTTGGAGACCCTCAAAGTCGACGAGACCCTGCGGGATGCGGTGCTGCAGAAGATGCCCACCCGCCGGCTCCAGGAGATCGCCCAGGCCCAGGGCATGGAGACGCTGTGGCAAGCCGGGCTGCGGCGGGCCCTGCGCGGCGAGACGCCGCTCGAGGAGGTCCTGCGGGTGGTGGGGTTGGAAGGATTCTGAGGCGGGCGACGGCTACAAACTGAAGAACTGCCCGGCCCGTTCAACCCTGGGTCCGGGCAGTGGAGATCACCCGCCCCAAAACGCGATCGGGGCACCCGGGAGGAAGTTCCCTGGATGCCCCGATGCGAGCGGCGATCGAAGACCGTTCAGTAGCCGTACTGCGGCACACTGCCGTTGGCCAGGATGTAGCCGGTACGCTCGCGGTACCACTGGAAGTCCACGCGGCCCTGGGCATCGAAGGACTTGGTGGCCGGATAGGAGAACTTCACGGCCTGATACTTGGAGGTGCCGCTGAGCCAGCGGCGGATCTCGGCGTGACCATCGGCGAAGGAGAAACCGCAGGCGCCATTGTGGTAGGAGGCCGGGATGTCCTGCCACGCCGACGCGTCCGGATTGTTGATGAAGTAGCCATCGTTGATGGAGTCCGGATGCTCATCGAGCGTGAGCCAGGTCTTCGCCGGAGAAGGCACCTGCGACTGCTTGAGGAATTGGATCCGATCGCTGAACCCCCAGTTGCGACCGCCCCTCGTCGGATCGTCGCCGATGCTGAAGCGCCCGAAGAACGAGTTCATGGCCATGCTGCGGTTGCGGCGGGCCCATCCCTTGGCCCGCTGTCCGGGCGAAACGTAGAGGTCGGCCGGGCACTTGTAGACCCCCACGGCCCCGCCGGTGTACTTGCCCAGGACACCGTTCACCACCCAGGCGTCATTGGTGATGCTGCGCTCTCCCGTGCTGCCACCCGCTCCCCAACTCATCACGTTGTTGACCCAGTTGTCGAAGACCTTCTGGTCGATGGCCTGGATCGTCTGGTCCACACCATAGTTGTTGGCCACCGCGTCGTTGTAGTCGGTGGAATAGAGGTGCCAGGCCAAGGTGAGCTGCTTGCCATTGTTGACGCAGCCGATGCCCTGGGCCTTGGACTTCGCCTTGGCCAGCGCCGGCAGGAGCATGCCCGCGAGGATGGCGATGATGGCGATGACCACCAGCAGCTCGATGAGGGTGAAGCCACGGGCGGGTGCCGTGCGACGATGGGAAAGTCTCGGGGGGTTCATGAAGGGCAACGCGCAAAATACCCGGGCATCCGACGCTGACAAGCGCGTCCTCCATAGGGATCTGGTGTCGCCGGGGCGTGGCTTAGAACGCAGAGCATCGTGTCCACGATCGAAGGCCAGCCCTCTGGCCGGGACGGGGAGTCCATCGCGGAGAATCAGACTCTCAGGGGCTGGTCACCCGGAAGAACTGGGCATCCGGGGCGTTGGTGGTGACCGTGTCCAACAACAGGAGCACCCCCTCCGGATCGCTGATCTCGAGGTCGGTAGCGCCCTGCCACGACTGGAGGTCGGCCGACCGGTCCAGTCGGAAGGTCTGATCCATCTGGCCACCGAAGAGGAAGAGGCTGTCCTCCGGGGTCTTGGGATAGTTGAGGATCTGGACCGGTGCCTCGAAGGCGGCAGCGCGCGCCCGGAGGATGGCACCACCATTCCCCGCCACGATCCATTGGTTGTTGGCCGCAGAGATCGTGTAAAGATTGCGCGTGGTGGCGGTCGGCGATTCCACCCAGCTCGAGAGGTCTTGGGACACGGCCACAACGCCTCCGTCGCCTACCAGACAGTACCAACCCGATTGCCAACCAATGTCATTCCACCAGGTCGTCGAGGGCGTGGATCGGGCGCTCCAGGCGACACCATCGGTACTGGTCAGCACAGCGCCTCCATCTCCGACGGCCACCAGTCGACCATTGAGCCAGCGCACCCGCCAAAGCCAACGAGTGGTGCCCGTCGAGCGGGCCGTCCAGTTCAGGCCATTCGGACTGGTCAGGAGGGTGCCGTTCTGGCCGCAGACGACGAACCCTCCGGTCCAGGCGGCCGCGCCGGTGAGCACCGCGGTCGTGCCCGAGGTGCGGCGAGTCCACGACTGGGCATCCGGGCTGGTCAAAAGCAGCCCCCCTGAACCGGCGACCACGAAGAGGTTGGCATCGGCGCAGACAGCCCGCAGGTCGGCGGTGACCCCCGAGGCGACCGATTCCCAGGCGATGCCCAGCGTGTTGACCTGGTTGGTGATCAACACACGGACCACTTGGGTTCCGTTGGTCACGGAATTGGTGCTCACCAGGGGCACATACTGGGTGCGGCTCAGGGCCAACGCCCCGGAAGAGCCCGCCGCGACCGCCAGGGTCGACCGGGCCCCGAGGCCGTAGTAGCTCACGCCCGAGGCGTTGGCGGGGGCGAGTCCGCGGTTCCAGTTCTTGCCGTCCGGGCTGTCCATGAACTGCGCCCATTCGCCAGCGGTGACCCGCAGGGTCTGCGGCTGGGTATTGGTGGTGAAGGTGGGCGTCGCTCCGCTGAAAGAAACGCTGACATTGGTGCCGGGAACGCTCAGCACGAGCGAATCCCAGATGGAATCCATGCCCGTCGGCTCGGTGTAGAACCAGTTGAACCCGGCCAGGGTGGTGGAGCGGGTGCCGGTGACCACCAAGCCGCCCCGGGTCCCGGCCACGACCTGCTGACCGTCCCAGAGAAGGCATTGGTAGGTCAGGAGCGGCGCCGGATTGGCCCGGAGCGGATTCACCTCGGACGACCAGACCCAGTTCCCGAACAGATTGACCCCGAAGCGCAATTCACCGGCGCCCCCCACCAGACGTTCGTTGCCCACGGCCAGGACGGCGGTGAGGGCGTTGGTCGTGGCGATGCGACCCGAATCCCACTGTGACAACTGGGCGGTGCGGCTGATGACATAATTGCCCGCGTCTCCCACGGCCATCACCCCGGTGGAGACCGGGGCGACGCGGTACAGATTGAACCCGGTCTTGCCGGTGTTGCGGACGGTCCAGCTCAGGCCGTCGGCACTGCTGGCCACGAAGGCCGCATCACCCACGGCCACGAACAGGCCCGAGGCATAGGTCACGCTGGCGAGGTTGTTGGTCTTGCCGACCGAGGTCGCGACCCAATCGATGCCGTTGGTGCTGACCAGCACGGTGCCACCGTCGCCCACGGCCACCGCCCGATCGGCCGAGGCGGCCACACTCTCCAGCCATGAGGTCCGCCCGGTCACCGCCGTCTGGAACACGCTCCCGTCGGACCACAGGAGGGTCCCGCCCTCCCCCACCACGATCGCACGGTCACCGAGGTAGGTGACCCCACGGAGAGCAGCCGTGGTCCCGGTCTTCACGCGCCACCAATTGGGTAGGGACTCGGCGGCCCAGAGGGAACCGCGGTCGCCCACGGCGAGATAGAGCCGGTTGGTCTTCCAAGCCAAGTCGGTGATGGAGTTGCCGAAGGGGTTGGGGTTGGACCAGCGCCAGGTGAGGTTGGTGCCCTGGGCGAAGGTCGTCACCACTCCCGGCATCAGCATCCACAACACGGCGAGAATCCGGAGGCCCCCGACCGGAAACGGCAGCAGGCGGGCGCCGCCGGAGACGCGGAACACCGGAGAGCGAGGGACAGGGAAATTCACGGGTTGTCTATAGGTTCCGAGGAGGGATTGCGCAATCCGCGCGGGCCGGTTTCAGCGGCATCCGACGCACCGCTGCCCTCGGGAGGGAGTCGGACGGCGAAGGTCGATCCGGTGGGTCCGGTGCTTTCCAACGCCACGTCGCCGCCGATGCTCAAGGCCAGTTGGCGGGTGATCGCGAGACCAAGGCCGCTGCCTCCCGGCTTGGTGGACACCGTGGGCTCGAACAGGCGCCCGCGCACCGACGCCGGGATTCCCGGCCCGGTGTCGGTCACCCGAACGGTCAGTCCTCCGTCGAGGTCGGCCGCCGCGACGACCCTGACCTCCGAGTGGTCCGGAGCCGCCTCGATCGCGTTCGCGGCCAGGTTCTCAACCACCAGCAGCAGGATGTTCGCCTCACGGTTGCGCAACCGGCGGCCAGAGTCGGCTCGCAGGACGAGTCGGACGCCCCGGGCCTGGGCCGCGGGATCCAGACGCTGGACGACCCGGGGCAACAGTTCTTCCACCGTCAACTCGAACTCGGAGACGCCCCCCGAATCCCTGAGGACGCGGACCACACCATCGATGAGCGTGCGCATGCGTCGCAGGGTGGCCAGGGCCTCGGTGCGATCTTCGGTGGGCACCGGACGGTCGCCGAGGGACCCGACGAAAGCCTGCAGGCCCGCCAGCGGATTGCGCAGACCGTGGACGAGGTGGGAAGCGACCGCCCCCATCGCCCCGGTTTTGGTGGCGACCATCAGTTCCCGGTTGGTCCGGGCCAAGCGCTCGCCGCGTTCGGTCAGGGAACGGTTGGCACGGGCCAATCGGGCGAAGGCGACCCCGATGGCGACGGCCAGGGCGCTCCCCGAGAGCAGCAGGGTCAGGAATCCCTGACGCCACAGGCCACGGTCGAGGCGGGCGTATTCGTCCAACAGTCCGGAGGCCTCGACCTCCACCCCCAGAATCCCCACCAGGGATGGCGGTTGCCCCTCCGGCAGGGGGATGTGCATCCGCAAGACGGCCGGCCCCTCCGGTGGGGCGATGAATTCCTGGCTCACCTCTCCCCAGACCAGGCGTTCCAGGCGGGCCGGATCCGGGGCGGGCACGGCCGCATCGCCGAAGACGCGCGAAGGCAGCGCTCCCCGGGCGTCGAACACGGTGATGCGACGGACGTGGGCCAACTGGGGCAGCGTGGCGACCTCGACCGCCGCCAGCAGCGGGTCGTCGACCCCTTCGGCCCTGAGGGCGGCGAAGCGTCCCTGGAAGAGGGCGGCCACACCCCGCGCCTCGCGCTCGGCGAGGCCGGCGCGGAGCTCGCGACGCAATTCCAGCCGGGTGCCGAGGACCGTGGCGACCAGCACCGACAAGGCCGCGATCACCGCGGCGAAAGCGGGGCCGTGAAGCCGGGCGGTGCGCTGGAGGCTCAGAATTCCCATTCCAATCCCCCGGTGGCGGTGTGGGAGGTGTAGGTGAAGAGGAGCACGTTGGAAGTCTGACGCTCCAACAGGTACTCGGCGAACAGCGTCGCGTGCCGACCCAGCTTCCGGAAGATCCGGGCGTTGGTCTCGACATCCTGGGTGTGACGGTATTTGAAGAGGTCTTCCGGGGCCGGGGAGATGAACTGCCGCTGGTAATCCCACTGGCTCCACCGCGCACCGACCAAGGTACCCCAACGGGAGCCCTCCCACCGCACGGTGCCGGCCACACCCCAGCGGTTGAAATCATAGAAACCCACGGCCTGATCGCGATTGACCATCTGGAACAACCGCACCGTGGAACGGAGCTTGGGCTTGTCCAGCCATTGGTGCTTCCAGGCCAGGTCGGCGTTGAGTTGGGTGAATCGGGCCACGGTGTCCGGCTCCGGGACACCCAGGAGGTTGGCCGCGGGCCGCGAATCGTAGGGACGGTTCTCGTAGCGCACGGTGGCCTCGACCGCCGAGCCCTCGGCGTAATCCCAGGCGACCACCGAGCGCGGGCCGTTCTGCCAGAAACCGTCGAGAGGTGCGTTGAAATTCTGACGCTGCCAACCGTAGCCGATCTCCCAGCGGAATCCCCGCCCCCGCGACCATCGCAAGGACGGTTGGGCGGTCAGCGAGTGGACCTTCGTGCGAACCGATCCCAGGCCGTCGGCGAGGGTCGAGGCGTCGAACACCTGATTGGCGTAGAGATACTGACCCACCAAACCCGGACTCCAACCCGACGCGCCCATGTAGCGATACTCTCCGTAGGTGGAAAACCAGGCGTCGCCCTCGACCGGTTGGTCGGTGATGCCCGAGTCGATCGTGCGGAGGTAACGCCGTTCCTCGCCGCCCAGGAAGAGGGTCCAACGGTGGGCGTCGATGGGCATTCGGATCAGGAAGGCTTCGAAGCCGTAACCGACGAACGGGGTCTCCTGGGCGTTCGTGCCCGACAGGAGGGCGTTGTCACGCCAGCCTCCCGAGCTGCGCAGGGTCACCGTGGTGGTCCAAACCGGGATCTCCCACTCGGCGTCCGGATCGCGGGGGTGCAAGGGACCCAGCACCTGCTGGGCGGCCCGGATGTCCAGGGCCAGCACTCCCAAGATCATCCAGAATCCCGCACGGCACCATCGCTCCAGAGCACACCGGAACCGACGGGGTTGGGGTCCAGGGGAATCCATGACGGTGACGATGACTCGACAGAGCAGCTGCAAAAAGGAGGCCCCAGCATGCCGGACACGAAAAAGGCAGGCGAGCCGCAACCAGCGATCCGCCTGCCTTGCCTTCAAACCCGGTGCCATTCAACCGGGACGGGATCAGCCGCGCGGACGACCCGGGCCTTTGCCGCCGCCGGGGGCGCCGGCACCCGGCTTGTTGTCACGGACGGACACGCCGAGGTCCTTGAGCTGGTCGCGGATCTCGGTGCGCAGCTGCTGGGTGTCGGCCAGGAACTTGTCGCGGTTGGCCTTGAGCTGCTCGCGGATGGTGTTGCGCTGCTCTTCCGTGGCGGAGCTCAAGGTCTTGGCCAAGTCGCGCTGGGCATCGATGAAGGTCTTGGACTGCTCGCGGTACTTGGTGATCTGGTCTTGGAGGGCCTGAGGCAACGTGGTCAGGACCTTGTCGGGCACCCCGATCCGCGGCACTTCAACACCCGGGCCGCGACCACCGCGGCCGCCCTCGGGCTTCTCCGGGCGAGCCGGCTTCTCGGGAGGGGTGGTGGTGGGAGGGGTGGTCTGGGCCACGGAGCTCAGGGCGGTGATCGCGGCGAGCATCGAGGCCAACAGGAGGGACTTCTTGGTGTTCATGGATGGTGTCGTTTTGAGGGTCTGCTTCGTTTTCGCGGAGCGTTCGAGTCCGGGGCTTCTCGGCCGGGGCTTCTTCGGCTCCGAGCCGGACCCGGCTGCTCCACTCGGAGGGCTGGGGACCGGCTCTTTCTGGGAATCCCTCTGCAAGCGGTGTGCCAAGCCGCGGAACCCTGGAAATGCCTGTCACGAGGAGGATGCCCGGGGCGAAACCCCGGTTTTCCCCCGGTTCCGGGCTCCACCGGTCTCCGTTGAACGGTTCCCGGACCCCATTGGGGACTTTGCCCCAACAAGGAGGATCCGGAGTTTGGGTGAAGGCACCCAGCGCCGGGGCTCGATGGCCTGGACTCGACCGGACCGACCGGCCGAAGCGCGTCGACACCACGTCGACTCTTTGGGTTTCCAGGAAGATTTCGCGTTTTGATCTCCCGGATCCTATGGTGGGCGCATGGGAGATTCGCCCACCGTTCCGATTCCGATCCGGAACACCTGGAAGGCCGTCGTGGATCATGCGCGGCGTTATCAGGACTTCACCTATGTGTACCCGGTGATCTCGCGCCGGTCGCGGGGACTCTCCATCGGGGTGAACCTCAATCCCGACAAGCAGTGCAATTTCGATTGCGTGTATTGCGAGGTCGACCGCACCACGCCGGGCAAGGCGCGGGAAGTCCGACTCGATCAGGTCCGGGACGAGCTTCGTTGGCTGATCGATCACGCCCTGAATGGCGGGCTGGGTCGGGAGTCGAAGTTCAGCGATGCGCCGCCCGAGGTCAGCCGGATCGTCCGCGACGTCGCCTTCAGCGGCGATGGTGAACCCACCATGGTCTCGAACTTCGATGTCTGCGTGGAGGTGGTGGCCGATGTGCTGCGGGAGAAGGGTCTCTCGGAGACCAAGATCGTGCTCATCACCGACTCGGCGGGCCTCGACAAGGCGTCGGTTCGCCGAGGGTTGTCGTTGATGGAGGCCCACCATGGAGAGGTCTGGGCCAAGCTCGACGCCGGGACCGAGGAATACTACCGGCACATCAACCGCAGTTCGGTGCGGTTCGACCGCATCCTGGGCAACCTGCTGGAAACGGCGAGGGTGCGGCCCATCGTGATCCAGAGTCTCTTCCTCAAGACCCACGGCCAGCCGATGTCACCCATCGAGCTGGACGCCTATTGCCGGCGGCTCAACCAGATCCGCAATGGCGGCGGGGTCATCCGGGAGGTGCATGCCTACACGCTGGCAAGACCCACGCCGGAAGCCTGGGCCACCCGCCTCAGCGTCGAGGAACTGGCGGCGGTCGCCGGAACGATCCGGACGCAGACCGGACTCCGGGTCGAGGAATTCCCCTAGATCCTTAGGACAAACACACCCCAGGGTTCAGCCGCGGCCATGGACAGAGATCCGCCGATGGCTGGGCACCCGGTGTTTGGCCCGTCAGGAGTCGCCCCGTCGATAGTCGGTGCGCCATCGGGAGACCTCCAGACCCAGGGAAAGGGTTCTCCGAGGAGCGCTTTCGGTCCGAAATGGTCCGTCCTGCGGCCCGGGCGCCAAGGCTACCCGGGCCGGCACGGGCGGCCCCGGGTCAGCTCACGTACTCGCGCGGATCGGCCACGCGGCCGGCCAAGGCACTGGCCGCCACGGTGGCGGGCGAGGCCAGGAACACCTGGCTCTCCTTGTGACCCATGCGGCCGGGGAAATTCCGGTTCGTGGCGCTGATGCACTTCTGCGGCGTGTTCATGCGGCCGAAGGTGTCGACCGGGCCGCCCAGGCAGGCGGAGCAACCGGCGTTCTCGGTCATCTGCACACCGGCCGACACGAGGATGTCCCAGATGGTCTGGTGTCCCCAGCGGGTGTTCTGCAGGTCGTGCACGATCTCGGGCGTGGCCGGCACGCCGAAAGTATCGATGACCACCTTCTTGCCGCGCAGCACCCGGGCGAACTCCACGAAGTCGCTGGTCTTGCCGCCGGTGCAGGAACCGACATAGGCCCGGTCGAGCTTCACATGGGCGAGTTCCTTGGCCGACTT
>CAYLTF010000049.1:0-7015 GCA_964386625.1 uncultured Akkermansia sp. | reverse complement strand
GCGATGCCGGAGCCGTGGAACTGCATGGCCTGGTAGGTCGCACCGTCGAAGCCGATCTCGCCGATGGCATGCAGGATGATGTCCTTGGCCATGACCCCCGGTTGCATCTTGCCCTCGAGACGGAAGGCGATCGTGGAGGGCACCTTGATGAGGAGCTTCCCGGTGCCCATCACGAAGCCGGCGTCGGTGTTGCCGATACCGGTGGCGAACTGGTTGAAGGCGCCGGCCATGCAGGTGTGCGAGTCGGTGCCGAAGAGTACTTCACCGGGACGGGTGTGGCCCTTCTGCGGCAGGGCGGCGTGACACACGCCAGCATACTGGGAACCGTACTGGCGCTTGAGCAGGCCCTTGGCCGCATCGAACTTCCAGGCTCCGTTCGGGTCGTCGATGACGTCGTAGAAGTACGGGATGTCCTGTTCGCGGGCGAAGTCGCGGAGGATGTCGACGTTGCGGTTGGACTTGGAGTCGGAGGTGAAGATGTAGTGGTCCGGGATGATGACCACGCGGTGCCGGTCCCAGACCTTGGCGTTCTGGCCGAATTCGCGCTTGAAGACACCGATGGTCCCGGGACCGCACACGTCGTGGGTCATGAGGACGTCGGCATTCACCCAGATGTTGTCACCGGCGGACACCTGGGATTTGCCCGAGGCTCGGGCCAGCAGCTTTTCGGTCAGCGTCATAAAGTCGTCGGCGGACGATAGCCAACGGCCGGAGCCGGCCGCAACCGCGAGTTCTTGGCGGGAACGGCTCGTGAGAAGCGCGCCGAAAGGGGCGCGGGATCGGGTTGAGAAGGACGGGAGGCGACCTCAGTCCAAGTCCGCGAGCAGACTCAAGACCCGGTCGAGTCCGCGATTCACGGTGGCCGGGGCCGGACGGGCGCCCGACTGCACCTCTTCGGACACCCGGGGGATCTCGACGATGCGGTCGGCGGGATGGTAATCGGAGAGGCTCTGGGCGTTCCGGGCCGTGGAGGCATCGGCGGTGGCCGGCGCCATGAGCACGACCGGCGCTCGGGACCGCAGCGACCGCGGCAGGCATCCGAGGGCGGCCCGCACGTCATGGATGACCCCCAGCCGATTGGGGGCCACGAGGACGGGGATGGCCCGCAATCGGCGGATCAGGTCGCGGGTGTCGCCATCGGCGGTGAGAGGGCTCAACAACCCGCCTGCCCCCTCGACGAGCACCAGTCCGTCCAGGACGGAACGAGCCCGGACATGGGCCGACACCTCGGCGAGGGTCACGGTCCGGCGCTCGAGACGGGCGGCCAAGGCAGGGCTCAGCGGGGCCTCGAAGTGCCAGGGATTGATCTCGTCGAGGGACTGGACGCCGGCCAAGGCGGCCGCGAGCACCCGGGCGTCATCCCGACCGCCGCTGCAAAGGGGCTTGAAGGCCCGGACCGACCGGCCCAGCCGGACCAGCCGACGCACCAGGAGTCCGGAGAGGACGGTCTTGCCGACACCGGTGCCGGTCCCGGTGATGACCAGAAACTGCCGATTGGCTGACATGCGGCGTCACTGTGTGGCCGGGGTCTCCATATCGCCAGTCCATTCCCCCTTGTGCGGCCTTCGACCGATTTGCCACCGTCGGTCTCCGTCCCGGGGACAGACTCCGGGTCCGCAACGCCATGAATCCCCACGCCTCCGGCATCCCGTCGTCTCCGTTGCCGTCGAACCCCCGGCCGACGCCGCTGGCCCGGCGCATCATCCCCTGCCTCGACGTCCACGACGGGAAGGTGACCCGGGGGGTGCAGTTCGGCCGAGCCGAGGAGGGCGGCTTGCGGAACGTGGGCGATCCGGTGGAGATGGCCCTGCGCTACGACGCCCAAGGGGCCGACGAAATGGTGTTCTTCGACATCACGGCCAGCGCCCACGGGCGGGCCTCGATGATCGGGGTGATCGAGCGGGCGGCCGACCAGTGCTTCATGCCGCTGACGGTGGGCGGCGGAATCCGCACCGTGGACGACATGGGGCAGATGCTCCGGGCAGGAGCCGACAAGATCAGCATCAACTCCAGCGCCATCGCCCATCCCGAACTGATCCGCCAAGGGGCCGAGAAGTACGGCAGCCAGTGCATCGTGGTCTCCATCGACGCCAAGAAGGTGGGGCCCGACCGCTGGGGTGTCTTCGCCGCGGGCGGACGCAAGGAGACCGGTCTGGATGCGGTCGAATGGGCGCGACGGGCCTGCGAACTGGGGGCCGGCGAGATCGTGCTCAACTCGATCGACGCCGACGGGACCAAGCAGGGGTTCGACCTGGTGATCACGCGGCGGGTCAGCGAGACTGTCGGCGTCCCGGTCGTGGCCAGCGGAGGCGCGGGCAATCTGCAACACCTGGCCGATGTGCTGAAGGAGGGCCATGCGGACGCCGTGCTGGCCGCCAGGAGCTTCCACTTCGGGACCCACACGGTCCGGGAGGCCAAGGTTTTTTTGGCCGCCCAGGGCATCACGGTCCGGCTCTGAAAGGCGTCACGGCCGCCGCGATCCGCGCCCTTGAGGACAAAAAATAGTCAACAAAAGGATTTGCCCTGAACCTCAGGATAAGGAGGATGGTGGCTGTCTGTCAGAGATCTAGTGCTTCCAAGGCGTGGTGAATCCTCAGGTGAACTTGGTTCGGTGATGATTTGAAACCCGGCAGTCGGGAACAACCTCGAGAACGCAAGCGGTACTCCGAACAGCAAGTCATCATGAGCAACAAACTGTTTGTCGGAAACCTTTCCTACAACACCACCGAGAACGAACTCCAGGACGCCTTCGCCCCCTATGGCACCGTCTTGGAAGCCAACCTGATGGTCGACCGCGTGAGCGGCCGCCCCCGCGGTTTCGGCTTCATCACCTTCAGCACCCCCGACGAGGCCCAGAAGGCCGTCGAGGCCATGAACGGCGCCCAGGTCGGTGGCCGTCCCCTGACGGTCAACATCGCCCGTCCCCGTGAGGAGCGTCCTCCGGGCGGCGGCGGCGGCTACGGTGGTGGTGGCGGCGGCCGCGGCGGCCGTGGCGGTGGCGGCGGCTACGGTGGTGGTCGCGACCGGTACTGATCCGGTTCAGGTCCGCTTGGGCGGATCGACTCCCCGATACCCATCAGGTTTTCCAGAGGCGAGGGCTGGAGTTTTCCGGCCTTCGCCTTTTTTCTGACCCCAGGATCATCAAAGATCCGAACCGGTGTCCCCGAGGGGCAACCGGAGCCTCGTTTCCTGATCGCCGGAATTCCCCGGAAGATCATCCCCCGATTTCCACACCGTCCGTCGTCCCTGTCCCCCGAAGAAGATTCCCGTCTCCATGAAAGAAAACGCCATCGAAGTTGAAGGCCGCATTTCCAGCGTCCTGGCTGGCACCATGTTCCGTGTCGAGTTGAACAATCAGCACCTGGTCCTGGCCACCGTCTGCGGCAAGATGCGCAAGCGCTGGGTCCGCCTCACCGTCGGCGATCGGGTGAAGATGGAGATGTCGCCCTACGACCTGAACAAGGCCCGCATCACCTGGCGCATCGGCTGAGGCCCCCAGGATCGGTCCCGCAACGCATCTATCTGCTCGATTTTTCCCCTTCCCTCACGGATCTCTTGCCGACAATGGATTTCAGACACCTGGGCCTCGACCCGCGCGTGCTGCGCGCGGTGGACGACGCCGGCTACACCGAACCGACGCCCATCCAGGCTGCGGCCATTCCCCTCGTCCTCTCCGGCAAGGATCTGATCGGCATCGCACAGACCGGCACCGGCAAGACCGCGGCCTTCACGCTGCCCCTGCTGACCCGCCTCGCAACCGGCCACTCCAGCCCCGGGCACATCCGGGCGCTCATCCTGGCACCGACACGCGAGCTGGTGGTGCAGATCCACGACAACGTCCGGGCCTACGCCCAATACCTGTCCCTGAGCGTGGCCACGGTGTTCGGCGGCGTGGGCGAGAAGCCCCAGATCGAGGCGCTCCGGCGGGGTGCCGACATCATCATCGCCACTCCGGGCCGGTTGCTCGACCTGATGGGGCGTCGCTACGGCAATTTCTCCGGGATCCAGCACCTCGTGCTCGACGAGGCCGACCGCATGCTCGACATGGGGTTCCTGCCGGCGATCCGGGATGTGGTGCGTCAGTTGCCCAAACGCCGGCAGACCCTGCTCTTCTCGGCGACCCTTTCCCGCGAGATCGAGGCCGTGACCCGGGAGTTCCTCCAGTCGCCTCAGGCCGTCGAGATCGGCAAGCGCTCGAACCCCGCCGAGACGGTCGCCCAATCGGTGTACGAGGTGCCGCGGCACCTCAAGCCCGCCCTGCTGCAGCAGCTCCTGCGGGATCCCTCGCTCGAGATGGTCCTGGTCTTCACCCGGATGAAACACGGGGCCGACCGGATCGCCCGGCGACTCGAGCAGTCGGGGATCCGCACGGCGACCCTCCACTCGAACCGCTCGCAGAACCAACGGCTCCGCGCCTTGGCCGAGTTCAAGGAGGGTGCGGTGCGCGTCCTCGTGGCCACCGACATCGCGGCTCGGGGCATCGATGTCGACGGCATCTCGCATGTGGTCAATTTCGACTTTCCGCCGGCCCCGGAAGACTACGTGCATCGGATCGGCCGCACCGGTCGGGCCAACGCCGTGGGCGATGCCATCAGCCTGGTGAGCCCAGACGAGCTCAACGACCTCAGGACGCTGGAGCGCTTCATCCACCGGAGCCTGCCGCGGAAACGCCTCGAGGGTTTCGACTATTCGGCGCCTGCGCCCGCTGCGACCCCGGATTCTCGCCGGGGACCCTCGGGAGGGGGCCGCGGCAACCCGGGTCGCTCTTTCGGAGCATCACAGGGGCGGTCGTCTCAGGGCCAGGGGCGCACGGACCGCGGACCCCGTCCGCCGGGCCAAGCCAGCGGCAGCCCGGATCGGGGCGGTTCCGCGGGTCCCCGGGGTCCTGGCGGTGGTGGGGCCTCCCGAGGGGGCACCTTCCGTCCGCGACGTTTCCGCTGAAGTACCGGCCCGAGGCGGCCACATCCTTCGATCGCAGCATCCCGGGGGGATCGAAGCCCCTGGGCAACAGGGAGAGCCGAGCGGCCGCTCGGAACGTTCGCGATCGGGATTCGGAGCCAGGTCAGGAAAGTGGACCCAGGCCCCGCGTGGACGTCCGCGAGGCCACCCGTCGGCCACCCGGGCCATCCGCACATCATGGTTCGTTCGGTCGAAGAATTTCTCCGAATCCAGGTCCACCACCCAGCGCTTGCCGGCGCTGGCATGGCCTTGGGCCGCCTCGACCGCCTGGGCGGCACTCCGTCCGGGCCGAAACCCGTGGCTGTGCTCCGAGAACTCGCCCTCCCAGATCGGGCTGAGTCCGTGATGGACCGCCTGCTGGATCAGTCGGTTCAAGACCGTCCGGATCCCCTGCATGCGTGTGCCTCCACCCGGCTTCGGAATGTCCACCCGCCGCACAGGCCGGGGTTCATATCCTCCAGTCCGGAGTCGCTCTTTGATGCCTGCCCAATGCTCCTTCAGGTATCCACGGAGTTGACCCACCTCCATGCCGTCGATACCGCCGGCACCGCGATTGGTCTCCACGGCCCTGAGGGCCTTGAGCCTGTTCTCTCGCCCGAGCATTCTTTCGAACAGCCCCGGCTCTCCAGGTCCGATCATTGCCGAGAGACACGTCGGACTTGAGCCGCGGAACTGCCTCGATCCGGGCTTCCGGCCCGATCCTTGCAGATCCGCTGCGGGCGTCTCAGCCCGCACTTCTGGCTCTCCCTCGCGCATCGCGTCCTCGGTCGACCGACCTTGTCTGCACGTCCGATCCTCCAGTCGGCAGACGACCGACTATGCTTTGGACTGACTTCGCCGGCACCCTCGTCGCCGCCTTGCAGCGGCTCCAGCTTTGTCGCAGCGCCGGAGACCTCACCGGGTAATGCACACCCCCCTCCGCACGGATGATCGTCGGATGCACGCCCGGGGGGGGGCTGCGCAAGTTTTCGACTTTGAAGATTCTGGTCTCCCAGCCCCTAACGTGCGCCTCGCATCCGCTTCCCGTTCGTCGATCCGGTGCGTTGCCTCCGAATTCCTTCAGATCCCGCCTCGCGGCGGACATCCTTGTCGGGCAGCGATGCAGTTCCCCTTGTCGGGCCTGCTCGGGACTTTGACCCGTTGGAGCGTGCGCCCTGCCGGGCGCACCAAAAAAAGAGGCCGGGCTTTCGCCCGGCCTCCGTGTCATGAAACGAGTCTTCGAGTCGCGGCGTGCTCAGCGCTTGGCGCGGATGAAGAGCGCAGCGCCATCCACCGTGATCTCATCCCCGCTCTTGATGGCGGAGTCGGCATAGGTGCCGTTGAGGGTGGTGGAGGTCTGCAGCGTGCCGGCACCGTCGAAGGTGATCTTCACCTTGCCATTGGCACCCACGGCGGCCTTCAGGTTGCTGATCCCGGCGGCCGGGGCGGCATTGAAGTCCCAGTAGGCGATGAGGCCCTTGGCGGCGGGGAGCGCCGTCGGGAGGGTACCCTTGGACAGGGCGACCACATCGGCCTCGACCAACTCCTTACCGAAGACGGAGAAGTCGTCGATGATGGCGTGGCTAAGCTCACCACCGTTGGCACCGGAGCCCATGTAGAAGGCATCGATGTCGGTCGGCAGCTTGGCGGTGTTTTCACCGGACAGGAACAACTGACCGTCGATCCAGATGTTCTTGGAGGCGCCCTTCTTCGTGAAGACGAAGAGGTGGTAGGCGTTGGTCCACCAGGAGGCATCACCGGAGTAGCCGGGGAAGGTCTGGATGTCGGCGGAGATGCGCTGGGTGGCACCGTCGCAGCAGCCGACGGTGTCGAAGTAGATGTTCTGGTTGCTCCACGGGGTGTGGCTGTGGAAGCCGCGGTTGTTCGGGCTGCCCGGGGAGTTCATGGTGAACGCGGAGCTGTCGGCGATATCCAGCTTCTTCTGCCAGAAAGCCACCGTGAGCTCGTCGTTCGCCATGGCGGCGTTGACCTTGGCCAAGAAGTCGCGATTGAAGCTGACCACCGGGCCACCCTTCATCGTGAGGTTGATGGCCTTGTCGCCCGCCTTGCCGGTCGC